>NZ_CP058349.1:0-321000 GCF_013395055.1 Pseudomonas sp. ABC1
CGTTCGCTGATCTGCGGCTCGCCTTCGTAGCGCTCGATGACCATGGCACCACGGATCAGCAACTCGCCGATCTGCCCGTCGCCTACCTCATGGCCATGGCTGTCGACCACGCGCAGCTCGACGCCGCGGATGGGCTGGCCCATGGCGCCCCGATGCACCTCTGCCAGGGAGCTCTGCACCAGCACCGGCATGCTTTCGGTCAGGCCATAGCCCTGCAGGACCGGCTTGCAGCCCAGCAACTGGCCCAGTCTTTCCGCCTCGTCCGCCGGCAGGTGACTGCCGCCGGAATACAGCATCAGTCGAGGGTGCAGCGGCAGTGTGCGGCCCTTGCGCCTGGCCAGGCGCATGTTGAAGTAGCGAATGATGTCCGGCACCAGGCAGGCGAAGCTGACCTGATGTTCCGACAGCACTTCGGCCAGATCGCGGTTGAGCAGGGTGTTGGTCATGAGCAGCGTGGCGCCGATGCTCAGTGGGAAGACCATCATCACCGAGAGGCCGAAGATCGCGTAGAGCGGCAGCGTCACCAGGTGCACCGAGCCTACGCCCTGTGGATGGAAGTGCTCATGCAGGCCATCGCTGGAACGGGTCAGGTCCAGATAGCGGTGGGGCACGGCCAGTGGCCGCCCGACGCCTCGATAGGTGAACTGGATCGAGGCGAGCGGGTTGCCTTCCGGCAGTTGCAGGGGGTGTGGCGTCAGGGCCATGGCTGCGAGCGGGGTGGCATGCGCGGGGAGCGGTTCGTCGGCCTCTCCAATGAGCAGGCTGTGGCAGCCGAAGCACTGCCCATGCTGCTGCAGGAGGTCCTGGCTGGTGATCACCAGGGCCGGTGCGGCCACCGCCATGACACCTTCCATCTCATAGCCGGTGAGTTTGCAATTGAGGATGACCGGGATGGCACCACTGCCGAGGACCGCCATGTAGCAGGCGATGAACTCCATGCCATTGGGCAGGATGATCGCGACCCGGTCCTCAGGTTTTACCTTCAGCGCCGACAATGCGGCGCGCCTCTGTTCTGCCTGCTCCAGCAGTTGCCGGTAGGAGTAGTTCGCGCCCTGATTGTCCAGGTCGCGGATCGCGAGTTGCTCCGGGTGGCTTTTCGCGAAGCCGACGAAGCGGTGCAGAAATCCTTCTGCGAGTGTGGAACGTTCCATGTCTTGCAACCTTTGTGAGGCAGGCCTCAGGTGTTGAGCGTGTTTCAGGCGCCGTGGGTCGAGGTGTAGCCATGCTGGCGATACCATTGCAGGGTATCGAGCAGCGTCATTTCCACCGGGCGGAACTGGCAGCCGAGTTCACGTTGGCTCTTCTCGTGGCTGAAGTGGGTGCGGTCCCGCTCTTCGCCCATGAGCTTCACGGTGGACGTGCTGATCAGCACCGGCTTGCGTGTCAGACGGTGGTAGCCCTCATAAAACAAGGCGATCAGGCGCAGCATGAACAGCGGGACCTTGCGCTCGGGCGCCGGCACACCACTGACCAGTGACAGCGCCTTGAAGATGCTGGACATATCCATGTGCATGCCTGCCGCCAGGTAGCGTTCGCCGCTGCGGCCATGGGTGATGGCGGCGATCTGGTGTTCGGCGACGTCCCGGGCATCGACCACCGAGAAGCTGCCGGGCAATACGCCGGGCAGTTTCTGGTTGATGAAGTCGAGCAGGAACTGCCCCGAGGAGGTCGGGCCGATGTCGCCGGGGCCGAACATCCAGCCGGGCAGCACCATGGCGACGAACATGTCGGGATGGCTGGCCAGGAACTCACGGACCTTCTGCTCGGAGAGGATCTTGCTGCGGTAGTAGTCGTCGGCGCCTTCTTCGGGGCGCGACATGCTCTCGTCGATCAGTTCGCCCCTTTCACCCTTGAGCACGGCAATCGAGGACACATGCACGGCACGGCGTATGCCAGCGTCGTAAGCGGCCTGCAACAGGCGCTCGGTGCCCAGGACATTGGTGTCATGCAGGATCTGCCAGTGCTTGCCACCTTTGTAACTGTCGCGGAAGTAAGCGGCCGTATGGAACAGTGCATCGCAGCCGTTCAAGTGATGGCTGAATGCATCGACATCCAGCAAGTCGCCTTGAATCCACTCGACAGGCAAGTCTCCGAATTGTTGGCGGGCTTTCTGGGGTGAGCGTACCAGTGCCTTTACTTTGATCTGGCGTTGCAGAAGTGCACGAACCGTATTGTTTCCCAATAAACCGGTTGCGCCCGTGACGAATGCACATTTCATGTTCAAGTCATGCTCCCTGCAAGTTTGGATTGCCCGTGGCAATGGTGCGCTAGCCCGCCCTGGAACCAGGCCATGGGGGCGGCGGGCGCAATTAAAAACCAATAGGTATCCAGAAATCAACAGGTATTTCGTGTTTTCAAGAATTGTTCACAAAAACGCTTATGGTTTTAAAGTCATTGAATTTCAATGGGTTACGATCTGTGTTTGAGCTTTTTACGATGATCGGGCGCAGGGCAAGGCAGACGGTATGAGGTTTTCCCGCTCGGCAAAGGTGCACGATGTGCCGGGTCGGTGGGGGATGGCAGGTGCTGTGATTTGTAAACCCGAGTTCCCAGGGGCATTCCGATTGCTATATAAGGAAGCCCCGCCGCCATGGATTGCCAAGCGTAAGGACATGGCCGGTTACAGCCCGTCCGTTGTGGTACTCGCAGTTGATAATAAAGATGTGCCGTTTTTGATTTGGAGTGGGGTAATGATTAAAAAGAGAATGGGGCGGGAAGAGAAACAACAACTAACACGCGAGAAACTGTTCGAATCGGCTATCGAACTAATGGTCAGCAAAGGCTTTCATGCCGCCAGTGTCAGCGATATTGCGGAAAGTGCCGGTTTCTCGAAAGGGGCATTCTTTTCCAACTTCACCAGCAAGGCGGATTTGCTGGTGTGCCTGGCCCAGCGCTTCAAGGGCGTCGAGATCGAACGCCTGAGTGCGGCGATCAACTCGGGGGCGTCGGTGGATGAACTGGGGCAGGGGCTGAGCCTGTACATCGACAACCTGAAGAACAACAAGGCTTGCGTCATCCTCGATGTCGAACTGCAACTGATCGCCGCGCGCGACGAAGCGTTCGCCCGCTATTACCGCGACCTGCATCAACAGAACAGCGAAGCCCTGGGCACCCTGATCGAGCGCATCTTCAACCACGCGGGTAAACGAATTCCGCTGGAGCGTGCCGTGCTGGCGATGGTCTTCACCTCCCTGGCCGAAGGGCTGGTGCTGCAAGGGCACGAGGACCCCGCGCGGGAGATCAAGCTGATCCTGAGCATGATGATCGACACTGCGCCGGCGCTTTGAGCGCACGGCAAGGCCCGCTTGCCCACAAGGGACAGGCGGGCGTGGACGCATCAGGCGAAAACGCGGAAACGCTGGCTGTCGTCGATGAAGGCCTTGTCACCGAAACCACCTTCGTTGGAGCCGAAAGGCATCTGCGCACGCAGTTTCCAGGACGCCGGCAGGTTCCACTCGGCGGCTACGGCGGCGTCGGGCAGTGGGTTGTAGTGTTGCAGGCTGGCGCCGATCTGCGCGTTGGCCAGGGCTGTCCAGACGGCGAACTGGGCGATACCGCTGGCTTGCTCGGACCAGATCGGGAAGTTGTCCGCGTAGCTCGGGAATTGTTGCTGCAGACCGGTGACGACCTCCTGATCTTCATAGAACAGGACCGTGCCTGCGCCCGCGGCAAAGCTGTCGATCTTGGCTTCGGTGGCGGCGAAGGCGTCGGCAGGGACGATCTTGCGCAGCTCGTCCTTGACGAAGCCCCAGAACTTGTCGCTCTGGCTGGCGAAGAGGATCACGGCACGCGAGCTCTGGGAGTTGAACGAGGAAGGGGAAAGCTTGATCGCTTCCTGAATCAGTGCGGTGACGTCTTCCTGCGGCAGGGGCAGGTTCTTGCCCAGTGCATATTGGCTGCGGCGGGTCTTGAGGGTATCGAGGAAGCTGTTGCTCATGCGAGTGACTCCTGTGATGACGCATTCTGGGTGAAAGGCTTGCCATTCAGAGGTGCCTTGCAGCGCTGCTGAGGGGCTTGTGGGCGTCATCATAAAGGCTCTGCTTGAAGCCCAAAACAGAAAGAAAGGAATAGCATGATTTCCTTTTCTACTAGGTAAGCGGGGTTTCTGCCGGCACGCGCAGGTGGCGAGACAGGCCTGGAAACGGGGCTTTCGGCCATGGGTGAGCAAAATACTCGGGTAATTCGTCGGCAGACGCAGAAATTCAGTCATGAATTGGCGCGCCCTGCCGACTACCTGTCGCCAGGAAAAGGGCGCGTTGCATGGACTCAGGACGAACATAGGTGATGGCATATCGCCTTTACTGAGGGTGTGCTGACCGTTAACCTTGCTGGCCGCCAGGGACAGGTGCTGGTTTTGACGTTTTTTCTGTTGCTCAAACCTGTTTCCGGCCCCCTGGCCGGCAAGTGATGTATGGCCCTGGAGTCGTGAATGGCAGTATTCGAGCATTTCTTCATCGATGCGATGTCGGCGGGCAGTCATCATCTGGAGGTGCATGGACACCATCATGCGGGTCTGGTCCTGCTGTCCCTGCTGGTCTCGATCTTTTCCGCGACCATGGCGCTGCAGACCGCCAAGCTCGCCTTGCGTGCCAACAGTGGGCTGCACCGGCATGTTGCCATCAGTACCGGCTCGTTCGCCCTGGGTGGGGGCATCTGGGCCATGCATTTCATCGGCATGCTGGCCTTCGAACTGCCGACCCATGTCCACTACGACACGGCGCTGACGCTGCTATCGATCATTCCGGCCTGGGGTGCCTCCTGGCTGGCGCTGCGCATGCTGTCTTATCGCAGTATCAGCCCGGTGCAGCTGGCCGCCAGCGGTACGCTGATCGGGCTGGGCATCGGCGCCATGCACTACAGCGGCATGGCGGCGATGAACACCTCGCTGCAGATGCGCTACGAGCCGCTGACCTTCGGCCTTTCCATCGTGCTGGCGATCTGCCTGGCCATTCTCTCGCTGTGGGTGCGCTACCGCTTGAGCGAGACGCGCCTGAGCAGCCCCCAGCGCCTGTATATCAGTGGCACGGTGATGGGGCTGGCCATTGCCAGCATGCACTACACCGGCATGGCGGCGGTGCGCTTCAGCGGCACGCCGGGCACCCCCGAGATCGCCATCGAGTTCAACCCGGTCTTCGTTTCCGTGGCGCTGTCCACTTTCACCATCACCGTGACTGTGCTGGTTTCCGCCGTGAACGGGCTGATTCGCTCCCGCGAGCTGTACCGGCAGGTGGAAGAAAGCCAGTCGCGCCTGCATGCCATCCTCGATACGGCGGTGGACGGCATCATCACCATCGACAGTCACGGCCTGATCCAGAGCGTCAATCGCTCTGTGGAGCGCATGCTCGGCTGGACACCCGAGGAACTGGTCGGTCGCAATGTCAGCATGCTGATGCCGGAGCCGGACCGTTCCCGGCATGACGGTTACCTGCACAACTACCAGTCTTCCGGCGTGGCGAAGATCATCGGCACCGGCCGCGAGGTCACGGCGCAGCGCAAGGATGGCAGCCTGATGCCGATGCGCCTGGCGGTAGGGCGGGTCGATCTGCCCGACGAGTTGCTGTTCGTCGGCTTCATCACCGACATCACCGATCGCCATGCGCTGGAAGCCTCGCTGCGCGAGACCGCCGAACGCGCCGAACAGGCCGCCGCCGCGAAAGGCTTCTTCCTGGCCAATATGAGCCACGAGATCCGCACGCCGATGAATGCCGTCATTGGTTTCACCGAGCTGCTGCTGCAAGGCGAACTCAACACGACCCAGCGCAGCCACCTCAACACTGTGCGTCAGTCGGCGCGCTCATTGCTCGGCCTGCTCAACGACATCCTCGACAGCACCCGTCTGGAGAAGGGCGGCATGGTGCTGGAAACCATCGATTTTTCGCTGCGCGAGCTGGCCTGGCAGATCGCGGCCTCGCTGCGCCTGGGTGCCCAGTCGAAGAACCTCGACCTGACCGTCGACTACCCGGAAAGCATGGGCGAGTTCTTTCGCGGCGATCCGCTGCGCATCCAGCAGATACTGACCAACCTGCTGGGCAATGCGATCAAGTTTACCGAGCGTGGTCGCGTCGAGCTGCTGTTCAGCGAGGACGACGGCCGTGTGCACATCCAGGTGCGTGACACCGGCATCGGCATGACTGCGCCGCAGATTGCCTCGATCTTCACGCCCTTCACCCAGGCGGATGCATCCATCAGCCGGCGTTTCGGCGGGACAGGCCTGGGGACCACCATCGCCCGGCAACTGATCGAGCTGATGGACGGCAGCATCGAGATCGAGAGCAGCCCTGGCGAAGGCAGCACCTTCCATGTCTACCTGCCGTTGCCTGTCGGACGCCGACCCACCGTCGCCGTCGTCGAGGAAGGCGTTCGGGCGTTGCCGCAGTTGAGTGTCCTGGTGGCTGATGACGTGCCGCAGAACCTGGAGCTGCTTCGCCTGATGCTGGAGCAGGGCGGGCACCGTGTGCAGATGGTGGTCGATGGCGAAGAGGCGGTGAGCCTCTACACGACCGAGCGCTTCGACCTGATCCTGATGGATGTGCACATGCCGGGCTGCGATGGCCTTCAGGCCACGCGGCGCATCCGTCAGTACGAGCGCGAACACAATCGCCATCCGACACCGATCATCGCCCTGACCGCCAGTGTCATGAGCGAGGACCGCAGCGCGGCCCGCAGTGCCGGCATGAACGGTTTCGCCGTGAAGCCGCTGGACGAGTCCCGCCTGCTGGCGGAAATCGCCAGGGTGCTGGCACTCGGTACATCCGCGTTGCAGGCGCGTGCAGGGGATGAAGTCAGCGGCCATGAGGTCGTGGCCCTGATCGACTGGCAGGCCGGTATTTCCCTGTGGGGCTCGCAGGCGCGGCTGGTCAAGGCGCTGCGGGCTTTCCTTGGCGAAATCAGCGAGCGTTATCCCTTGCCCGAATCCGGGCAGGCGAACATCGACTGGTTGCAGACGCTGTTCAGCCTGCACAGCATTCGCGGTGCGGCCGGCAACCTGGCACTGCCCGGCGTGGCTTCGCTGGCCGGTGAGCTGGAGCGTCAGGTCAAGGCCGGTGGCAATGAAGCGGTACTGCCCGAAATCGCCCGCCTGCGCGAGCTGCTGGGCGCCGCCAGCCAGGAGCTTCGCGCCTATGCGGTGCAGGAGGAGGTGACGGCCCTGGCCGGTGCCCCCGCGCCTTCGGGCGACAGTCTGCTGGCCAACCTGCACGAGTTGCTGGCGTGCCTGGCGCGCAACGAATTGAATCCGCAGGTGCTGGATGCTGTCTGCGACGCCCTGGACCAGGACGGTGATGCCTTGCGCAACGCCGTTGATGCCTTCGAATTCCAGCAGGCCCATGCGCTGCTGGCGCAGGTGATTGCCACTCGCACAGACACAGAGGGGAGCCGGGAACCGGTATGAATGCACATGTTGATTCCCGGCGGCTGTTGCTGCTGGTGGACGATGAACCGGCCAACCTGCAGGTGTTGTTCCACACCCTGAAGGAGCAGTATCGGCTGTTGATCGCCAAGGACGGTGCCAAGGCGCTGGAGCTGGCGCGCGGCGAGCAGCCCGACCTGATCCTGCTCGACGTGATGATGCCCGAGATGGACGGCTACGAGGTGTGCCAGCGCATCAAGGACGACCCGCTGACCTCGACCATTCCCGTCATCTTCGTCACCGCGCTGGCCCAGGCCGCCAATGAAGAGTTTGGCCTGGAGCTGGGCGCGGTGGACTACATCAGCAAGCCGTTCAACCCCAGCATCGTCAAGGCGCGCGTGCGCACCCACCTGTCATTGGTACAGGCCGACATGCTGCGCCAGACGCGCCTGCAGATCGTCCAGCGCCTGTGTGCCGCCGCCGAGTTCAAGGACAACGAGACCAGCCAGCACATCATCCGCGTCAGCCAGTTCGCCAGGACCCTGGCCCTGGCCGTCGGCTACAGCGAGGCGGCCGCGGAAGACCTTTTGCACGCTGCACCGATGCATGACGTCGGCAAGATCGGTATTCCCGATGCGATCCTGTGCAAGCCGGGCAAGCTGACGCCGGATGAGTGGGACATCATGCGCCAGCACACGCAGATCGGTGCGCGCATCATCGGCGAGCACGCTTCCGGCCTGTTGCAGCAGGCGGCGGTCATCGCCTTGAACCATCACGAGAAGTGGGACGGCAGCGGTTATCCGAACGGGCTGGTTGGGGAGGAGATTCCCCATGTGGCGCGTATCGTGTCCATCGTCGATGTCTTCGATGCGCTGACCAGCAGCCGTCCGTACAAGCGCGCATGGCCGGTGGAGGAAGCCCTGGCGTTTATCCGCGAGCAGAGCGGAACGCACTTCGATCCTGAATTGGTCGAGGCTTTCTTTGGCTGCCTGCCGGCGATTCAGCATATCCGCGAGTGCTGGGCCGACCCCGACAGTTGAGCCCAGTGCTCCCTCAGGCTGGCGTGCGTACAGGCTGCGCCCAGGGCGCGCTGGCGAAGTGTTCGACCAGATATTCGATCAATGCCTGAACCCGTGCCGGGCGTCCGCGCCCTGGCGGGGTGACGACATGTAGGGCGATCGGCTCCACCTGCCAGTCGTCCATCACGGTCTCCAGCGCACCTGACTGCAAGCTCTTCCAGGCCAGGAACTCCGGTTGCAGCGCCAGCCCCATGCCGCCGAGCAGGGCGGGGGCCAGGGCTTCGGCATTGTTCGCGCGCAATGGCGACGGCATGCTCTGGGCGAATTCGCCGTGGCGGGCATGGCGAAAGCGCCAGACGTTGCCATTGCGTGCATAGCTGTAGTGCAGGGCCTGGTGGTGGGCGAGGTCGCGCGGGTGGGTCGGTCGGCCATGGCGCTCGAAGTAGGCCGGGGCGCCGACCAGCAGGATGCGCACGCCGCACAGGCGCCGAGCCAGCAGGCTGGAGTCGGCCAGGGCAGAGATGCGCAGCGCCATGTCGAAACCCTGTGCGACCAGGTCGACCAGTTCGTCGCTGAGATGGATATCCAGTTGCACGTCGGGATGCCGCTCCATGAAGTCCGGCAGCAGCGGGGCGAGGTGAGCGATGCCGAACGACATGGGCGCGGCGATGCGGATCGTCCCTCGCAGGCTGCGGGACTGCTCGGTGACCTCGGCCTCGACCGCTTCGCCCTCGGCGAGGATGCGCAGTGCGCGTTCGAGTGCCGCATGGCCGCTCTCGGTCAGCGAGATGCGCCGCGAGGTACGGTGGAACAGCGTACTTTTCATGCGATCTTCCAGGCGTGTCACGGCCTTGGAAACGGTGCTTTGCGACAGGCCGCACTCGGCGGCGGCGCGGGCGAAGGAGCCACTTTCAGCGACCTTGGCGAAAATGGCCCAGGCTTCGAGATCGGGAAGTCGTTTCATGGGAAGTCGGCGCCGTTGGGTGATGGAGAACTGGATCGGTTTGATGCTGTTTATGGAAAGTATGCTATTCCATCAATTCCATTCTCTCCATAAAAATGTCCGCCTATAGTGAGGCCATCTCAATGAATGCCTTGTGGAGGTCATCATGATCGAACGTCGCCCCTTCGACAGCCTGGGCCATGCCAACCATGGCTGGCTCGATGCACGGCACCATTTCTCCTTCTCCGAGTACCACGATCCGGCGCGCATCCACTGGGGCGCCCTGCGGGTCTGGAACGACGATGCCATCGAGCCGGGCAGTGGGTTTCCACCGCACCCTCACGCGGACATGGAGATCATCACCTACATCCGCGAAGGCGCCATCACGCACCAGGACAGTCTGGGCAACACCGGGCGCACCGAGGCAGGGGATGTGCAGGTGATGAGCGCGGGGGCGGGCATCCGTCACTCCGAATACAACCTGGAGCCTGGCGTGACGCGTTTGTTCCAGATCTGGATCTTCCCTGACCAGCGCGGCGGCCAGCCGTCCTGGGGCACCAAGCCTTTCCCGCGTGACGAGCGTTCCGGGCAATTCGTGGCATTGGCCAGCGGTATGGCGGATGACACGGATGCACTGCCGATTCGCAGCCAGGCACGGGTGCTGGGGGCGACCTTGAAAGCCGGGGAGACGGTGGAGTACGCACTGGGAGCGGGGCATCACGCCTATCTGGTGCCTGCCAGCGGCCGGGTTGAGGTCAATGGCGTCGACCTGCAGACACGAGACGGCGCCGCCATCAAGGATGAAGAGGTGATCCGGGTGACGGCTCATGAAGATGCCGAGCTGGTACTGGTGGATACCGCCCGCTGATCTTCGGGCGTGCAATGAATAAAGGCGGCGTAGTTTGATACGCCGCCTTTATTGCATTCGGGTATTCGCCCAGTGTGAGGTCGGCTACGCGAAAGTTGTTATCGGTTTCTTGTAACTGTGTTGTTGAAGCGATGCTTCAAAGTGTTATCGAAGCGTGCGGGTAGAACAGGATATTCATGATAAACAGCGCGACCCAGAAACCGATCTCCAGTGTTTCGGTAATGGGTTGTATGCGCTTTATCGCACCGTAGACATGCACCACGAACATCAATGTGAAGACGACAAAGAGAATGTCGAACGCATAGGTAAAGCTGGTGCCGGTGGTGGCTGAACGCAGCATGGCCACCTCGACCACCAGGATGAAGGCGCCCAGGCAGCGACCGAAGTAGATCGCCAGGTGCTGGTGCTCGGGGATGGTCCAGCGCATCAGCCTGGCCCAGGCGATTGGCGCGACGAAGATGGGAATGGCGAAGAACAACGTGGTGCAGATCATCAGGGTCGTGATGTAGAGGTGGCTGTACTCCGAGTAATAGCCGAGCATGTTTATATCCTTCTATTGTTATTGTTCCAGGCTTTCGTTGATACCTTGCGGTCTACGAAGGTATTCGCACGTACTCCTTGTGCGAAACTTTTCGTATGCACCGAGCGTTGCCTATGGGCTGGAGAGCGTCAACGGAAAATGAAGAAACGATACCAAGGACAGGTGGATAGTTGGCTGAAGCGGTACTTTGGATCTAGTTCCTAAGTGGATGTTCGTGCTGAAGGCGTCAGAGAGTACTGTTGCATGTAAAAGTTCAGGCTCGATTTGACAGTTAACCAGTCCGTGACCATGAGTGCTTGCCCATATTCAGTTAATCATCATGTACCATCTGGTCCTCTTTATATCCTGAATTAGCTCTGCTCGGTTGTGGCCGCAGTGCATCAATGATCAGAAAATTAGCGCGAAATAAAATTGTCACAATAATGTGTGATTTTACGCCTGCTGAAATCTCATGAAATACTCTGGCTGCGCAAATTACTTGGCCTGGCAGAGAAATCAAATCAAGGAAGAGTGAAGTAATGTTTTGTCAGATAATGGATAAGTCTGAAAGTGGTGGTTGTGGTTGCAAAATTCCATCAGTAATGTTATCGAGAATTCTCTCCCAAACGGCGAAAGCGAATACTGTTATTGACGAAAAGGTTGTTCTGGGCTTTGAGTCGTCAGATGACTGCGCAGTCTACGAAATGGGTGAAAAATATCTTCTTTTCACGACGGACTTTTTCTCACCGATTGTCAATGATCCGTATATTTTTGGACAGTTGGCTGCCAGTAATGCTGTAAGCGATATCTTCGCCTCGGGCGGAACTCCTCTTATTGCGAACTCAATCATGGCGTTCGATCCTGACACGGTTTCCTCTGATCAAGTAACTCAAATGATTCTGGGGGCACAGTCGGTAATGAATAGGTTTAATGTCAGTGTCGTCGGAGGCCATACGATAAGGAATAGTCAGCCACTATACGGATTCTCGATTATTGGTGAGGTAGAGAAGTCTCGCTTGAAGAAAAACAATACTGCTACCTCAGGCGATCTGCTTGTGATGACCCGCCCAATTGGCGTGGGCATTATTGCCAGCGCCTTAAAGAGTGGCTTGATTGACCAGAAAGATATTATTCCATCCACGCTGGAAAAAATTACCGGGGATAATTCAATTGGTCGTGTTTTGAGTGAAAAGTCTTGGGTTAGCAGTCTGACCGATATCACGGGGTTCGGCCTGGTCGGCCATATCAGCGAAATGATCGGCTCAGGGAGGTTGGATGTTGAATTGGATGTTAATTCATTAAAGTTCTACGATGGCGTGGAGTCGCTCGCAGTCTCTGTCACGTCTCCAGAAAGTGGTGTGTTTGGTAATATAAAAAAGTATGCGCAATGTGTGAATTATTTGGTCGATCTTCCTTTGGCCAAGAAGTTCTTGCTGCACGATCCGCAAACCAATGGCGGGCTTCTGTTTACCGTGGCGCCAGAGGAGTTTGAAGTCAGTCGCCACGCATGGGAGATGCTCTGCCCAGACATGACTGTCATCGGCAAGATCAAAGACGGGGCAGGCAAGATCAAGGTCTGCTGATATGGAGGCCATTACATTTCACCCCGTGATGATGATTGTTGGGCTGATGGCCGGTTTCATGTCAGGTTTGTTCGGTATCGGTGGAGGTGTCATCGTGACGCCTCTGCTGGTTTTGATTTATCCCATACTGTCAGGCCAGAAGCTCCCGATTGAAGTTGTGACAGGACTTTCTTCTGTGCAGGGGTTCTTCTCATCCACGGTATCGTTTGCCTTACATCGCGTAAGGTTTCAGCCAGACTGGCGTATGGTTAGATATTTCGCTGTCCCGATGGCTGTCGCAAATTTAGTTGCATCAATCCATGCGGAAAAATTCAGTGAGAGCTTCATTCTCATGATTTTCGGTCTGTTGGGATTACTTTCGTTAGTGGTTACCTACTTGTTCCGGCAGCCAATAGTTTTACTGATCAACAACCAGGCAGTCTCTCTGCCTGTGACTGGTTTGGTGCTAGGTGTCTTAAGTGGTCTAGTGGGGCAGGGAGGCGGATTTATCTACCTTCCCGTGCTGATAAGCCTGTTTGGCTTGCAGATCAAGCAGGCTATTTCTACCTCCGCGTTGATTGGCGTGATTGGAGCAAGCGGGGCGTTGTTTGGGCGTGTAGGGACTGCTGCTGAATTTATCGGTTATACCGGGGAGTTGGTTGTTGGGATCATCATGGGTGGTTATCTCGGGGCGGCATTATCACACCGATTGAATCCTAAGAGCCTGAGCGCGATGCTCAATGTATTTATACTTGTCTGCTCGACTCAATTGATCGTGCAAGCAATTTTTTAATTTTATTTTACTTTTATGAAATTAGTCTTTGTATAAAAGTAAATTGGATATTGCATATATGAATATTAGTGTCAATGCTGTTTATGCTGACGTTTGTGGCTCTGCGCCAGTTTCCAGTGCTGTAAGTAATATGCTTCAAGTTCTTTTCTCAACGCGGCAATGTGCCAACCCTAACGCTAATCACGCACTCGGAGTCAGGCTCCTTGAACGAGTTGAGAAGGCCCGTGGTAATGTTGCTAACATTTTGAATGTGGAATCCGATTGCATTGTATTCAACAGCGGGTCAAGCGAGGGCTGTGCTCAGATATTTTACGACTTTTTCGAGCGTTATAAACACGATCAGCCATTGGTCATATATTCTGCAATAGAGCATTCTTGCACGCTTCAAAATATTAATAGGTACCGCCGTGATGGCCTTGAGGCTATTTCCATTGGTCATTATCCGGACGGGCTGCTTGATATCAATCACTTGGAACGAACGCTTCAAACCAATGCTGGCCGCCCCACGCTGGTTTGCGTCATGGCCGTGCATAACGAAACAGGTGTCATCCAACCTATCGAAGCTATAGCCGCTCGGGTAAAAGCCTATGGCTGTATGTTGTTTTCCGACATGACTCAGGCCATTGGAAAAATCCCTGTAGACCTCACTGCATCCGGGGTAGATTTCGCAATCGCGTCTGGTCACAAATTTGGTGCTTTGCCTGGCGTGGGATTTCTCTATGTCAAGCAGCAAAGCAGCCTGAAACCTCTGATTGCTGGCGGCGGGCAGGAATCAGGATTGCGTGGGGGGACTCAAAACTATCCAGGGATTCTCTCTATCGAAACTGCCCTGCAAGAGAAATACAAGAAATTTGGGAAAGACCAGGCTTCCGTTGAGCGAAACAGAGCAGAGTTCGAGCACAAACTCGCGGCAATGCTGGGAGATGTTATTGTTATCGGGCAGAGCACCCCTCGCGCCCCGTGCGTTACTTTTGTCGCGCTGCCGGGTGTCAATACTAAAAAACTCCAGTGGGCCCTGAACGCCCAGTCGATCTATATAACGGGGGGCTCTGCATGTTCCGACAGGAAGGCGAAGTTCTCCAATACCGCCATCCAACTTGGATACTCCGAACGAATTGCTGGCAGCACCGTCAGGATATCCATTGAAGAAGAGCACTGTGAACATTCGTATCGGCGCATCATCGAGGGAATTTCGTTGTCGCTCGAAATGACGCCGAGATCTGACAATGTCACTGCAACGGCTCAAACACCATGAGGGTAGTTACCTCAGGCTCCGCATACCTGGATATTGATGCGTATGCATGTTGCATTGCGTACGCTGAGCTGCTGAATCTTCAGGGGACAGAGGCAAGAGCGGTAAGTCGCGCACCACTGAACTCCACTATTCCCAGAGCAGTCGCGAAGTGGGGTTCACCTTTGGACGATTACGCCTGCCAGCCAGATGATGATTTCGTGTTGGTGGATGTCTCGGATTACCAGCATCTCGATTCGATAGTCGTGTTGGACAGAGTGGTTGAGGTGATTGATCACCATCCAGGCTTCGAAACGTACTGGGAAGAAAAACTTGGTGCGGCAGCAGACATCCAGATGATTGGCGCCTCGGCCACGCAGGTTTTTCTTCGGTGGGAGGCTGCGGACTTGCTGCCTTTTATGAGCCTGGAGAGCGCATCGCTTCTGGCAACGGCGATTCTCGACAACACGCTGAATCTTAGGGGTAATGTCACTACCGCGTGTGATCTGCGTGCCTACCAAGTTCTTTCTGGGCGTGGGCAACTTGCTGTGGCCTGGCCGGAGCAATATTTTCTGGAATGCCAGTCGGTCATTGAGGTGGATTTGGTGCAGGCGCTCATTTCAGACTCGAAGCGTATGAGGCCTGAAAGCCTTCTACCAGAGGTATTCGCCCAAATCACTGTATGGGATGCCGCCCGGATCATTCGAGAGTACCGATCGAAGATCGGGATATGCCTGCGTGCACAAAGCGAGGATTGGGTGCTGAACATCATCAGCATCAGTGAAGGTAAAAGCTACTTCCTCGCAGAGTCCTCTATCAGCCAGCGAAAGTTAAGTAACCTGATGCCCCTTGATTGGAGTAGGGATGTCGCAGTCCCAGGCTGCTCTATTCTGCGCAAAGAATTGCTGAGGTTAGCCCTGAGTCAGGTGTAGCAGCTCAAACGTGATTTGATCGTTACCAGAGTCGTGGTCGTGACTGTCAGGCCAGATTCTGTTGAGTATATTGACCCGCTCAGAACCCTGTTTCCTCGTCCGCAGGCGACTCCGTCAATCGCTGCGGGTGCTGCAGGATGGCGGGCAGGTTGAGTTCTATCCAGTCCGCCAGTTCTCTTACGCGTTCCGCTGCCTGGCGGCCGAGGGGCGTCAGGCTGTACTCCACGTGGGGTGGCACCACCTTGTAGGCTTTGCGTTCGACCATGCCGTCGTGCTCCAGCCATTGCAGGGTCTGGGCCAGCATGCGCTCGCTGACGCCGCCGATCCTGCGGCGCAGGTCGCTGAAGCGCTGTGTGCCGGTCAGCAGGGTGATCAGGATCAGCACGCCCCAGCGGCTGGTGAGGTGCTTGAGCACGTCGCGGGAAGGGCAGGCGGCGGCCATCAGGTCGCCGCGTCCGAGTTTCTCGGAGAGGGTCTGCGGGGTGTCGGTATCGAGGTTCTGCTTCGTGTCGGGTGTGTTCATCCAAACTTACCTTTTTGTGCGTACTTACTAAAAGTAATTGTGGATTATATATTCGGGTCGTCTTCAGATACCAAACCCACTTCGAGGAAACAGACCATGACTATCGCCGTCACCGGAGCCACCGGCCAACTGGGCCGTATCGTTATCGGGAAACTCAAGGAAAAGGTCGCCGCCAGCGAAATCGTCGCGCTGGTGCGCAGCCCGGAGAAGGCGCAAGACCTCGGGGTCAATGCGCGGCAGGCCGATTACGGCCGGCCCGAGACGCTGGAAACCGCCTTGCAGGGTGTCGCGACCCTGCTGCTGATCTCGTCGAGTGAAGTCGGGCAGCGTGCCACCCAGCATGAAAACGTGATCCAGGCCGCGAAAAAGGCCGGGGTCGGGCACATCGTCTACACCAGCCTGCTGCATGCGGACAGCAGCCCGCTGAGCCTGGGCATCGAACACCGCCAGACCGAAGCACTGCTGCGTGACAGCGGCATCGCATTCACCCTGCTGCGCAACGGCTGGTACACCGAGAACTACACCGGTTCGGTTCCTGGTGCGCTGGCGAGCGGCAGTGTCATCGGCAGCGCTGGCGAAGGCCGTATCGCCTCGGCCACCCGCGAGGATTACGCCGAGGCCGCCGTTGCGGTACTGACGAGCCAGGGGCACGCCGGCAAGACCTACGAGCTGGCTGGCGACCAGGCCTGGACCCTGGCCGACCTGGCTGCGGAGATTTCCCGTCAGAGCGGTCGTGAGATTCCCTATCGCAACTTGCCGGAAGTGGATTACCGCACCGCGCTCGAACAGATCGGCCTGCCTGCCGGGCTGGCCGCCTTGCTGGCCGAGTCGGATGTCGGTGCCTCGAAGGGCGGGTTGTTCGATGACAGCCGGCAACTGTCGGCCTTGATCGGTCGCCCGACCACGCCGCTGGCAGTCTCGGTGGCCAATGCACTGAAGGGTTGAAGTGAAACGGCGAAGGGCCATGTGCAGGCATGGCCCTTCGCGTTGTCAGCGTTACAGCATGTCCTGCGCACGCACCCACAGGTCGAATTCTTCATCGCTCACGTAGCCCGACTGGCGGGCGGCTTCCCGCAGGGTGAGGCCCTGTTCGTAGGCCTGCTTGGCGATCTGTGCCGCCTTGTCGTAGCCGATATGCGGATTGAGCGCCGTGACCAGCATCAGCCCCTGTTCCAGGTGGGCGGCCATGCGTTCGGTATCGGGTTGCAGGCCGGCGATGCAGTGTTCGTTGAAGTTGTGGCAGCCGTCGGCCAGCAACTGGATCGACTCCAGCAGGTTGTGGATGATCACCGGCTTGAACACGTTGAGCTGCAACTGCCCCAGACTGGCGGCGAAGCCGATGGTGGCATCGTTGCCCATGACCTGGCAGGCGAGCATCGACAGCGCTTCGCACTGGGTCGGGTTGACCTTGCCCGGCATGATCGAGCTGCCGGGTTCATTGGCTGGCAGACGAACCTCCGCCAACCCGGCGCGAGGGCCGGAGCCAAGCAGCCGCAAATCGTTGGCCAGCTTCATAAGTGCCACGGCCAGGGTTTTCAGTGCGCCGGAAAGGCTTACCAGCGGTTCGTGCCCGGCAAGCGCCGCGAACTTGTTGGGTGCAGAGACGAAGGGCAAGCCCGTGAGTGCGGCGATTTCTGCCGCGATGGCTTCGCCGAAACCCGGGGGCGCATTCAGGCCGGTCCCAACGGCCGTACCGCCCTGCGCCAGCTCGTAGACGCCTGGCAAGGCGTTGCGGATGGCTTGCTCGGCAATCTGCAATTGGGTGACGAATGCCGACAGTTCCTGGCCGAAGGTGATGGGGGTGGCATCCATCAGGTGAGTGCGGCCGGTCTTGATCAGGCGGTCGTGGCGGGCCGACTGCTCGGCCAGCCCGGCCTTGAGGGCGACGATGGCCGGCAGCAGCCGCTGTTGCACGGCCAGGGCGGTCGCGATGTGCATGGCGGTGGGGAAACAGTCGTTGGAGCTTTGCGCGCGATTGACATGGTCGTTGGGGTGGACCGGGCTCTTGCCGCCGCGTTGCCCGCCGGCCAGTTCGTTGGCGCGGCCGGCGATCACTTCGTTGACGTTCATGTTGCTCTGGGTGCCACTGCCGGTCTGCCAGACGCGCAGGGGGAACTGGTCGTCATGCTGGCCATGCAGCACTTCGTCCGCCGCCTGTTCGATCAGGCGGGAGACATCCGCCGGCAGATCGCCGATGCGGCCATTGATACGGGCCGCTGCTTTCTTGACCAGTGCCAGCGCCTTGATCACGGCCAGAGGCATGCTCTGTTCGCCGATGGCGAAGTTGATCAGGGAGCGCTGTGTCTGTGCGCCCCAGTAGTTCGCGTCGGGGACTTCCACTGGCCCCAGGCTGTCGGTTTCCGTGCGTGTCATGGTTGCTTCTCCAGTGGACTCTGCAAGGTAAGGCAGCGGGGCGTCGGGCGCGGTTCCATCGCGGTGCCGGATGGTCTGCGCACGGGCTGGCGAAGGTCTGAGTGCCCTGTTGCGGGAGGGGATTTACACGTAACGGCCTGCCTATGTCTTTGTTATTAGGCATTTTTACGTCTTTCAAATATATTTATGCCGGAATTTTGGCATTGAGGCTAAAGAATTGGCGCTGGAGGCCGATTCTGCTTCTATCGTTTTTGTCGTGCCCGGCCTGGAGGCCATGTGATCAGAGTCTTGCTGTCCTGCCTCATGTTGCTTGGCATGCTGCCTGGCCTGCTTCGGGCCGCGCCTCTGGTCTTGAACGACTGCGCCGAGGGTGGCATTGCGCTGCGTGCGCTTGCCAGCGGCTACGACGAAGGCGCGCAGCCGCTGACGGTGGAGCAGGTCGTGGACCTGCCCATGTCGCACTGGCAAACCCTGGAACCCGCCACGCTGGTGCGTGGCGCTGGCAAGCCGGCGCTCTGGTTGCGCCTCGAGGTGGAGAACCGCAGTGGCCATTTCTGCCAGGCCTTCGTGCTCTCGGGCTCCAGCAACAACCGTGACGTGCAGTTCTATCAGCAACGCGCCGGCCTCTGGATTCGCTCGGTCGGCGGTGCCAGCTATCCGCTGCGCGAGTGGTCAGAACAAGTGCGTCTGCCAGCCTTCCCGGTGCTGCTGGAGCCGGGTGAGCGTTCCCTGCTGTTGATGAGGGTGGACAGTACTCTGCCCACGTTCGTGTTGCCGGAGCTGGTCTCGCACGAAGGGCTGCTGCTCAAGCGCATGGCCGAGAGCCTGGCCGACGGCGTGGTGTTCGGCATGGTCTCGTTGCTGGTCCTGTTCAGCCTGGCGCTGGGGCGCATCTTCCGCCTGCGGCTGTTGATCGCCCACTCCATGGCGGTACTCGCCTATTGCCTGTATGTCGCGCTGGCCAACGGTTATGGCCTCGTCCACCTGTGGCCGGATTCACCGCGCCTGGACCTGGCATGGGTACTGATCGCCAATTGCCTGTGCAGCGTGCTGGTGTTCGCCTACCTGCGCGTGTTGTTGCAGGTGCGGCGTCAGCCACGCCTGGTGGGCATCGGCATGACGCTCTGCCAGATCGGCTTCCTGGTCTGCGGCGTGGGGCTCATGCTGTTCCCGGCGTGGGCCGAGAACGAGGCGTTGGCGCATGTTCGCCTTGGTGTGGCGGTTGTCGTCTATCTGGTGCTGTGGATCGCGGTCTTTATCGGCTTTCGCATGCGGCTGGGGTACGACTGGTTCTGCTACCTGCTACCCAGCCTGTTGACGCTGCAATTCCTGTTGGTGTTCGTCCACCGTCAGGGTTGGTCGACGTTCCCGCCGTTCGAGTATTCCTTCCATAGCTTCTCGACCCTGCCGGGTGCTGTGTTGCTGCTTTATACGCTGGTCAGCCAGGTCGCCTTCGGGCGTCGCCGCGAGAAGCAGGCCCTGGCCGACATCGAACAACTCAAGCAGGCCGAGCAGGAGCGCCTGGAGCACAGCATCGCCGAGCGTACCGCGCAATTGGGGGAGGCCTTGCGCAACCAGCAGTTGCTGATGGCCCGCATTGGGCATGATCTGCGCACCCCGCTGCTGGGCATGCTCGACCAGGCCCGCACGCTGCCGGCCCAGCCAAAGTTCTGTGAGGGTTATGCGCGGAGCATCGAGCGCAGCGTCAACTTCCAGCTGGAACTGATCGACGAACTGCTCGAATACGCCCGCAACGATGTCTGGCAGCTCGAACTGCTGGCCGCGCCGGGGTATCTGTTCGGCTTCCTCAAGGAAACCCGGGAGCAGGGGCGTTACCTGGCCGAGCGCCATGGCAACCGCCTGATCTGCCATTTCGACGATGACTTGCCGTTGCTGGTGAATGCGGATTTCCGCCGGCTGCGCCAGACCCTGGTCAACCTCCTGGCCAATGCCGCCAAGTTCACCCACGACGGCGAGATTCACCTGCGCATCGAGCGATTGCCCGATGTCCACGACGGGCAGGTGACGCTGCGCTTCTGCGTGCAGGACACCGGCATCGGCATCGCGGCGAAGGACCTGGAGCGTCTGCAGGAGCCGTTCAGCCGTGGCAGCAATGTCGCCGACAGGCCGGGTGTCGGGTTGGGCCTGTACATCGTGCAGCAGATGCTCGGCCTGATGGGCAGTCGCTTGAAGGTGGAGTCGGTGCCGGGGCAGGGCAGCCGTTTCAGTTTCGAGTTGAAGGTGGAACTGGCACGCGAGCAGGAGCTGGATCAGGTCTTCATCGAAAGCTATTCGCCGCAGCGTGACGGCCAGGGCCAGCGCGTGCTGATCGTCGACGACATCGCCATCACGCGGGAAATGCTCTACGAACTGCTGGCCGGCTATGGCTATGACGCCGAGGCGTGTGGCAGTGGCGACGAAGCGCTGCGGCTGTTGCAGGAAAGGCCGGTGGATATCCTCATCCTTGACCAACTGATGCCCGACATGGACGGCTGGGCGTTGCTGGCGCAGGTGCGTCAGCGCTGGCCGGGGTTGCCGGTGGTGCTGTACTCGGCCTCACCGCCGCGCCGCCCGGAGCAGGTGCCCGATTCGCTGTGCTTCGATGCCTGTCTGCTCAAGCCGGTGCAGACCGATGACTTGCTGACCGTGCTGGAGCGCTTGCCAGTACGGAACCACGAGTGCCTCGGGTCAGCTTAGGACGGTCTGCGAACGGCCATTCTGCTTGGCCTGGTAGAGGTTGGCGTCGGCCTTTTCCAGCAGCACCAGCGGCGATTCGCCAAGGCCCGGTACGAGGGCCGCGCCACCGATGCTCAGGGTGAGAAAGGGCGAGGTCGGCGAGCTGGGGTGGAGGATACGCAGCGCGGCGACCGCATCGTGGATGGTCTGCGCCAGGTGAGCGGCGCCTTCCAGGCCGGTGTTGGGCAGGATGCAGGCGAATTCTTCGCCGCCATAGCGGGCCGCGAGGTCTTCGTGGCGCTGCAACGAGGCTTCGATGCAGAGGGCGACCCGGTGCAGGGCGTCATCGCCACACTGGTGCCCGAGGGAATCGTTGTAGCGCTTGAAGGCATCGACATCGATCATCAGCAGCGCCAGCGGATTCTGCCCCGCCTGGTGCGCCCAGCAGGTGCGCAGCAGTTCATCGAAGGTGCGCCGGTTGGCGATGCCGGTCAGGCCATCCAGTTGCGCCAGCCGCTCCAGTTGGCGCTGCTGGCGATAGAGTTGCAGGTGGTTGCGCACCCGCGCGCGCAGCAGCGGCGTGCTGAAGGGTTTGCTGATGTAGTCGATGGCACCGGCCTGCAAGCCCTGCTCTTCGTTTTCCTCGTCCTTGAGGGCGGTCAGGAAAATGACCGGAATCCCCCGGGTCTGCGGGTCGCTCTTGAGCCGCCGGCAGGTCTCGAAACCGTCCATGCCGCGCATGCGGATGTCCAGCAGGATAAGGTCCGGCTGGTGCTGGCGGGCCAGTTGCAAGGCTTCTTTGCCGTCCGTTGCACCGAGGGGACGGCAGATGCCTTCCAGGGCGCCCCCGGTGAACGCGATATTGAGCGGCTGGTCGTCGACGATCAGTACCGCCGGCAGGTTTTCGTTGGGTTCAGCGCTGCGTCGCTGCAAGCTCTGGTTCATCCTGAGTCATCTATCCGTCGTACTGGAGGCTGGAGCGAAATGCTGCTGCAAATGCGCCAGGGCCGTGGAAGTTTCGCTGGAGATCTGCTGCGCCAGGTCGAGGCAGGCGGGCAGGTCGCTACGTTTTACCGCCTGCCTGAGCCGCTCGGCCAGTTCTACCAGCGATGATAGCCCCGCCGAGCCCGCGGTGCTGAGCATATCGTGAGCTTCCTGTTCCAGTTCCGCCAGGGTGCCTTGGCGAGCCAGGGCCAGGATACGCTCGGCACGTTGCCGGCAATCGCTGGCGAGCATCTGCAAGAGCGCCGAGAAACGCTCGGGCGGCATGCTCGCATGCAGTTGCGCCAGCATGCCGTTGCGTGGCGCCGGTGCAGGCAAGGGCGTGTCCACGTAGCCCAGGCAGGTGTCCAGCACGGCCCAGAGCTGGCGCTCGTCGATGGGTTTGGCGATATGCCCCTGCATGCCGGCCTGCTGGCAGCGCTCGCGGTCCTGCACCTGGGCATTGGCGCTCAGGGCGATGATCGGCAGCCCATCGAAGCGCGGGTTCTGTCGCAGCTGGCGGGTGGCGCTCAGGCCATCGAGCAGCGGCATCATCATGTCCATCAGGACCAGGGCATAGGTGCCATCATCGGCCGCTTGCAGGATGGCGATGGCCTGCTCGCCATCGTCGGCACAGTCGACCGTGAAACCCGCCTCTTGCAGCAGCTCGCTGGCCACCTGGCGGTTCAGTGCGTTGTCGTCCACCAGCAGTAGGCGCAGGCCGGTGTAGTGGCGGGGCGGGGCGACGGATTCCACGGGGAGCGCCGGTGCCTCGCTGCCGGCCGGCTCGACCCGCACTCGGAACCAGAAGCGGCTGCCAGTGCCAACCTCGCTCTCGACACCGACATCGCCGGCCATCAGGTTCGCCAGGTTGCGCGAAATGGACAGGCCCAGCCCCGTTCCGCCGAAGCGCCGCGAGATGGAGGCGTCGGCCTGGTGGAAGGGCTGGAAGAGCTGCGCCCGCTGCTCCGGGCTGATGCCGATGCCCTGGTCCTCCACGCTGCCATGCAGGAAACACTGGCCGTCTTCGTCCATCTGATAGGCCAGGCGCACCCGGATCTGGCCCCGCTCGCTGAACTTGATCGCGTTGTTGGTGAAGTTGATCAGTATCTGGCCGATGCGCAGCGGATCGCCCTTGAGCCGTTGCGCCGTGCCCTCGGCGATCTCGCAGGTCAGTTCCAGGCCCTTGCGGGCGACCTCTTCGGCGAACATGTCGGTCAGGTCATCCAGCAATTGCTGGGGGCTGAAGTCGACATATTCCACTTGCAGGTGGCCGCTGTCGGAGCGGGAGAAGTCGAGGATGTCGTCGATGATGCCTTGCAGGTGGCGACCAGCGTGGATGATCTGCTCCAGCCGCTCCCGCTGCTTGCCTTCCAGCGGGCTGCGCAACAGGGCACGGGTGAGGCCGAGGATCGCGTTCATCGGCGTGCGGATTTCATGGCTCATGGTGGCGAGGAAGTTGGCCTTGGCCTGTGCCGCCTGTTCGGCCAGCTCCTTGGCCTCTTGCAGGGCCTCGGCCTGCCGGTGCATCTCGCTGACGTCGAGCAGGATGCAGTTGAACAGCGTCTGGCCATCCTCCTGGCGCTGCACCGTGGCCAGGGTCTTGATCCAGAAACCGCCCTCGGGGCGCTGTACCTGGATGTCGAAGTCGATCGGGGTGAGGTCCCGCAGGCTGTGGCGGAAGGCCTTGCGTGCGGCCCGCTGGTATTCCTCGGTGTGTGGGAACAGCGGTGTCTCGGCCGGGACACCATGGCCGATCCCACCCTCGTAGGGGCCGAGCATCTGTGCCAGTTTGCTGCTGGCGAAGGTGAAGGTCTTTTCCCCGTTGCGGTCTATCTGCAACTGAAAGACGGCACCGGGGATGGCGTCGGCCAGGTCGACCAGTTGTTGCGAGAGACGGCGGATTTCCGCTGCCGCCGCCGCTTCCTGTTCCAGGCGGTCGGCGCGCAGCATGGTGTCGCGGAACACCTGCAGCGTCTGGGCCATCTGGCCGACTTCGTCCTTGCGACCGGTGTCGGTTATCTCGTCGTCGTAGTGGCGGGCGGTCAGGCGCGCCATGGTGCGGGTCAGGCGGTTGATCGGCCTGGAGATATGCCGCATCGAGAAGTAGCTGGCGAGGGCGATGCTGAGCAGCACCGCGAGGCCGAACGCCAGCAGGGTCGCCACTTGCGTGCGGTGGCTGGTGAGGCGCAGGTTCTCGGCGGCTTGCAGATAGTCGTCGTTGACCCTGTTGCGCAGCGTGTCCATGTTGTAGCGCAACTGCTGCAGGGCCGGCTCGAAGTCCTGCTTGATGATCAGCAGGGCGCGGTCGCCGCGCCAGCGGGCGGCGTCGTCGATGATGCGCTCGGCCAGTTCGAACACGCGCAGTTGCTGGCGCTGGATTTCCTCCAGGCGCTCGTGCTGTTCGGGAATGAGCGGGCGGATTTCCTCCAGCCGCTCCTGGAAGTCGCGGGCGATCTGGCGCATCGCCTGCTGGGTGGTGCGCATCTGCCGCTCTTCTTCTTCGGTCAGGACGCTGAACAGCAGGCGGCTGGCGTCGCTCAGGTCGAGCAGCGCATCGCTGGCCAGGCGGCTGCTGTGGCCGTTGTGGCTGAGCAGGTAGCGGTAGCGCGCGTCGACCTGCTGCAAGGTGTTCATCGAATAGCCGGTGGTGAAGGCCGCCAGGGCTCCGAGCAGGCTGACCATCATCACGATCTTGATGGACAGTTTCAGGTCTGCGAACAAACGCATGCGGGCTCCTGGCGCTCTCAGTGGGGGCGCGAGTTGAAATCGAGCAGTGCCTGGTAGAGCAGGCGGGCCGCTTCGGCGTCGTCCAGTTGGCCGCGTAGGTGGCGGCTGACCACGTCATAGATGGCGGTCTTCACATAGGACGGGTTGGCGTTGCCCATGGCGATGGAGCCGAGCATGGCCCGGCGCAGGTTGGCCTGGCGCATGTCGTTGATCGCGCCCTGGCCGCAGGCGTTGAAAGCCTCGCGCGGCACATCGACCCGGGCCGGCGCCGCGCCGGAGGCGAGGTTGACGTCGCGCTGGAAGTCACGGTCGAGCAGAATGCGGAGCAGCTCGTGGCGCTGCTCTGGCGTGCCGGGGCCATCTTTGAACAGCATGTACTGGTCGCTGTTGAAGAGGAATACGCCCTGGGTATCGGGGAAGCGAAAGCACTGGTAGTCGCGCCCTGGTTGCAGCCCTTGCAGGGTGAACTCGCCGCCGACCCAGGTGCCTTGCACTTGCAGCAGCGCCTTGCCCTGGCGCATCAGGTCGGTGGACTGGTTCCAGTTGCGCTGTTCGAAGCCTGGGTCCAGGTAGGCGCGCAGCAGGCTCATGCGCTGGAAGACCTGCTGCAATCGGGCCGGGTCGATATCCTGCGCACGTATTTCGATGAAGGCCTTGCGATAGTACTCGGCGCCGACGGTACCGACCGCCACGGACTCGAACAGCAGCGTGTGTTCCCAGGACTCGCGACCGATGGCCAGGGGGATGATCCCGGCGGCCTTGGCCTTTTCCAGCAGTGCCAGCAGGTCTTCCCAGGAGTCCGGCTGGGTACCGCCGATCCGCTGCAGCAGTTCGGCGTTGACCCAGAGCCAGTTGGTCGAATGGGCATTGATCGGTGCGGCGACCCAGCGGCCGCGGTATTTCGACAGTTGCTGGATGCCGACCGGAATGATCTCGTCCCACTCCTGTTCTTCCGCGATGGGGGTCAGGTCCTGCAGCAGCCCCAGTGCGGCCCATTCCTGTATGTCATGGCCGATCACTTGCGAGGCGGTGGGGATTTCGCCCCGGGCGATGGCCTGGCGCAGCACGTCGCCATAACGCGCCGTGCCGCTGCCGGGAATGGCCCGCTCCTGCCACGACAGTTGGCGCTGGCCGAGATAGCGCTCCATGACGGCAATGCCGGATCGCTCGCCAGGCGAGACCCACCAGTGGGACAGCAGCAGCGTCTCCTGGGCATTGGCCAGCGTGCAGGCAAGCAACAGCGGGAGCAGGGGGATGACCTTGTACATGGCGGCGCGTTCATGCGAGCGGGGGCGCAATGGTGAACGGTCCGATGAATGGGGTCAAAGGTAATGGATATCTGGCCGGGAGGGCTCGCTCTCCTGACCGCGTAGCGCGAGCCCGACCAGCCCCTCTACGCAACACGCATGAACCCGTCGTCCATATGAATCAGGGTCTGCTCTTCGTCGGCCTCCCTGCCGACGAAGGTTGCTCCGAGGAGCTGGCCGGGCCCGCGGCAAATACCGAGGTGACACTGAGAAAAAGAACAGCATGAGAACAACACTACTCGTCGTTCCCGCGCAGGCGGGAACCCAGGTGCACGGGCTTATGAGCAACGCGCTTTTCCGACAGACACAGCCATTTTGGAGGGGTACTGCAGAGATAAGACCCACAGTCCTTGAAATTGCGCACCTGGGCTCCCGCCTGCGCGGGAGCGACGAGGGGTTATTGTTCGTCTTGCCCGAAACACCTTGAACGGCCGTGTCCTCAGAAACGCAGCGTAAACCCCGCCTTCATGGTGCGTCCCGGTGCCGGCAGCATCGCGCGGGCCAGGGGGTCGATGTAGTAGCGGTTGGTGATGTTGTTGATGCCGAAGTCCAGGTCCAGGTTGGCCATGACCTTGTAGCTGGCGAAGGCGTCGAACACCCAGATCGGCTGCCAGCGATAAGGCCGGCCGAAGGCGTCGGCGGCGAGTTGGCTGTTGCGGATCCAGTCGGCTTCTTCCTTGTTCTCGGCGCTGCTGTGATAAACCATGCGTCCGCCCAGTTCGAGCTTCTCGTTGAACAGGCGTACGCCGGTGTCCAGGTTGATCGAGAACTTGGGTTGCAGACTGGTGCGGGCGAAGGTGGCGGGGAAGCCGCCGGTCACGCAACTGCTGATCGCGGCGTTGTAGATCGGGTCCAGCGTCGCGGCATAGTCCTTGTCGCAGAGCTTCTGCGACAGCCGGTAGCTGAGGCCGAAGTTGCTGAAGTAACGCCCGGTGTCGGCACGCGCCTGCAACTCGATGCCGGAGTAGGTCTTCTTGTCGAACTGGACGATGCTCCAGCTCTTGTCGCGGTCGATGTAGTTGCGAATCTCGTTTTCGTAGTAGTTGATGCGCACGTCGGCGTGGCGCCAGTCTGGGAGGAACCCGAGCAGGTCGTGGACGTAGCCGACTTCCCAGTTGTAGGCGTGTTCGGGGTCCATGGTGTTGTCCGTGCTGCGGCCGAACGCGGTGCCCGCCTGGGTGTCCTCGTAGAGGGTCGGGAAGCGCACCAGTTCGCTGTAGCGGGCGTAGACCCTGGCGTAGTCGGTCAGCATGAAGGTCACGCCGAACATCGGGGTCCAGGCATTGTCACGGCGTTTCTTTGGCTTGGCCCATTTTTCTTCTTCGGTGGGGTTGCGGTAGATGGTGGTGTCAATGGTGGGGGAAATATAGCGTTTGACCGTGCCGGTAGTGCCCTGGGCGTTTTCCACCGTTTCATTCAGGTCGATGGTGCCATTGAGGAACTGGTTGGCCGAGCGGTCGATCTTGAAGCCATCGTAGGGGACGACGAAGCTTTCCTTGTAGGTGTAGTAGACGCCATCGACCTTGTACCCGGCGAGCGCATCCTGTATCTCGGGCTCCGCCTCTTCCGGGGTGAAGCCCCAGGATGCGTACATGTCGCGCAGGTCGCCTTCCAGCGATGCCGCTTCTTCATCCGTCATCAGGCGGCGGTAGCTGAGCGTGCGCCCGGTAATCGTGGGCAGGGCCTGCCAGTTGTTCTCCTTGTTCTCGCGGTGCTTGGCCAGGCCGTCGTCGAACGAGTTGTAGTCGCTGAAGCGTGCGCCCGCGCTGATGACCATCCAGGGCATGGCCATCCATTCGTTATTGAAGCTGAAGTTGTATTGCTGCCGGGTTCCGCTGCGCGGCCCCATGTGGGTGGCGGCCCAGATGATTTCGTTGACCATCAGGCCATCGGCGTTGTTGCGCTCTTCCAGCTTTTCATGGCTGAAGTCGCCGGACAGGGTCAGGCTGAGGGTGTCGGTGAGCAGCATGCGGTTGCTCAGGTTCACGCCCCAGCGGTCATGGTTCGACAACTGCATCGCCTTGGCGATGAGGTTGTAGCGGCCATCGGAGTTGTCCAGGCGATCCGGTGCGGTAGTGGGCACGTTGGCGCAGTTGACCGGGTTGTAGTCGTATTTGCACGTGACGTAGTTGTCCCAGGCGATGTCCCGGGCCGATTCGTTCGCCCCCACGCCATACACCGAGTCGCCGGTCTGGTGGCGGATGGAGTCATGGCGGGTCATCCAGATGCCTGCCTGCAGGTCGATCAGTGCGTTGTCATCGGGTTTCCAGGTGTAGTTCAGGCCATAGGTGTCCTGCTTGACCTCGGAGAACGGCGATTGCAGGCCGACGTTCAAGGTGCCGTCCAGGCCCCGGAAGGTCGTGTAGCTGATGACGAAGGGCGAGCTTTCGCCGAACTCCATGTCGCTGTGCATGTAGGACAGTTTCAGGCTCTGCTGGTTGGGCAGGTAGAAGGTGCCCTTGAGCAGGGTGGTGCGGATGTCGGTGGAAGTGTTGGTGACCTCGTAGCCGGGGTGGTAGAGCTGGGCGACGTACGACGTGCCCGCGCCCGGCACCGAGGCATTGTCCTCGGCCCTGGCCTTGTCCAGCCAGTCCTCGGTTTCGTAGCGCTGGCTGCCGCCCTTGCCGCTGTAGTAGTTGCCCTTGCTGCGGTAGCTGTAGGCGGCGAGCAGGTCGAAGTTTTCCTGGCGGGTCGCCGCCGCGATGCGGAACGCATTGTCTTCGAAGTTGAAGTCGCTGCCACCGGAGCCCTTGCGCGGGGTTATCCGGCCGCCGTTGGGCAGGGCAAAGCCCACGTTGCCGTAATAGGTGTTGAAGGCGCCTTCGATGTCGCGGTAGTCCGTGCCGAAGAGGCGCGTGCCCGATTCGTCCGGGGCCACTGCGTTGCTCGCGGTTTCGGTCTTGATCTCGATACCGTGGCTTTCGCCGGGCTTGACGATGTCTTCGGCGTCCAGCGTCTTGATCTGCACCGAGCCACCGACGCCGGTCTTCATGCCGTCGGTTGCGGAGGGGCCTTTTTCGACCGAGATGCTGCCGATCATGTTGGGGTCGATGTAGTTGCGGTTGGAGACGCCGCCCGAACCCTGCCACACCGAAATGGCCTGCTCGGTGCCATCCACGGTCACCGGAACCCGTCCTTCGCCCTGGATGCCGCGGATGTTCGGGTCCAGTGCGCCGCTGTTGCGCGAGTCGCCGCTGTAGACGCCGTTCATGCCGGCGAACACGTCGGACACCGAGGCGCCCTTGTAGCGCTCCAGCTCCTTGCGGCCGGCATACACGTTGGAGACGTCCTTGCGATAGACATCGTCGTGGCCGACCTCGTCCTTCGACATCAGCAGATCGTCCTCGATCGTGGTGTCTTCCAGTTCGATGACCGGCAGGCGCAGGTCCAGTGGCTGCTTGGGTTGTTCTTCTTCGGCGTCCTTCGCCGCGTCCGCTGCGTTCAACTGGCCGGAGGCGAGCAGCAGGGAGAGGGCACAGGCGATCGGCCTGAGCGTCGGCTTGGTTCTTGTGTGCATGGGATGACCGTGTGTTGGGTTGGCAGTGGTTGGTTTCTTATGGTGTGTTCAGGCGTGCAGGCGCTGGCGCCAGCGCAGGCTCAGCAGCGTCACCAGCGCCATCGCGATGACCAGCGCGGTGAGCAGGCCGGGGTAGCCGAGGTGATCGAGCAACAGCCCGGCGACCAGCGGCAGCAGGGTGCGCGACAGCAGGAACAGGTTGGACTGGATGCTGTAGTCCAGCGCGTCCAGGCCGGGACGGGTGCGGCGCATCATCAGGCCGAACAGCAGCCCGGAGGTCGCACCCAGCGCCAGGGCGGTCGCCAGCGCGGCAACGACGAACAGCGCCTGGAGGCTTTTCACCTGCGTGGCCAGGGCCAGCAGCAGGAGCGCCAGCAAGCCGAGGGCGGCGAAGGCCGGCAAGGTGCGGGCGACGCCGAAGCGGCGTGTCAGCCAGTTGCCCAGCAGGCTGGCGATGGCGGCCAGCAGGCCGCCGCCGATGCCGACGAGCATGGCGATGCGTTCCACCGGGAAGCCATGGTCGAGCAGCAAGGGTTTCAGGTAGATCCAGGCCGCGCCGATGACGGGAACGTAGACCAGCAGCAACAGGCTCCAGACCTTGTTTCCCGGCAGTGCGAAATAGCTTCGGCAGGCGCGCCAGTCACTGCGACTGCTGCTGGGTGTGGTGGTGTTGGCTGGGGCGGGCAGCAGTGGCAACAGCAGCAGGCCGAGCGCCAGGCTGGCGGCCAGGGCAACGAAGGGCCAGCTCCAGCCGGCCTTGGTCTGCAACAGCAGCATGAGGCCGCCACCGGCGATAGCGCCGAGGGAGGTGGCGGTCGCGCGGATGGCTCCGGCGCGCAGCCGTTCCGATTCCGGCAGGCTCTGGATCGCCAGCGCGTTGAGCGGGATGTCGGTCCAGGCGCCCATCAGGTTGGTCAGCAGGGCCAGGGCGAAGATCGTCCAGCGCGAGCTGTCGGCCAGGTCGTGGGTCGCGAACGCCAGCAGGGCCAGCGCGTAGCCGAGGCCGAGCAGCAGGGTCCAGTTGCGGTAGCTGGGGGCGCCGAAACGGTAGCGGTCCACCGGTGTACCGAGCAGGAACTTGAGCAGCGCCGGCAGGCCGGCCAGTTGCATCAGACCGATTTCCGTGCCGCTCCAGCCATGCTGGCGCATCACCAGCGGCAGGCCGATGTAGATATAGATGATGGGCGCTGCGCAGGCGAAGTTGAGCCAGCCGATCAGCAGGTGCGTGGGCCAGTGGCGCATCATGGGCGGCTCCCCCGATGGACCCAGACCGGCGCCAGCGGGAAGCTGGCGCTCTGGGTCGAGTGGATGTCCTCGAAACCGCAGGTGCGCAGGGCGCTGGCCATCTCACCCTGGCGCGGCACGTATTTGCCGCGCAGCAGCATCGGCAGGTAGAACGGCAGGACATGCGAGGCGCCGGGCGCGTCCTCGGGGATTTCGGCATGCACGCACACCAGCAGTCCGCCGGGGCGCAGGGCGGCATGCACCTTGCGCAGGGCATCCAGGGGCGAGTCGATGAAATGGAACACCGAGGAGCAGCAGATCAGGTCGTAGCCCTCGCCGATGGCGTCGGTGTCCAGGTTGCCGGCGATGCTCTCCAGACGCTGTTCGAGGCCGGCCTGGGCGATGTTCTGGCGCGCCACGGCGGCGGTGTCCGGCAATTCGAAGACCACACCACGGCTTTTCGGGTAGCGCTCGGCCAGGGCGATGGCGAGGAAGCCCGGGCCGCCGCCCAGGTCGAGGAAGCGCTCGGGCGCCGGTATGCCGTCCAGCCGCTCCAGCAGCGCGGGGACGCTGATCACCCGTTGCTCCTGACCGATCTGCACCTGGGCGGCCTGCGCCCAGTTGGCGGCGGTGGACGCCATTTCCGCCAGCGGGGTGGCGGGGGTGCCGGCTTTTACATAGTCGCCGATCTGCTCGCTGAAGCGGCGCAGCAGCCCGGCGCGGTACGACCAGGCCTGGGCGCAGCTTTCGGGTGAGTCCTGGGTGAAGAAGCGCTTGGCGAGCCGCGAGTTCTGGTAATGCGTCAGCGGCTGGCCGGCCAGCCGCTCCAGCAGGCCCATGCTCCACAGCAGGTCGAGCAATACCTGGGCGTTGGCGTGGTCGATGCGCAGTGTCGAGGCGAGGCTTCCGACGTCCTGCGGAACGCTCAGGCATTCGAACAGGCCCAGTGAAAGCGCCAGTTCCAGGGCCTTGGCCTGTATCGGTGCCGCCGCCAGGTTCCAATAAGGGCGGAGGGGATGTGCGAGGGCATTGTCCATGGTGTCGACTCTTTATCTGCGGGGTGTTCGACAGTGCGCTTGCGCCTGTCAGGGCTGGCGTTTACTGTAATTCGCAGATGAGATCGGTTTTCGTTCAATGCGTATTCATTCCGGATTATTTCGTATTCATTCCGTTGCGGAGGCTCCATGGCGTATCGCTTGAGCAGTACCGACGTGCTGTGTGCGCCCGTCGAAGGTCGACCGGGCTGGCTGCGCCAGCGGCTGCCGGGAGCGGTGGGGGATTGCTTCATCGACCGGGCCCAGGTCGATCAGGGCATCGCGCTGTCGTATACGGATTACCTGCCCAGCCGCGACCTGGTGGAAGAAAGCGTGATCGACAAGGACGATGCGGTCCTGACCATCACCATCGGCCTGAGCGCGGCGTCCGGTTATGAAAGCCGGGACGGATACCGCTTCGATTTCGTCGGCGGGCATACCACTGCCACGGTCTTTCGCAGCATCCGTGGCGAGCGCCGCTACCGGGGTAACGAGCGGGTTCGCCAGCTACGGCTCAGCGTCGACGAGGCCGCATTGCAGCGCTATGACCTCGGCGCGCTGGTGAAGACCGACAGGGCCTGTGCCCAACTGATGTTCGCCAGGAACGATGCCGGCATCCAGCGCCTGGCCCGTAGCCTCCAGGGCCTGCACGAAGCGCCCGCAGCCTCGCGGCTGGACATGCAGATCGCCGCGCTCAGCCTGCTCGCCGAGCAGTCGCGACAACTCCTGCAGGTGTCCACCCGGACGAGTCGCCAGTGTGCCGACGAGGCGCGTATCCAGCAGGCCTACGAGCTGATGCTGGAGCAGTTCGCCCAGCCCCTGACCATCGGTTACCTGTGTGCGGCGGTGGGCTTGAACGAGTTCAAGTTCAAGCAGGGCTTTCGTGAGCTGTTCGGCAACAGCCCGCACCGGGTGCTCACGGAAATCCGTATGCGCAAGGCCAGGGCCTGGCTGGAGGCGGGCGAGCAGGTGGCCAGCGTGGCCTACAAGGCCGGCTATGAGCACCCGGCCAATTTCAGCGCCGCCTTCAGCCGCTTCTATGGCTGTTCGCCCAAGGCGGTACGCAGTCCCTCGCGTTGAGTCCGCCGCCGTTCAGGCGCAGCGGGCCACCGGAACGTCGGCCGGTTGTTCGGCCAGTACCGCGGCGATGCTCTGCTGGGCCTGACGGGCCAGGGTCGAGCGGTCCAGGCCCTGGGGCTGGATCGGCGGCAGGAAGTGAATTTCCACGCTGGCCTGGCCGCTGGCGAGCAGCCGTTGCAGGTGATGGGTCAACTCGTCTTCGCCAAGGAAGGGGCTGAGCGGGTCGGCCCGGCCATGGCGGCGGTAGCGGATGGCGACGGGTTGCACCGGGGTATCGGTTTCCACCGCACAGCTCAGCAGGCGCGGATGGAAGGTGCGCACACCACTGCCGTCGGTGGTGGTGCCTTCGGGGAAGATCAGCAAGGGATGCTCGCGCCGCAGGTAATCCTGCAATTGCTGCCCGACCTGGCCATGCTGGCCCGCGCCGCGGCGGATGAAGCAGGTGCCGGCCTGGCGCGCCAGCCAGCCGATCACCGGCCACTGGGCGACGTCGTCCTTGGACAGGAACGACAGCGGCATCACCCGTCCGAGCATGACGATATCGACCCAGGACACGTGGTTGGCGACCCAGAGCATGGACTGCCGGGGCGGCTCGCCTTCGATGCGCAACTCATAGGGCAGTTGCCGGCCGACGCGGTCGAGGAACTGGCGCGTCAGGTATTGCCGGCGGGCCAGTGAGGGCGGGCGCCCGCAGCGGGCGCAGAGGGTCAGCCAACTGGCCGTCAGCAGCCCGTGGCCGAGGATGCTCAACAGCCCGCCGTAGCGCCTGAGGCGCAGCAGGCGCCCCATCAGACCGCCGCCTTGAAGTGCCGCGCGTAGCGGGGGCAGAGTTCGTCGCGTTTGAGCAGGATGAAAATGTCGGCCACCTGGAACTCCGTGTCCCAACTGGGTTCGCCGCAGATTTTCGCCCCCAGGCGCATATAGGCCTTGAGCAGGGGCGGCAGTTCGGCGGTCACGTTGGCTGGCAGGTCAAGGGCGGGCAACGGCTTCTTCGGCTCGGCGTGCAGGTGTTCGGTGCTCAGGTAGCGCTCGCGCAGGCGCTGCATGATCGCCTGGGCCTGGACGCCGCCGTCGCGCATGGAGACGCTGGCGCAGCCCATCAGGTAGCGGTACTGGCCCTGGTTGAGGGCTTCCGCGAGTTCGCCCCAGAGCACGGCGATGGTGGCGCCGTTGCGGTATTCGGCGTCGACGCAGGTACGGCCGATTTCCAGCACCGGGCCACTCAGTTCGTTCAGCCCGCGCAGATCGAATTCCGCCTCGCTGTAGAAGCGTCCCAGACGACCGGCGGCCTGGCGGTCCAGCAGGCGCGTGGTCGCCACCAGTTGGCCGCTGCCGAGGTCGCGCACACCGATGTGCATGCAGTGCTCGTCGAATTCATCCCTGTCCAGGCCTTGCTCGGCGCCCTGCAACTGGGCGTCGTATTCGCTGCTGAAGACCTTGTAGCGCAGTTCCTGGGCTTCGCGCAGGGCTTGTGGGGTTTGCAGGCGTTCGGCCTGCAGACGACGGGGAAAGGCGATCATGTTCATGCTCTGTCTCCTGTGCGCCCTGGCTGGGTTCAGGGGCAGATTAGGTCTGCCGGGTGTCACTCGGGTTACTGAAACATGATGGTTGGATGACGCCCGTCGATGCGTCTTGTGGCGGGAACTCTGGCGGGCAATGCGGACCTATGTAAGGGCAGCAGCAGGCTGCACGGCGCAAGTGCGAAGCCTGCGCTGCGGTTTCCCAATCCGTGTCCACAGGAGGATTCATGCGTTTTATCGTGGCGGTGCTATTGGTGTGTTCGAGTGCCCTGTGCTGGGCGGACTGGCATGTGCTGACGGACTCGTCGCGTGTCAGCTTCGTGTCGGTCAAGCGTGGCAACATCGCCGACGTGCACCGTTTCAGGAATGTCGTCGGGGTCATCGACCCGCAGGGCGCTGCGCGTATCACCTTGCCGTTCGCCGACCTGGACAGTGGCCTGGCCCTGCGTGACGAGCGTATGCGCGAACTGCTGTTCGAAGCGACGCGCTTTCCCCATGCCGAACTGAGCGCCAACCTGAACCTGGCGCACTGGGAGCAGATGCGTGTCGGCGAGGTACAGGCCACCACCCTGGAGTTCCAGCTGGACCTGCATGGCCACCAGCAGCGCCTGAAGGCCGAGGTGCTGGTCAGCCGTCTTGGCGAGAAGCGCATGCAGGTGACGACCCTGGAGCCGATCCTGATCAAGGCCGAGCTGTTCGAACTGGAGGGTGGCCTGGCGAAGCTGCAGGAGTTGGCCGGCTTGCCTTCGATCGCGTCGGAGGTGCCGGTGTCGGCGGTGCTGGATTTCCAGCAGCGACCCTGAGAACCTGTTTGCAGTCTTTCGAGCCAACTTTGCCGTAGGGTGCGCCGTGCGCACCTGTGTGCAGAAGCCGGTGCACACGGCGCACCCTACGCCCGATCGCCATGATGCTGTCTGGGCGCCCGTCGCTGTTTTCGAGTTTGGAGAATCGCTTGGTACACGCTGGAGAAGTCTTCCCCTGGCGCGAGGGCAATACCTTCCGCCTGCTGCTGGACGGGCCTGGTTTCTTTCCGGCGATGCTGGCGGCCATCGAGGGTGCGCGCTGCCGTGTCGACCTGGAGATGTACCTGGTCGAAGAGGGCGAGTGCACGCGGCGGATGGTCGAGGTGCTGGCCGGCGCGTCAGAGCGAGGGGTGCGGGTGCGCTGCCTGTTCGACGGTTTCGGTTCCCTGCTGTGGGGCCCGGCGTCCCGCCAGCGGCTGCTGGCGGCAGGTGTCGAGCTGAGGCTCTACAACCCGTTGTCGTTCAAGCTGAAGTTCAACAACCTGCACCGCGACCACCGCAAGCTGCTGCTGGTCGACGGCGAGCGGGGCTACGTTGGTGGCACCGGCCTGACCGACCGTTTCTGGAGCCCTGATGGCGCACGGCAGTGGCACGAAGCGATGGTGGAGATGACCGGGCCGCTGCTGACCGACTGGCAGCGGCTGTTCGATACGCAATGGGTCTTCAGCCGGCGCAAGCGGATCTGGCAGATTCCCCTGCCCAGGCGCCAACCCCGCCTGCCCGCGCTGCCCGAGGCGCAGCCGGGTCTCGGGCGGGTGGCTTATGCGGCGGCGCGCCAGCACCGCGACATTCTGCAAAGCCTGCTGCGTCACCTGCACCGGGCCGAGGACCGCATCTGGCTGGCGACGCCTTACTTTCTACCCACCGGCAAGGTGCGTCGAGCGCTGATCCGCGCCGCGAGGCGAGGGGTCGAGGTGCGTTTGCTGCTGACGGGCCGGAACACCGACAACCCGCCGGTGCGCTATGCCGGCCAGCGTTATTACCCCCGGTTGTTGCGCGCGGGGGTGCGAATTCATGAATATCAGCCACAGTTCCTGCACCTGAAGATGGTGCTGGTGGACGATTGGGTCAGTATCGGCTCATGCAATTTCGACCACTGGAACCTGCGCTGGAATCTCGAGGCCAATCTCGAATCCATGGACAGCGCGCTGGTGCGCGAGGTGGCGGCGAGTTTCGCGCAGGACTTCACCCAGAGCATCGAAGTGGACATGCGGTCCTGGCGGGCGCGGCCCTTGCTGACGCGGGTCTACCAGCGCCTGTGGGGTATGCTGGACAAACTGGTGATCAATATTTTCAACCGGAGTGGGCGATCATGACGACAGAGCGGAAAATCCTGGTATTGGCGGGCGACTACGTCGAGGACTATGAGCTGATGGTGCCGTTCCAGGCCCTGCAGGCCATCGGCTATACCGTGCATGCGGTGTGTCCGGGCAAGGCGGCGGGAGACAAGGTGCGCACCGCGATCCACGATTTCGAGGGCGACCAGACCTACAGCGAGAAACCGGGGCACAACTTCGCCCTCAACTTCGACTTCGACGCCGTGCGCGCGCAGGACTATGCCGGGCTGCTGGTGCCGGGCGGGCGCGCCCCGGAATACCTGCGCCTGAACGACAAGGTGCTGGAGCTGGTGCGGGCGTTCGACCAGGCCGGCAAACCCATCGCCGCCGTGTGCCATGGCGCGCAACTGCTGGCGGCGGCGGATGTACTCAAGGGCCGCGAATGCAGCGCCTACCCGGCCTGCGCGCCGGAAGTGCGCCTGGCCGGTGGCCAGTTCGTCGATATCGCGGTGGACCAGGCCCACGTCCAGGGCAACCTGGTGACCGCGCCGGCCTGGCCGGCCCATCCCGCCTGGCTGGCGGCCTTCGTCAAGTTGCTGGGGGCGAAGATCAGCCTGTAAGGGGCATGGTTTCTTTTTACTCCCTCTCCCGCTTGCGGGAGAGGGCTGGGGAGAAGAGACCGCGTCGTACTCATCTCTGTTTTTCACCCCTCGTCATTCCCGCGAAGCCTGCTGCTTGCCTTTATATGAGTAAATTTTGTTTTCATCTGGAAAATATTGAATTTGTCTCATGACTTGCCGCTCTCCAGAATGCCCGCATCATTCGCATAGGAGAGTTGGGCATGGCCCTGGCGCACAATCTTGGATTCCCCCGTATCGGTCGCGACCGTGAACTGAAGAAAGCACAGGAAGCCTTCTGGAAAGGCGAGCTGGACGAGGCCGGCCTGCGCGCCGTGGGGCGTGAGCTGCGTGCCACCCATTGGCAGGTGCAGAAGGACGCGGGAATCGAACTGCTGCCAGTCGGCGACTTCGCCTGGTACGACCAGGTGCTGACCCACTCGCTGACCTTTGGCGTGATCCCCGAGCGCTTCCGTCCGCACAGCGGCAAGCCGACCCTGGACACCCTGTTCTCCATGGCCCGTGGCGTCAGTGACAGTTGCTGCGGTGGCGCCCATGCGCAAGAGATGACCAAGTGGTTCGACACCAACTACCACTACCTGGTCCCCGAGTTCACGGCAGACCAGCAGTTCGAACTGAGCTGGGAGCAACTGTTCGAAGAAACCGCCGAAGCCATCGCCCTTGGGCACAAGGTCAAGCCGGTGGTGATCGGCCCGCTGACCTACCTGTGGCTGGGCAAGGCCAAGGGCAGCGAATTCGACAAGCTGGACCTGCTGGAGCGCCTGCTGCCGCTGTACGGGCAGATATTCCAGCGCCTTGCCGAGCAGGGCGTCGAGTGGGTACAGATCGACGAGCCGATCTTGGTCCTTGACCTGCCGCAAGAGTGGAAGAGCGCCTACGAGCGTGCCTACAACCTGCTGCAGCGCGAGCCGCTGAAGAAGCTGGTCGCCACCTATTTCGGCGGGCTGGAAGAGAACCTTGGCCTGGCCGCCAACCTGCCGGTCGATGGCTTGCACATCGATCTGGTGCGCGCCCCGGAACAGTACCCGACCATCCTCGATCGCCTGCCAGCCTACAAAGTGCTGTCGCTGGGCCTGGTCAATGGCCGCAACGTCTGGCGCTGCGACCTGGAGAAGGCATTGAAGGTGCTGCAACACGCCCACGAGCGTCTGGGCGAGCGTCTGTGGGTCGCGCCGTCCTGCTCGCTGCTGCACAGCCCGGTCGATCTGGAGCGTGAAGACAAACTGGATGCCGAACTCAAGAGTTGGCTGGCCTTCGCCCGGCAGAAGTGCGCGGAAGTCTCGGTACTGGCCCGTGCCGTGACCGAGCCTGAGTCGCCGGACGTGCAGGATGCCCTGGCCGCCAGCTGTGCCGTGCAGTCCGCCCGTGCCGCGTCGCCGCGCATCCACAAGCCGCAGGTGCAGGCGCGCATCGCCGCCATCCGCCCGCAGGACAGCCAGCGCCCGTCGCCGTTCGCCGCACGCATCGAACAACAGCGCGCACTGCTGCAACTGCCGCCGTTCCCGACCACCACCATCGGCTCCTTCCCGCAGACTTCGGCGATCCGCCTGGCGCGCCAGTCGTTCAAGCAGGGCAAGCTGTCCGCCACCGACTACACCGAGGCAATGCAGAGCGAGATCCGCAGCGCGGTGAACTTCCAGGAGCGTCTGGGCCTGGACGTGCTGGTGCATGGCGAGGCTGAGCGCAACGACATGGTCGAGTACTTTGCCGAGCAACTGGACGGCTATGTGTTCACCCGCTTCGGCTGGGTGCAGAGCTACGGATCGCGCTGCGTCAAGCCGGCGGTGATCTACGGCGACCTGAGCCGTCCGCAGCCGATGACCGTGGAATGGATCAAGTACGCGCAGAGCCTGACCGACAAGGTGATGAAAGGCATGCTGACCGGCCCGGTGACCATGCTGATGTGGTCCTTCCCGCGCGAGGACGTCAGCCGCGAAGAGCAGGCTCGGCAACTGGCACTGGCCATCCGCGACGAAGTGGTCGACCTGGAAGCCGCCGGCATCAAGGTGGTGCAGATCGATGAAGCGGCCTTCCGCGAAGGCTTGCCGCTGCGCCGTTCGCAATGGCAGCACTACCTGGACTGGGCGACCGAGGCCTTCCGCCTGTGCGCCAGCGGTGTACGCGACGAGACGCAGATCCACACGCACATGTGCTACAGCGAGTTCAACGACGTGATCGAGTCCATCGCGGCGATGGATGCCGACGTGATCACCATCGAGACCTCGCGTTCGGACATGGAACTGCTGGAGGCCTTCGAGGCCTTCGAGTACCCGAACGAGATCGGCCCGGGCGTCTACGACATCCACTCGCCACGTGTGCCGCCAGCCGAAGAAATGGCCAACCTGATGCGCAAGGCGGTCAAGCGCATCCCCGCCGAGCGTCTGTGGGTGAATCCGGATTGCGGCCTGAAGACCCGTGGCTGGCCGGAAACCGAGGCGGCGCTGGTCAACATGGTCGAGGCCGCGCGCCAGTTGCGTGAAGAGCTGGCCTGAGTCACAGGCGTAGGGTGAGTTGCGCGCGCCAGGGATCGCGATGTCGATCGCCCAGGTGCGCGTGGCGAACCCTGCATCCAGCCATAGCAGGGGCCGGAGTGCGTACATGCACTCCGGCCCCTGTCATTTCCAACGTGGAGAGCCGATGAGCGATTACCAGCGTCCGAAACTCGAATTGCCGGGAGGCGCCGACAGGCTCCTGCTGCATTCCTGCTGTGCGCCTTGTTCGGGAGAGGTGATGGAAGCGATCAGCGCATCGGGCATCGACTACACCATCTTCTTCTACAACCCCAATATCCATCCGGTGCGCGAGTACCTGATCCGCAAGGACGAGAACATCCGTTTCGCGCAGCAGCACGGGGTGCCTTTCGTCGATGCCGACTACGACACCGATGACTGGTTCGCCCGCGCCAAAGGCATGGAGCATGAGCCGGAGCGCGGTGTGCGCTGCACCATGTGCTTCGATATGCGTTTCGAGCGCACGGCGCTGTACGCCCACGAGCATGGCTTTGGGGTGATTTCCAGTTCGCTGGGGATTTCCCGCTGGAAGAACATGCAGCAGATCAACGACTGCGGCATCCGCTCGGCGGCGCGCTACCCCGGCATCACCTACTGGGACTACAACTGGCGCAAGGCCGGTGGTTCGGCGCGAATGATCGAGATCAGCAAGCGCGAGCGCTTCTACCAGCAGGAATATTGTGGCTGCATCTACTCGCTGCGCGACAGCAACCGCCACCGCAAGGAGCAGGGGCGGGAGCTGATTCGCATCGGCGTGCAGTACTACGGGGACGACGAGACGCTGCGCTCATCGTGAGCCGGCCTCAGCCCTGCAGGTATTGCTCGGTGTCGACCACCTGGGCGTAAGCGAAGGCCAGGGCGGCCATGGCGGCGGCGTGGGCCTGGGCGGCGGGCACCTTCACCCCGTTGAACTCCAGGTCGAGGGTGGCGCAGGCGTCGTGGATCACCGTTACCGGGTAGCCGAGGTCGGCGGCGGCGCGGGTGATGGCGTCGATGCACATATGGCTCATGTTGCCGACGATGGTCAGTGCCTCGATGCCCTGTTCCTGTAGCTGTGCCTGCAACGGGGTGTCGCGGAAGGCATTCACCTGCTGTTTGAGCACCACGGCTTCGCCGTCCTGTGGCAGTACCTTCGGATGAATCCTGGCGCCTTCGGAGCCGGGCACAAAGAAGGGTGCCTGTTCGCTGGCGAATTCATGGCGGATGTGGACTACTGTCTCCCCCGCGGCGCGTGCGGCGGCGAGGAGGCGTGCGGCGTTGTCGGCGGCCTGCTCGACACCTTCCAGGACCCATTTGCCATTGGGGAAGTAGTCGTTCTGGATGTCGACGAGGATCAGTGCGCGTTTGCCCATGTGTGTCTCCTGCTCTGTTCAGTATGTTGAAGTGGTGACAGGGTAGGCGGGCGCCGACGGCATGGGGATTGGCGGGAGCGACAATATCAGGGGTAAAACTGACAAATGGAACCGACGCAGGAAATCGCGCTGCTGCTTTATCCGGACGCGCAACTGGCCGCCGTCCATGGCCTGACCGACCTGTTCAAGGTAGCCAACCGGATGGCCGAGGGGCATGCCGGGGTGCGGGTCAGCCACTGGACGGTGGCGGGTGATGAGGCGCCGCGCCGGGTGTTCGACAGCCACCCTGGCGCAGCGGGCGAGCCAGGTGTGATCCTGTTGCCGCCGTGCCTGGAGCGCACGCCAAGCGGCGTGGCGCGAGGGGCGCTTGGCGACTGGCTGCGCCAGCGGCACGGTGCGGGTGTGACCATCGCCTCGGTGTGCGCCGGTGCCTTCCTGCTGGCCGAGGCGGGCCTGCTGGATGGGCGTAGCGCTACCACCCACTGGAGCCTGGCACAGGCTCTGGCAGAGCGATTCCCCAAGGTGCGGGTAGAAGCCGAGCGCATGCTGGTCGACGATGGCGACATCATCACCGCTGGCGGGCTGATGGCCTGGAGCGACCTTGGCCTGGCGCTGGTGGCGCGCTTCCTCGGGCCTGCCATTGCTTCGCAGACCGCGCATTTCCTGGTGATCGACCTCAGCCGCGAGTCGCAACTGCATTTCAGCGCGTTCACGCCACGCCTGGATCATGGCGACGGGGCGATTCTGCGCGTGCAGCACTGGCTGCGCGGGCAACTGAGCAAGGACGTGGGGTTGCTCGCCATGGCCGAGCAGGCCGGGCTCGGCGAGCGGACCTTCTTGCGCCGGTTCAGTGCGGCGACCGGATTCAGGCCCACCGAGTACTGCCAGCAACTGCGGGTGGCCAAGGCGCGGGAGCTATTGGAACTGACACGGGACAGCATCGAGCAGGTGGCCTGGTCGGTGGGCTACCAGGACCCAGGGGCTTTTCGCAAAATCTTCGCCCGTCTGGTCGGCTTGCAGCCGGGGGAGTACCGGCGGCGTTTCAGCCTGGGGCGCACGCCCTGAAACGAAGAAGCCCGGCAGTGAGCCGGGCTTCCTGTCTACAACTGAGCGGTTATTGCACTTCCACCGCCAGGCTGTCGGCGATCTTCTGTTGCCAGATCGCCGGGCCGGTGATGTGTACCGATTCGCCATTGGTGTCGACGGCGACGGTGACCGGCATGTCCTTCACGTCGAACTCGTAGATGGCTTCCATGCCCAGCTCGGCGAATGCCAGTACCCTGGATTTCTTGATCGCCTGGGCGACCAGGTAGGCGGCGCCGCCCACGGCCATCAGGTAGACAGCCTTGTTGTCGCGGATCGCGTCGATGGCGATCGGGCCACGCTCGGACTTGCCGATCATGCCCAGCAGGCCGGTGCTTTCCAGGATCTGGCGAGTGAACTTGTCCATCCGCGTGGCGGTGGTCGGGCCCGCTGGGCCAACCACTTCGTCACCGACCGGATCGACCGGCCCGACGTAGTAGATGAAGCGGCCTTTCAGGTCGACCGGCAGCTCTTCACCACGGTTCAGCATGTCGACCATGCGCTTGTGCGCGGCATCGCGGCCGGTGAGCATCTTGCCGTTGAGCAGGATGGTCTCGCCCGGTTTCCAGCTCTGCACTTCTTCCGGGGTGATGCTGTCGAGGTTGACGCGGCGGGCGCTCGGGCCGGCTTCCCAGACGATGTCCGGGTAGGCGTCCAGCGACGGCGCTTCCAGCTCCGCCGGGCCGCTGCCGTCCAGCACGAAGTGGGCGTGGCGGGTGGCGGCGCAGTTGGGGATCATGCACACCGGCAGCGAGGCGGCGTGGGTCGGGTAGTCCATGATCTTGACGTCGAGCACGGTGGTCAGGCCACCCAGGCCCTGGGCACCGATACCCAACTGGTTGACCTTCTCGAACAGCTCCAGGCGCAGTTCCTCGATACGGTTCTGCGGTCCACGGGCTTGCAGTTCATGGATGTCGATGTGCTCCATGAGCACTTCCTTGGCCATGACGGCGGCTTTCTCGGCGGTACCGCCGATGCCGATGCCGAGCATGCCTGGCGGGCACCAGCCGGCGCCCATGGTCGGGACGGTCTTGAGCACCCAGTCGACGATGGAGTCGGACGGGTTGAGCATGGCCATCTTCGATTTGTTCTCGGAGCCGCCGCCCTTGGCAGCGACGTCCACTTCCACCTTGTCACCGGGAACGATGGAGTAGTGGATCACTGCCGGGGTGTTGTCCTTGGTGTTCTTGCGGGCACCGGCCGGGTCGGCCAGGATCGAGGCGCGCAGGACGTTTTCCGGCAGGTTGTAGGCGCGGCGGACGCCTTCGTTGATCATGTCGTCGACACCCATGGTGGCGCCGTCCCAGCGGACGTCCATGCCGACCTTGATGAATACGGTGACGATGCCGGTGTCCTGGCAGATCGGGCGGTGGCCGGTGGCGCACATGCGCGAGTTGATCAGGATCTGCGCCATGGAGTCGCGCGCGGCGGGCGATTCTTCCTTGAGGTAGGCCTCGTGCATGGCCTGGATGAAGTCGACGGGGTGGTAATAGGAAATGAACTGCAGGGCGTCGGCGACGCTCTGGATCAGGTCGTCTTGTTTTATCACGGTCATGCTGCGCGTCCTCTTGGCGGGGCGGAACGATGAGCAGCCGGGGGCGCCCCCGGCTGGAAACGGCGCGGCAGTATAGCGCGTCGAACTGTCACTGGCACGGCGCTGGCGCAAACCGCCAGCGCTCCAGCGTTTTTGTCGACGGCCTGGGCACGTGGCGTCATCGGCCAGGTCCGCCCAGAGACACCGGATAGCCATGTGCGCGGGCCGGGCTGTTACTATCCCGGCGATCGGATTCACAGGAGTCAGGAATGAACGTACAAGTCATCACACGCGACGGTGTGCCGGAATATGCCGTGTTGCCATGGGCCGAGTACCAGGCCCTGCTGGAGGCCACGGGGCGGCCAGTGGCTCAGCCTGCCGCCGCGTCGGACCAGGCCTCGCTGACGCAACTGGCGCAATTGCGTCAGGCGCAGGGGCTGAGCCTTGAAGAGCTGGCGCGCACCGTGGGCATCAGCCCGGCCTATCTGGAGTTGATCGAGCGTGGCGAGCGCGATCCGGACAACGCGATTCGTCGGGTTCTGGCGCGTACCCTGGGCGTTGCCGGCTGGGGCGGGGCTTCTTGAGCAACCGCACCCTGAGGATCAGCCGTGTCCAGTGGCAGGCTTTGCTGGACGCGCTGGAGGTGACTCGCCGTGAGCGTCAGTTGCTGACGTACCGCTCGTTGCTGGAGCGGCTGCAACTGACGGCGCCGGCCATGTTGACCCTGACCTCGGCACTGGAGCACCTGGCCGCTCTGGATGCCAAGGCCGGTCGCCCCCTGCGCAGTGCGCTGGTGATCAGCCAGAGCGCTAGCCGGCTGCCGCGCACGGGCTTCTTCGAATGTGCACACCGCCTGGGCTGCTGCGCTGCCGAGCCTGACAGTGCCGCCGCTGTGAGCTGGCACGCCGCCGAGGTGGCAAGGGTGTTCGATTTCGACTATCCGGAGGCGACATGATTATCTGGAAAATCCGTGCGCGGGTCGGCTACTGGGCTGCACGTCGTCTGCTGGGCTGGCGCTGGGCCGTTGCGCAGCCGCGCCTCTGGCGTTGGATGGAAGGGCAGTTCTCGCGCATGGCCAACCTTGGCGACAGGGATGCGCAAGGTTTCTATGGGCACTTGTTGCTGTTTCGCGGCCAGGGGCTGGGCTCGCGCCAGGAGGGGATGCGTCTGCTGGAGCGGGCGGCCCAGGCGGGCGATGCCAAGGCGGCTTATCAGGTGGGGTGCCTGTACCTGGACGATCACCCCTGGCGGGCCGCTGACCCGGCCCGTGCCGCGCACTGGTGGGGACAGGCTGCCGATGCTGGCCATCCGTTGGCCGCATCGCGTCTGGGGAAACTCTATGAAAGCGGCGCCGAAGGCCTGCCGAGCGATCCCGCGCTGGCGCAGCGTTACCTGGCGCAGGCGGCCAGGCTCGGGCTCTGATCGTTGGGGTAGTTGCCGGTATCCAGCAGGTGCCAGTTGAAGCCGGGCTTCAACTTGGCCAGGTGCTTGGCCTCGGAGGCCATGCCAGCCAGCGTGGCGGCATCCAGCGCCGGTGCACGGTGCGGGCGCAGGTGCACGACGCCCACCGATAGCGCCAGCAGCGGGTAGCGCGCCTGTTGGCCCTGGCGGTCCTGGGCGATGAAGCAGCCTTCTTTCAGGTGTTCGCTGCGGTAGAAACTGCGGCAGCGCTTCTGGAAGTCTTCGAACAGCAGTTCCAGGCGCCGCTGCCAGTCTTCGGGGCCGAGTACCAGCATGAAGTCGTCGCCGCCGATATGGCCGACGAAATCGCAACTGTAGTCGAGCCGCTCGCTCAGGCAATGGGACAGGCACAGCAGCACTTCATCGCCCTTGGCATAGCCATAGATGTCGTTGAAGGGCTTGAAGTTATCCAGGTCGACATAGCAGATGACCGCTTCCCGCCGCTGTTGCAGCAGGCGCGTCAGGCATTGCTGGATCGGCACGTTGCCCGGCAGCAGGGTCAGCGGGTTGGCGTGGCGTGCCTGCTGGATCTTCATCTCGGTGATCAGCTTGAGCACGTCGATGACGCGTCCCAGGCCGTGGTAGTTGCCTTCCAGGGTGATGATGAAGTCTTCCTCGATGCGCTGTCGGGCGCGGCTGGTCAGCAGCCGGCTGACCTGCTGCAGCGACTGATGCAGTTCCACGGCGAGGAAGTCGTCGCTCATCAGGCGGCTGATCGGCTTGCGTGACAGCAGGTCGGTGGCGAACGGCTTGAGCAGCGCGTCGGAGAGCAGGTTGCGGTGGATGATGCCCACCGGCCTGGCGTGTTCGTCCAGGACCGCCAGCGAGTTGAGGTTGGCCTGCATGCGGAAGATTTCCAGCACTTCGCCGACCTGCTGCTGCTGGGAGACGGCGGGTTGGCGCAGCAGCAAGGGGCTGAGGTCGCCACTGTCTTCGTTGATGCCCGTCTGGCATGGCAGGGCGATGCGCTCGGTGTCGAGGCAGGGCTGCTCCTGGGGGCGTCCGAGCAGGTAGCCTTGCACCAGGTCGACGCCCATTTCCATCAGTACCGCCAACTCTTCCTGCAGTTCGATGCCTTCGGCGATGACCTGGGAGTGGGAGGTCCGGGCGATCTTGAGGATGGACTCGACGAACTTGCGCTTGACCGCATCGAGGTGGATGCCGTCGATGAAGTAACGGTCGATCTTGACGTAATCGGGGCGCAGCTCCGACCACATGCGCAGGCTCGAATAGCCGGCGCCCAGGTCGTCCAGGGCGATCAGGAAGCCCATGTCACGGTAGTGGTGCAGCGCCGTATCGAGCAGGGCGACGTCGTCGGTGGGCGACTGTTCGGTGAGTTCGATGACCACCTGCTCCGGCGACAGGCCGTAGGCGCGCAGGAACTCCAGCGTCCGCCCTGGCTTGTGCGATGCCTCCAGCAGCGATTCGGGGGAGGCGTTGAGAAAGAGCTTGCCGCGCAGTTGCTGCTGGCTGAAGCGGCGGCAGGCGTTCTGCCGGCAGGCCATCTCCAGCTCGTTCAGGCGGCCGACGTGGCGTGCGGCCGCCAGCAGGTTGATCGGGGAGTGCAGAGGACTGTCGGACGGGCCGCGGGTCAGGGCCTCGTAGCCAAGGATGCGGCGCTCCGAGAGCGACACGATGGGCTGGAACAGTGTGGTGATATCGCCATGAGCAAGGATGTGGTCCAGGCTGCTCAACTGCGGGGTGGCGGTCATACGGACCTCATGCATGGTCGCAAAACTAGGAGGGCCCGCGAATGCGGGCCCTCCTAGTTTCATGCGAGCATGATGTCACTTTGATGACATGGTCTCGGAGCAGGTTCTCAGTGGCTGGCCAGCCGGCTGTTCAGGTTCAGGTAGTCGAGCAGGATATGCCCGCTCTCCGAGAGGTAGGCATCGTCTTCCGGTTTGCCTTTCTCTTCTTCCTCGTGGACCACCAGCTCCTCTTCGTCGTGTTTTTCCAGGGCGTTCAGCGGTTCTTCGCCCTTGGCCACGCGCAGGGCGTTTTCCAGTGCCAACTGGCGTTTCTCGATATCGCTCTGCTGGGCACGACGTGTCTTCTCGTTGAGGCTGACGGTGGTTTCCTGCATCAGCTCCTGTGCCAGGGCCAGGCGATCACGGGTGAAGACGAAGTCCGGGTTGTCCCGGGTGCGCGATTCGTGGCGTGCCTGCAATTCGGCGAGGAAGGGCGCGAAGGGGTTCTTCGCCTCGCTGATCGCCGGACGGATGCTGTCCCATGGCAGGGCTTCGGGCAGGGCGCTTTCGCCGATTTCCTGGGTGTCGACATTGGCCGGGTAGGCGATGTCGGGAATCACACCCTGGTGCTGTGTGCTCTGGCCCGAGACACGGTAGAACTTGGCCAGTGTCAGCTTGAGTTCGCCGTGGTTGAGTGGCTGGATCGACTGCACGGTGCCCTTGCCGAAGGTCTGGCCACCGAGAATCAGGGCGCGGTGGTAGTCCTGCATGGCGCCGGCGAAGATTTCCGAGGCGGAGGCGGACAGGCGATTGACCAGCACCGCCAGTTGCCCTTTGTAGAAGGCGCCGGGGTTCTCGTCGGCCAGCACGTCGACGCGGCCATCGCTGTTGCGCACGAGGACGGTCGGGCCGCCATCGATGAACAGGCTGGTCAGTTCGGTGGCTTCCTGCAGGGAGCCGCCGCCGTTGTTGCGCAGGTCGATGACGACGCCGTCGACTTTTTCCTTTTGCAGTTCGGTCAGCAGTTTGCGTACGTCGCGGGTGGTGCTCTTGTATTCCTTGTCGCCGGCGCGCAGGGCCTTGAAGTCCAGGTAGAAGGCGGGGATCTCGATGACGCCGAGCTTGTAGTCGTGACCGCCGTGTTCCAGGTGCAGGACCGATTTTTTCGCTGCCTGTTCTTCGAGCTTCACCGCTTCGCGTGTGATGGCGACCACCTTGCTGCTCTGGTCGTTCGGCGCGTTGCTGGCCGGGATGATCTCCAGGCGAACCACCGAGCCTTTCGGGCCGCGAATCAGCTTGACCACTTCGTCCAGGCGCCAGCCGATCACGTCGACCATGTCGCCGTTGGCCTGGGCCACGCCGACGATCTTGTCGGCGGGAGCCACCTGTTTGCTCTTCTCCGCAGGGCCCGCGGGAACCAGGCGCACGACCTTGACGTGTTCGTTGTCGCTCTGCAGGACGGCACCGATGCCTTCCAGGGAAAGGCTCATGTTGATGTCGAAGTTTTCCGCGTTGTCCGGCGACAGGTACTGGGTGTGCGGGTCGTAGGACTGGGCGAAGGCATTGATGTAGGTCTGGAACACATCCTCGCTGCGGGTCTGCTCCAGTCGTGCCAACTGGTTGCGATAGCGCTTGCCGAGCAGTTCGTCGATGGCCTTGGGCTCCTTGCCGGCGATTTTCAGCCGCAGGACTTCATCCTTGACGCGCTTGCGCCACAGTTCGTCGAGCGCTGCCTGGTTCTTCGCCCAGGGGGCGTTCTTGCGGTCGATCAGCAGTTGCTCGTCGACGCTGAAGTCGATCTTGTCGCTGCCCTTCTCGATCAGCGAAAGGGCGTACTCCAGGCGGCTCTGCAGGCGTTGCAGGTGACGCTTGTAGAGGGTGAAGCCGGGTTCGAGATCGCCATTGCGCAGGAAGTCGTCGAACTGGGTGCGCCAGGGCGTGAACTCCTCGATATCGGCAGCGGTGAAATAGCTGCGCGCAGGGTCGAGCATTTCCAGGTAGCTGTCGAATATCTTGGACGAGCGCTGATCATCCAGCGGCGGCTTGTTGTAGTGGTGGCGCTTGAGCAGCTCCACCACGTTGAGGCTGGCAATCACCTGCGCCCGGTCCGGTTGCAGGTAATCCCAATAGGCGCCGTCTCTGGAGAGGGCCAGCGCGGTGAGGCTCTGCAGGCCGAGGATCACGGCCAGGCAGGTGGAGGTCAGCGTACGTTTCATGGAGTATGGGCGGCGTGAGGATGGAAAATAACGCATATTAGGCCATCAGATTGGGCGCCGGTTCAGGCGCGGAGAGAATTGGCCCGATGATGAAGCCGGTTGTTTGCGGTTAGAGCGGGCACGAACGAGACCACTATGGAGGCAGTATGAAGGCATTGCAAGGCATCGAAGGGCGCGTGGAGTGGAGTGAACACCCGGCTCCGGCCTGTGGCGAAGGGCAGGTGCGCATCCGCGTGGCAGCCGCTGGACTCAACCGTGCGGACCTGTTGCAGCGTGCCGGCCTTTATCCGCCGCCCGCCGGGGTGACGGCGGTGCTTGGCCTGGAGTGCTCGGGTGTCATCAGTGAGGTCGGGGCGGGCAGTGCGTGGAAGATCGGTGATCGCGTCTGCGCCTTGCTCGCCGGTGGTGGCATGGCCGAGGAAGTCGTGGTGGATGCGCGGCATGTGCTGCCGGTGCCGGAAGGCTTGAGTCTGGTCGAGGCGGCAGCGGTGCCCGAGGTCTATACCACGGCCTGGTTGAACCTCTATCAACTTGGCGGTCTGCGGCCACGGGAAAAGGTACTGCTGCATGCCGGTGCCAGCGGTGTCGGCTCAGCGGCCATCCAGTTGTGCCGCGCGTTCGATAACCCGTGTTGGGTGAGCGTCGGTTCCGCGCAACGGCTGGCCTACTGCGAATCACTCGGGGCACAAGGCGGTGTGTTGCGTGGCGAAGGCCTGGATGCGCTGCGCGATTTTGCGCCCTTCGACGTGATCCTCGATCCGGTCGGCGCCAAGTATGCCGCGCAGAATCTGCAACTGCTGCGCCAGGACGGGCGCCTGGTGATCATTGGCCTGATGGGCGGGCGCAAGGCTGAGCTGGACCTTGCACTGCTGCTGGGCAAGCGGATCCAGGTGATCGGCTCGACCCTGCGCAGCCGTGACGACGACTTCAAGGCCCAGTTGCTGGCTGGCATGCAGGAGAAACTGTGGCCGCTGTTCGCCGATGGCAGATTGTCGCCACGTCTGGAGTTCAGCTTCCCGATTGAGGATGTCGAGGCGGCCTTCGCCACCCTGGAAAGCAACACAGTGGCCGGCAAGGTCGCGCTGGTGATCGATCCGGAGCTGTGAGAGTCGCTGTGCAAGGCACATGGTGCGCCTTGCACCGTCGGTTCTCGGAACCATGCCTCTCAACGTCTTTGCGAAGGCGCGTTCGAGCGAGTCATGGGCCGACGCGTTTAAGCCGCTATCGCCATCGGCGTTTGCAGGCATGCCGACCTGAATACCCGCGCATCTGGGTCCCCGCCTTCGCGCACTGCTGTCCGGTACGAATTTTGCGGTCGATGTTGAAAGGCTTGTGAAACCTGGGAGTACGGCTTAAACCGTAGAGCGCCAACTCAATCTCGCAGGTTTCACAAGGTGTTCAGAATAAGCCGGTTCCACGATCTACTCAAAGCCCTCCCACGTGGTGTATTTGATCGCGCTGTCGTTCAGCAAGACGCGGACAGTCACAGCCGACGCTTTACAAGCTGGGATCACCTAGTTGCGATGCTATACGCCCACCTGTCTGGGGCCGGCAGCCTGCGTGAGCTCGAGTCCAGCTTCAATAGCCAGCCCAATCACCACTATCACTTGGGAACGTCTGCGATCAGGCGTTCAACACTGGCCGAAGCCAATGGGAGACGCTGTCCAGAGGTTTTCGCCCAAGCGGCGCAGTACCTGATGGCGTGCACCAGTCGGCAACAACGCAGGGACACAAAAGAGCTGCTGTACCTATTGGACTCGACCTCCATCACCCTGAAGGGCTCAGGCTTTGACGACTGGACGTTATCGGATCGAACACGCCGAACTCAGGGGGTCAAAGTCCATGTCCAGTACGCCAACCACTGCGCAGCCCCTGTGGATTTCCGTTTCAGCACCGCTAATGTCAACGATATCGAAGTCGGCAAGTGCCTGGAGATTGAGCCTTACGCCACCTATGTATTCGACAAGGGCTATTGCGATTACAACTGGTGGGCCCGCCTGGAAGAGAACAAGGCCCGCTTCGTGACACGATTCAAGTACAACGCGGGGCTCAAGGTTCTTTCCTCGCGCGAGATTGCCAGCGGAGAACAAGGTGTGATTTTGCAGGATGAGTACGTCAGGTTTGCGCACCGACATCCTGGCGGGAAACGCATCAATCACTATGAAAAACCTTTACGCCGAATCGTCGTCCACCGCCCTGAGCATGATCGTCCGCTGATCCTGGCGACCAACGACCTAGAGAGCCCAGCGGCGGATATTGCTGAGCTTTACCGCCGTCGCTGGCGAATCGAATTGTTCTTCAAATGGATCAAGCAGCACTTGAAGATCAAGCAGTTTCTGGGGCGTAGCGAAAATGCGGTACGCATTCAGATTCTCTGCGCCCTGATCAGCTACCTGCTGCTGAGCCTTCACCGGATGGTGACAGGTGAAAAGAAGAGTCTGTGGATGTTCATGGTGGAGGTGCGCTCAACACTGCTACAGCGTCCGGAGATAGAGGTTGAGCGTTATCGAAGGCGACAGGCGCAAAAACAGGAAATCGAGCAACGACAGGGACAGCTATTCCCTGCATAAGGAGTGCCGGACAGTAGTGCGCCTTCGCGGGGACGACGGTGGTGGGGTTACGATGGTGTTCCAACCTGCCGATTGGCACTCCTCATACCCAGTCATTCCCGCGAAGGCGGGAATCCATGCAATATCGGTAGCGCCGCCGGCCTTGCTTGCCGGCAAGTGCTACCTGACACGCTGAAAGGGCTGCTTCTCAGGGCAGCTCGGCGCTGCGGTAGAACGCGCTCAGCACCTTCACCAGGTGGGCCAGGTCCTGGCTGCCGGCCAATTCGCGGATCGAGTGCATGGCGAAGGTCGGCAGGCCAATGTCCACCGTGCGCACACCGATGCGGCTGGCCGTGATCGGGCCGATGGTCGAGCCGCAACCCATGTCGCTACGGGTGACGAAGCTCTGCACTGGAACCTCTTCGGTCAGGCACAGGTGGCGGAAGAAACCGGCGGTTTCGCTGCTGGTGGCATAGCGCTGGTTACTGTTGACCTTGATCACCGGCCCGGCGTTGAGCTTGGGACCATGGTTGCCGTCGTGCTTTTCCGGGTAGTTGGGGTGGACCGCGTGGGCGTTGTCGGCGGAAATCAGCAGTGAACGGTTGAGGGTCCGCTGCAACTGGTCTTCTTCCGGCAGGATGCGGCGCAGGATTTGTTCGAGGAAAGGGCCGTCCGCGCCGCAGCAGGAGGATGAGCCGACTTCTTCATGGTCCGTGCAGACCAGCATGCAGGTCTGTTCCGGTGCCGCCGTCAGCAGGGCTTGCAGGCCGGCGTAGCAGGACAGCAGGTTGTCCAGGCGAGCCCCGGCGATGAAGTCGCCATTGAGGCCGATACAGGCCGCTGGCTGGGTGTCGTAGAAGCTCAGTTCGAAGTCGAGAACGACATCGGCCACCAGGTTGTGTTCGCGGCTCAGTTGTTCCGCCAGCAGGGCGCGGAAGTCCGAGGTGTCCTGGCTGGCGACCTGGGCCAGGATCGGCGGCAGTTCCTTCTGGGCGTTGATGGCCCAGCCCTGGTTGGCCTCGCGGTTGAGGTGGATGGCCAGGTTGGGAATGGTGGCGATGGCCTGTTTGAAGTCGATCAGTTGGCTTTCTATATGCCCGTCGCGGCTGTAGGTGAGGCGTCCGGCAAGGGACAGGTCGCGGTCGAACCAGGGCGCCAGCAAGGCGCCGCCGTAGACTTCCACCCCCAGTTGCCAGAAGCCCTGGGTGTGCAGGTCCGGGTGCGGCTTGACGCGCAGGCAGGGGCTGTCGGTATGGGCACCGACCAGGCGGATGCCATGTTCGCTGAGCGCTTGCGTACCGAACTGGAAGGCGATGATCGAAGAGTCGTTGCGCGTGACGTAGTAACGTCCACCGGCCTGCAAGTGCCAACTGTCACGTTCGTCCAGGCGTTCATAGCCGGCATTGCGCAGTCTTTGTGCCAGCGAGGCGGTGGCATGGAAGGGCGAAGGTGATGTGCCCAGGTAATCGATCAGACCCTGGTTGAGTGTTTCTTGCATTGACACGACTCCATACGGCAATGGCGCGCAGTCTAGCGTATTCCCTTTCATTGCGAGTCTGGCTCGCTTCATAACTGTGACAGGCTCTACAATCGCATCCTTTTTGTCCGAATCATGATCATGTTCTTCAGCAGGCCGTTGCAACGCGCTGGCGGGATAGCCAGTGCAAGACAAGAGCAGGCGAGGAAGCGGGGTTTGCACACTGTGAATGAGCATTTTGAGCCTTTCTTCAACGCTGCGTTGGCAACGCGGGCGGTGTTTCAGCGCTCCGCCAGGTCGCTTGCCGCCCTGCTGATGTCCTGTGCCGGGGCGGCGTATGCGCAGGAGGTGTCCTATATCAAGGATATCCAGCCGATCCTGACGAAGAACTGCGTGGCCTGCCATGCCTGCTACGACGCGCCCTGCCAGTTGAACCTTGGCAGTGGCGAGGGCCTGCAGCGTGGGGCCAGCAAGATGCCGGTCTACAACGGCTCTCGCGGCAAGGCCCAGGAAACCTCGCGGCTCTTCCTCGATGCCCATGATGAGGAGGCCTGGCGCAAGCGCGGTTTTCATTCCGTGCTGCAAGAGCAGGCATCGCTGATGTCGCGCATGCTCGAACTGGGACGCGACAATGCCTTCCCGGCCAATGCCCGTCTGCCCGAGGATCTGGACATCGGCATCAACCGTGAAAACCAGTGCCCGCTGCCGGGGGATTTCGACAGCTATGCGCGCAAGCATGCCAATGTCGGGATGCCGTTCGCGGTAACCGGCTTGAGCGACGAGGATTACACCGTCCTGCAGCGCTGGTTCGACGAAGGGGCGCCGATCGAGGTCGAAACGGTGCAGCCCTCCGTTGCCGAACAGGTGCAGATCGACGCGTGGGAGCGGCTGCTCAATGGCACCACGCCGAAGGAGCGCCTGGCCAGCCGCTGGCTGTATGAACACCTGTTCCTGGCGCATCTGTATTTCGCTGGTGGAGAAAGTGGGCATTTCTTCGAACTGGTTCGCTCGCGCACGCCAGGCGGCCAACCGGTCGACCCGATCGCCACCCGCCGGCCGAACGACGATCCGGGCACCGACTTCTACTACCGGCTCCGTCCGATCCAGGGCGTGATCGTCCACAAGACGCACATTACCTACGGCCTCAGTGCCGAGAAGCTGGCTCGCACACGGCAACTGCTGTTCGCCGATGACTGGCAGGTGGACAGGCTTCCGGGCTATGGCGCCGGGCATCGTGCCAATCCGTTCCTGACTTTCGATGCCATCCCTGCGCGCGCCCGCTACCAGTTCATGCTGGATAACTCGGAGTATTTCGTACGTACCTTCATCCGTGGCCCGGTATGCCGCGGACAAATCGCCACCGACGTGATCCGCGACCATTTCTGGGTGACGTTCCAGGCACCCGATCATGACCTCTATATCACCGACGCCGATTACCGGAGCGAAGCGACGCCCTTGCTGGCGATGCCGGGGCAGTTCGATGAAATCGGCGACCTGCTGGGGCTGTGGCGCAGTTACCGGGACAAGCGCAACCACTACGAGGCGCTGCGAACCCAGAGCTACCGCGAGGCGCCGGCGCCCGGCTGGGACCACATCTGGGCGGGCAACGACAACGCGTTGCTGACGGTCTTCCGTCACCACGACAGCGCCTCCGTGCGCAAAGGGCTGATCGGTGCCGTGCCGCAGACGCTCTGGTGGATGGACTACCCGCTGCTGGAGCGCACCTACTATCAGTTGGTGGTGAACTTCGATGTGTTCGGCAATGTTTCCCACCAGGCGCAGACACGCCTGTACTTCGACCTGATCCGCAATGGCGCGGAGCAGAACTTCCTGCGTCTGATGCCCGCCGAGGCGCGCAAGGAGATTCTCGATGACTGGTACCAGAGTGGCGGCAAGCTCAAGATGTGGGCCGACTACCAGGCGCTCGACCAGAAGTCCCCGAGCGGCCTGCACTTGCCGGAGCAGGCGCCGCTGAAGCCGTTCGCGCAATCGCTGCTGGCCCGTTTCGCGACGATCAATGCGACCCCTGATCCGATCAACCGCTGCAAGGGTAGCCATTGCCATCGTCCGGGCCTGGGAGTCGAAATCCAGGCGGCCGAGCAGTCGCTCAGCCGTCTCAGTGGGCGCCTGGCGGCCGGTTTGATGGTGATTCGCCAGTTGCCGGAGGCGACCCTGGTGCGTGTGGAGGCCAGCGATGGTTCCCGCGAGGTCTACAGCCTGCTGCGCAACCGGGCGCACAGCAACGTGGCCTTCATGCTGGGTGAGAGCCTGCGCTACCAGCCGCGACTGGATACCTTGACGGTCTATCCGGGGGTCCTGACCAGTTACCCGAACTTCATCTTCAACCTGCCGGCAAGTGATGTGCCGGCCTTCGTTCGCAGCCTGGAACTGGCGAAGGATCGCAAAGCGTTCGAAGCCTTGGTCGAGCACTGGGGGATCAGGCGCACCCACCCTGACTTCTGGCGCTACTTCCATGACCTGAGCAGCTATATCCGGGAAACCGAGCCGCTGGAAGAGGGGGTTCTGGATATGAACCGCTACAAGAATCTATGAAGTCGAGCCAAGGCGGAATGCTTATTCCTACTGATTTAGTATGACTTTAACCCCGAGGCGGGTTGGCGTACACTGCATTCAAGTTCGCGAGGAGGCCACATGAGCGCCATTACCATTACCGACGCTGCACACGATTACCTGGCCGACCTGCTGGAAAAGCAGAACACCACAGGCATCGGCATCCGTGTTTTCATCACGCAACCCGGCACGAGCTATGCCGAAACCTGCATTGCCTACTGCAAGCCCGGAGAAGAAAAGCCGGATGATATCGCCCTGGCCTTGAAAAGCTTCACGGCCTGGATCGACAGCGTCAGCGAACCTTTTCTGGAAGACGCGCTGGTCGATTACGCGACCGATCGCATGGGCGGACAACTCACCATCAAGGCGCCCAACGCCAAAGTGCCGATGGTCAACGACGACAGCCCGCTGAACGAGCGCATCAACTACTACCTGCAGACCGAGATCAACCCCGGGCTGGCGAGCCATGGTGGCCAGGTGACCCTGATCGACGTGGTGGAAGAAGGCGTTGCCATCCTGCAGTTCGGCGGCGGCTGCCAAGGCTGTGGCCAGGCTGACGTCACCCTCAAGGAAGGTATCGAGAAGACCTTGTTGTCGCGTATTCCAGAACTGAAAGGGGTCCGTGACGTCACTGACCACACCAACCGCGAAAACGCCTACTACTGATCCAACGTGTCGGGCGCAGGGAGCGCCCGGCCATGGCTCCGTGTCTTTGAGACTGGATGCCATTATTTTGCCATGAGTCATCCCATTCGCCATTCGGCTGGGATAAGCTTCCCGCTCCCTTCGAGGGTTGTGAGAGTTAAGGCATGCCTCCCCCCGTTCTGCTGATTTGTGATGACTCATCGCTTGCACGCAAGCAATTGCTGCGTGCGCTTCCTTTGGATTGGCAAGTCAGCGTCGAGCAGGCCGACGGGGGGAATTCGGCGCTCGAGCGTATCCGCCAGGGCGGCGTGGACCTGATGTTGCTGGACCTGACGATGCCCGACGTCGACGGGTACCAGGTGCTGGCCGCCCTGCGTGAAGAGGAGCATGACTGCAAGGTCATCGTGGTGTCCGCTGATGTGCAGGACGAAGCCGTGCGGCGCGTACTGTCACTCGGTGCTAAGGCATTCATTCGCAAGCCTGCCGATCCGCTCCAGTTGATCCGTACCCTGGCCGACTTGGGCCTGTTGAATACCCTGCGCCAGATGGGCGAGCGGGGGCAGGGCGAGTCCATCGGTTTCCGTGATGCCTTCCGCGAGGTGGTGAACGTTGCCATGGGGCGTGCGGCGGCGCTGTTGGCCCATGTGCTCGGGGTGTTCATCCAGTTGCCGGTGCCCAACGTCAATATTCTCGAAGTGGGCGAGTTGCACATGGCGCTGGCGGATGCCGCGTGCAGTGACCGTCTGACGGCTGTCTGCCAGGGCTATATCGGCGGAGGCATCGCAGGTGAGGCCCTGTTGATCTTCCATGACTCCGATATCAGCGACATGGCGCGCCTGATGGGGAGCAGCGACGGCTATCAGGACATGGAGATGCTCCTGGACCTGTCGAGCCTGTTGATCAGCGCCTGCCTCAGCGGCATTGCCGAACAGATCGACCTGGTCTTCTCCCAGGGCCATCCGCAGGTGCTGGGGCAGCATGCGTCGATTACCGACCTGATCAACGTCAACCGTTCACGCTGGCGCAAGACCCTGGCCGTGGAGCTCAGCTACAGCATCGAAGGGCATGACATCCATTTCGACCTGCTGTTGCTCTTCACCGAGGACTCGGTGGAGCTGTTGTCGCGCAAGATTGCCTATCTGGTGAACTGAATGCTGGAAAAGAACCGTCTGAGCGAGTTGCATGGTCTGCTGGCGATCGTGCAGAGCATCGATATCGGTGTCGTGGTGATCGACCGTAACTACCGGGTCGAAGTCTGGAATACCTTCATGGAGAACCGCTCCGGGCGTTTGCCGTCCGAGGCGTTCGGGCGCTCGTTCTTCGAGCTGTTCCCCGAGGTCGACGAGGCCTGGTTCCGGCGCAAGGTGGAAACGGTGGCGACACTGGGCACACCGGTGTTCACGATCTGGGAGCAGCGGCCTTACCTGCTGCACTTCAAGAACTACCAGCCGATCACCGGGCTGGAAGACTTCATGTACCAGAACACCACGATCCTGCCATTGAAGGGCTTGAGTGGCGTGGTCGACCAGGTTTGCCTGCTGATCTACGACGTGACCGATGTCGCGACCAACAGGCACCAGTTGCAGGCGGCGAACCGCGAATTGCAGCGGCTGTCGAGCACCGATCGCCTGACCGGGCTCTACAACCGTGGCCATTGGGAAGAGCGCTTGCGCCAGGAGTTTGCCCGCTACAGCCGCTCCGGCGGCCAGGCTTCCCTGGTCATGTTCGACATCGACCACTTCAAGCGAATCAACGACAGCTACGGGCACCAGACGGGTGATGCGGTGATACGGCGTGTGGCCGACGCGGTGCGCATGACTGTGCGTGACTCGGATATCGCCGGGCGTTACGGCGGTGAAGAGTTCGCTGTGCTGCTGCCGGATACCGACAGGGACGGTGCGCGTATTTTCGCCGAGCGTTTGCGAGGGGCGGTGCAGGAGCAGCGAGTCTCCTATGAGGGGCAGTCGGTCTGCTTCACCATCAGCCTGGGCGTGGCGGAGTCGACGCAGGCAGTGCTCGGTGCTGAGCAATTGATCGCGATGTCCGACCGGGCGCTCTACGAGTCCAAGGCTCAGGGGCGCAACCGCACCAGTCTCTATGGTGTCGATGTGGCTGCCGAAAAATGAAAAACCCCGCGTAGCGAACTACAGCGGGGTTTTCGAAAGATACGGCCGGATGGCGCGGTGTTACGCAGGCATGCTCCAAGGCGAGAAGCTGAGGCCTTCGTTGCTCAGGCGCTCACGGGCCTGTTGCAGGATGCTGCCCAGTTTCACCGGATCGCTGTAGACATTGCTGGCGATGTTGCAACGACCCAGGATGCGGGACTGGCTGCCATCGAGAACGCTGATGCTGACTTCACCATTGCCGCCTTGTTGGGTCCAGGCAACGCAATGGAAGGGTTGGAAGGCACGGTCAGTGATGAGAAGGGCGTCGTTGAAGCGCAGTGTATGAGTCATTGCAAGTATCTCTCTGGGGCATCCGGAAATGTGCCGCTGCGGCGTGTTGCGCGTTGGCTTTGTACTGTTGATGCCGGCAGTGAGGGGGAAAGTCACATCGGAATTGAAAAAATAGAAATATTTTTATCAATTAGCCCAAAGTCTAAGTCTTAAGCCTCAGGCAGCAAGCCTGTGCCGGCCTTGCTGCTTGAGGTGAATCTCATACTTTGAACTGGCTCAGGAGGCGATTCAGGCGCTCCGACAACTCGTCCAGGTGCTTGCCGGCGTCGCTGGACTGCTCGGCGGCACTGGTGCTCGCCTGGGCCAGCCCGGCGGCCCGGGTCACGTTCTGGTTGATGTCTTCGGTGACATGGGACTGCTGCAGCGTCGCGCTGGCGATCGATGCATTGAGGCCTGACAGGTTGCGCAGGGACTGGGCGATCTGTCCCAGGCTTTCACCGGCCTGGCTGGCTTGCTCCACCGTCAGTTGCGAGGCTCGGTTGCTGGCCATAATGACGTTCACGGCAGCCTCGGAGTTCTGCTGCAAGCGCTCGATCATGCCCTGGATTTCCGCTGTCGACTGCTGCGTGCGTTGTGCCAGCAGGCGCACTTCGTCGGCCACGACGGCGAAGCCACGGCCTTGTTCGCCCGCGCGGGCCGCCTCGATGGCGGCGTTGAGTGCCAGCAGATTGGTCTGGTCGGCAATCGAGCCGATCACTTCAAGCACCGAGCCGATCTTGCTGGTCTGTTCCGCCAGGGAATGGATGACCTCGACGGACTGGGTGATGGTGCCCGACAGCTGGTCGATCTGCTGCAGCGTGGTTTCGATGTTCTGCTGGCCCTGGCTGGCCTGCTTGTCGGCAAGGTCCACCTCGGTGGCGGCATGTTCGGCGTTCTTCGCCACTTCTTGTACCGCGTAGGTGACTTCGTTGACCGCAGTGGCCACGAGCTCCATCTGTTGCAGTTGCTGCTGGCTCTGTTCGTGGGTGCGTTCGGAGAGTTCGCCGAGGCTGTGCGAGGAGGTTTTCAGGGAGTCTGATGTGTGCTGCAACTGGCCGATCAGTGTGCGCAGTTTTTCCGTGAAACGGTTGAAGTCGCGCCCCAGCGTTGCCAGTTCGTCGCGCCCGGCCACGTCCAGGCTGCGTGTCAGGTCGGCTTCGCCACTGGCGATATTGGCCATGGCTTCCATCGAGTTCTGCAAGGGCTGGGTGATGCTGCGGATCAGGATCGCCACCATACTGGCCATGACCAGGGCGATCAGCAGGCCGATCAGCGAGAAGCGCACCAGGTAGTTGGTGAATTCCTTTTCCACGTCATCGATATAGATGCCGGAGCCGATGATCCAGCCCCAGGGCTGGAACAGTTGCACGTAGGAGGTCTTGGGGACCGGTGCATCTTCGCCCGGCCGTGCCCATTCGTAGGCCACCGCGCCGGCGCCGTCACGCTTGGCCACCGCGACCATCTCGTTGAACAACTCCTTGCCGTTCGGGTCCTTGTTGCGCGAAAGGTCCTGTCCCTCCAATGCGGGCTGCATCGGGTGCATGATCATTTTCGGTTGCAGGTCGTTGATCCAGAAATAGTCATGGCCGTCGTAGCGCAGGGTACGGACCTGCTCCAGTGCGGCGTTCTGGGCCTGTTCGCGGCTCATGCTGCCGTCGCTTTCCAGCTTCTGGTAATGCTGGAGAATACCGGCCGCGGTCTCGACCACATGGCGTGTCATCACATCCTTGCTTTCGTAGAGATCGCTACGCACCTGCAGGATCATCAGCAGGCCAAGGGTGAACAGCATGAAGGTGGCGAATACCGGAATCAGCCAGAGCCGCTTGCTGATCGGGAATTTGCGCAGCAGGTCCATTGTTTCGCTCCTGGGTGAATATCTTTTCGTTTTTATGGTCGGTGCCGGATCATCGAACGATTCGCCACCCGGTGCATTGTCGGAGATCAGCGGATCATTGCCATCCCATCCTTTCGGAGCACGCTCTACCTCGGGCTTTTCCCGGCGTGGGCAGAAGGTTATCGGCATTCTGGTGCCGATCTATATGGTGCCGTTTTGACTTGCCGGGGGGCATGCTGCACAGTACGCCGCTTTTTCAACTCCTGGCGGGTAGGTTCGAATGAACGCAGTGGTGGCGGCGGTCGGTATCATGCTGGTGCTTTCCTTGTGCCGTGTGCATGTGGTGATCGCCCTGATCGTAGGGGCACTCAGTGGAGGCCTGCTCGGCGGGCTCGGCGTCGAAGCGACGCTGGCGGCTTTCAACAAGGGCCTGGGCGGCGGTGCGACGGTGGCGCTGTCCTATGCGCTGCTGGGGGCTTTTGCTGTCGCCATCTCCAAGTCGGGCCTGGCCCATGTGCTGGCCGACAAGGCTCTGGCGATGGTCGGCCGGCAGGAGGCGCATGGTGGTGGGGCGCTGAAGTGGATGATGATCGGGCTGCTGCTGGCCGTGGCGATTTCTTCGCAGAACATCCTGCCGATCCATATCGCCTTCATTCCCTTGCTGGTGCCGCCGTTGCTCTTCGTGCTGAGCAAGTTGCAGATCGACAGGCGCCTGATCGCCTGTGTGCTGACCTTCGGGCTGATCACGCCTTATATGTTCCTGCCGGTGGGCTTCGGCAACATCTTCCTCAATGAAATCCTGATGGCGAACATCACCCGCAGCGGTGTCGATGTCACCGGCGTCAATGTCACCGAGGCGATGCTGATCCCGGCGCTGGGCATGACGGCTGGCCTGTTGATTGCCTTCATCAGTTATCGCAAACCACGCGTCTATGCGCTGGATCGGCTGGAGAGTGCAACCTCGCAAAAAGTGGCCTATAGCCCGCTCACTCTATCGGTTGCTTTGCTGGCCATCGCTTCTGCCTTTATCGTCCAGCTCTGGCTGGACTCGATGATCATCGGCGCGTTGGTCGGTTTTGTGCTCTTTTCCGTATCGGGTGTGGTGCGCTGGCGGGAGACGGACGATCTGTTCACCGAGGGCATGAAGATGATGGCCATGATCGGCTTCATCATGATTGCAGCATCGGGATTCGCAGAAGTCATTCGTGAAACGGGGCACGTCAAGACCCTGGTGGATACTTCGGTTGGCTGGATCGGCAATAGCAAGGCCATTGGTGCACTGCTGATGCTGTTGGTGGGGCTGTTGGTGACCATGGGCATCGGCTCGTCCTTTTCCACTGTGCCGATCATCGCAGCGATTTTCGTGCCGCTGAGTGTCGAGCTCGGTTTCAGCACCCTGGCAATCATCAGCCTGGTAGGTGCTGCTGGCGCGATTGGCGATGCAGGCTCACCCGCTTCCGACTCAACCCTTGGCCCAACCTCGGGCCTGAACGTGGACGGCCAGCACAGCCATATCTGGGACACGGTGGTGCCGACCTTCCTGCACTACAACCTGCCGTTGCTGGTATTCGGCTGGATAGCGGCGATGGTCCTGTAAGAGCCATCGCAGGGCTTGGCACCTGTGCAAGAAGCCGGTGCGCATGGCGCACCCTACGGCAGCGTTGGCTCGGAAGGTCGTGGCCGGTTTTAAGGCAAGTCGCGGAAAGCCGCCAGTGCCCGTTCGCGGCTGGCGGCAAGGTCGAGGATCGGTGCCGGGTAGTCGACAGAGCAGAACAGATCGCCGACGGGCGGCGAGTGGATCGCCTTGTCGCTCAGGCTGGTGAGTTCCGGCAGCCAATGGCGGATAAAGCGCCCCTTGGGATCGAAGCGTTGCGACTGTGAGATCGGGTTGAACAGGCGGAAGTAGGGCACGGCATCCGTTCCGGTGGACGCCGACCATTGCCAGCCGCCGTTGTTGGCGGCCAGGTCGCCGTCGATCAGGTGGCGCATGAAGAAGCGCTCGCCTTCGCGCCAGTCGATCAGCAGGTTCTTGCTGAGGAACATTGCCACTACCATGCGCAGACGGTTGTGCATCCAGCCGGTGGCGTGCAACTGGCGCATGGCGGCATCGATGATTGGCAGGCCGGTTCGACCTTCTTGCCAGGCTTGCAGGTCCTGCGGCGCGTTGCGCCAGGGCAGTGCCTCGGTTTGCGGGCGAAAGGCCCGATGGCGCGAGACACGCGGGTAGCCGACCAGGATGTGCTTGTAGAACTCGCGCCAGAGCAACTCGTTGATCCAGGTGATGGCGCCATCGTTGCCGGTGTCGAACTCGCCCTGGTTGCAGCTCAGTGCCGCATGCAGGCACTGGCGTGGCGAGAGTACGCCGGCCGCCAGGTAGGGTGAGAGCAGGCTGGTGCCCGGGGCGGAGGGGATGTCGCGCTGCTCCGCATAATCCTGCATATGTTCGTCGGTAAAGCTGGCCAGTGCGGCAAGAGCTGCCTCTTCCCCTGCGGGCCAGTGGGCGCGGAGGCTGGCATCCGGCGCTTGCCAGCCGTCCAGCTGAGCTGGGACTTTATCGCTGGCGATGGGCAAGGGCGCCTGCGCCTGTGGTCGACCGCGAGGCTGCGGTGGCGCTGCGCGCAAGTGTTGCAGGCAGAGGTTGCGAAACTGGCTGTAGACCTTGAAGTAGTCGCCGGCGCGGGTCAGCAGGCTACCAGGCTGGAAGAGCAACTGGTCCAGGTGCCGATGCAGTGTGACGCCTTCCATCATCAGTCGGGTGGCGACCTGCTGGTCGCGCCGTTGTTCGTTGATGCCGTACTCGTCGTTGAGGTGTACGGCATCGATGTGCAGCTCATGGCACAGGCGCCCGAGCAGGTCAGGCACCCCGGACCAGTCATCGCAGTGGCGGACCAGCAAAGGCACGTTCAACTGTTGCAGATCGGTACGAAGCTGTTCGAGGTTGCGCAGCCAGAAGTCGACCTTGCACGGGGCGTCGTCGTGCAGTTGCCATTGTCGGGGCGTCAGGACGAACAGGGCGACGGTCGGCCCGTTGCGCATGGCGGCATGCAGGGCCGTGTTGTCTGCTACTCGCAGGTCGGTACGTAACCAGATCAGTTGCATGAAAATGAGTCCCAGCCCGTCACGTCGACGAGTTCTGATGGATAAGGGTCAAGGTAGGTCTGTCGCTGGATATAAGGATCGGGGTAGCGCCGGAAGTACTGGCGCAGCAGTTCCAGGGGGGCGGCCAGTGGCAGCTTGCGCGAACGGTAGTCCTCCAGCAGGGCTTGCCAGTTCCGTTGTTCTTCTTCATTCAAGCGCTGCTTCAGGTAGCCCGCGACATGCAGCAAGGCGTTCAACTGTCGGCCATGTTCGGCGGCCTTGCCCAGGCTGGCCATGAGCCCTTGCACATAGAGGCTGGCCCTTCGTTCGAGAGGGTGCTCGGCAGGGCGCCCGAGCAATTGGCCGAGGGATTTGTAGCCTTGCGGATCGTAAGCGAGCACCAGGTACTTGTAGCGTGCATGGAAGGCGGTCAAGGCGTGTTCGCCGAGGCCTTCGGTGAGCATGTTCTGCCAGTCGGCGAGGGCGAAGGCGCGGGTGAAGAAACTGTCGCGGCAGGCCGATTGCTCCAGTTGTCCAGCGGCGACCTGTGGGTACAAGGTGTTGGCTCGCACATCCGCTGTCGGCGCATGGCTGCGTATATGTCCGCACAGGCCTGTAATGCTGTCGGTGTCCTTGGCGGGCAAGGCTTGCAGGTGAAAATGACGCTCCAGCACTGCCCGTGGAGGCCAGTCGCTTTCAATAAGTGCCGCGTCGAGGCCTAGAGCGGCTTTGGTCAAAGTGGCGGCGTCCAATCGGTGGGTGAAGTCATGCGTCCGGCCTCGTGAGTGAGCGTGTTCATGAACGGTTGCCGTCGATGAACACGCTCACTTCCACAGCATCAGCGTTCGTAATAGCGCTCGTGCCATTCGATCAGTGGTTGCGGTGCATTGAGCTTCTGCCCGTAGATGACCGAGTAAGTCAGTACGTTCTGCACATACTGGCGGGTCTCGTCGAAGGGGATGTTCTCCACCCACACGTCGAAGGCCAGGTGCTCCGCATCCTTCAGCCATTGCCGCACGCGCCCTGGGCCGGCGTTGTAGGCGGCGGTCGCCAGTACGCGGTTGCCGTTGAACTGGTTGTAGATCTGGCTCAGGTAGGCGGCGCCCAACTGGATGTTGGTCGTCGGGTTGAGCACCTGCTGCTGGGAGGCCAGCGGTATGTTGAAGCGCTTGGCGGTCTCCTTGGCCGTGGCCGGCATCAGTTGCATCAGGCCGGTGGCGCCGACGTGGGAGCGGGCATCGACCATGAAGGCGCTTTCCTGGCGGGTCACGGCGAACACCCAGCTGGGATGGATATCGCGCGTCTTCGCGGCCTGAACCAGTTGGCTGCGGTAGGCCATGGGGAAGCGTATGTCCAGATCATCCCAGTATTGCGCCTGGGTGATGGTGCGTATGGCTGGGAAATACCACTGCATGTCGTAGGCCAGGCGTGCCTGGGCCACCATTTCATCGCGGCTGAAGTGACGGCTGACGTTGTACCACTCGCGGCGCCCGTCGACGATCTGCCCGCGTGCGTGGAATTCGAGGGCGCGCAGGATGCCCGGTGTGGCGCGGACCTTCTGGCGCGTCTTGGTGTCGATGACCAGTGGCTTGTGGTTGAACTTGTAGGGTGCCTTGATCCGGTCAGCAGAAAGGAAGCCATAAAAATCCCGCTCCTTCGAGACAGGTTGGTACAGCTTGCGTACCTGTTCCTCGCTGGCCTGTGCCAGTTGCAGGCTGCGGGCCTTCCAGTAGCGCCAGCGGTTGCTTTCGGCCAGGTCGGTAGGGAAGCGGTTGATCAGTGCATGGGCCTGCTGCCATTCGCCCTGGCGTAGCAAGAGGCGGGCGCGCCATTCGCTGACGGTGTTGTCACGCAGCTTCGGGTCGTAGTCGGCCATGACCTTGAGCGCACGGGTATCGAAGCGCCGGGCCAGGGTCAGGCCAACCTGGTGTGCGATGGCGACCTTTTCATCCTCGGAAAAGGAAAAGTGATTGGCATAGCTCTGCAACAGGCCAAGGGCTTTTTCCGGGTCCTGGCGGGCCAGGCGACGCAAACCGAGGGACACGATATCGGCCATCTGCGGGCTGGTGGGGGCGAAGCGGGTCGGTTGGCTGAGCATCTGTGGCTTCTGGGCGACATCGATCAGCAGTTTCACCTTGTCCTGCAGCTTCGGCATGCTCTTGCCGAGAAAAGTGGCAAAACTGTAGTTGCCGCTTTCGACCGCCAGTTTGGCGCGCTGCCAGCGCTTTTCTTCCGTCAGTTGGCCGGAGGCTTCCCAACGCTCGAACAGCGGATCGCAACTGTTCGGTTGCGATTTGCCGACCAGCCACAGGCGCTCGGCAGTCTGGTTGCCGGCCTGTACCTGGCCATGGCTCAGTTGGTATTGGCCGAACAGGCAGTCCAGCTCTGTGAAGTTCATGCTCGGGTCGTAGTACTTGACGAACAGCGGCCACTCACCGCGCGCTGCCAGCAGACGCAGCCAGCGCAGCTTCATCCAACTGATCTGCGGCAGGTCGCCGTGCCGGGTGAGAAAGGCCGAGACCTCTTCATTGCTGGCAGTCTTCAAACGTGCGGTCAACTCGTCATAGGCGAGGTAAGGCTCCAGTGGATAGCTGCGCAGCGCACTGGCATAGCGTTTGTAAGGACCACTGTCACCCTTGGCCAGGGCTTGTTTGGCTTCGTCATAGTAGAGGCGTTGCTGGGCCAGCGTCGCGGCCTGGCTGGCGCCACTGAGCATGGATGAAAGAAGCAGGCAGAGGCTGAAACTGAAAAAACGGCCGCGCATAGGACTACCGAAGGCAGGGGGCTGGAATGACGCTGTATGGGGTGGAGCAGAGCGCTCCGACATGGGTGCTAGCTTATCCTGCCAACGTCTCCAGTTGAACGGGGGAAGCCACAAGTTACAACTTGGCGAAGTCGTTTCGGAGGGACGTCCTGAGTGGGTGGATGGGCCATTGAACGCCGGTGGTGGATTGGTCGCGACGGGGTAAGAAGGGTGGGCGCCGTTGCCGATGAAAAGTACGAAACCGTGTGGCCGAACACGGTTTCAATCACCCACTGGCGTCTATCTTGCCGACATTCAGAGTGAATGTATGACCATCGGCTAGCGGACGCTGCTTTCGAATTTGTGCAGTTTCGAGAGCGCCATGATGACCTCGCGAGCAATCTTGCGCTGTTCCAGCGGCAGGCTCAGATAAGCATCGATGGTCGCACGTTCATGTGCGGGCTCGCCTTTTTCCCAGCGCGAACGGTTCTCGCGGATGCGGCTCACGGCCTTGTCGCCGAAACGCAGCGCCTGTGGTTCGACATTCAGCCACTCGGACAGCACCTGCAACTTGTCCTGGGCAGGAATCGACTGGCCACGCAACCAGCGCGACACGGCCTGGAAGGTTACAGGCTTGCCCCAGTAACGCGCATTGAACTCGCGCTCGAGGATACCCGGACGGCAGGCATAGCCAGAAGCTTCCATGGCGTCGCGCAGGCGCTGGGAGAACTCAAGCTTCTCCGTCTGGGAACTGCTATTGAGGTCGGTTTCTGTCGTCTGAGTCGTCATTTACTGCTCCTTCATGAAATCGGGTGTTGTATTTCCCATTTAACGTTCTGGATTTCTTATCCGGAACGTTAAATGGGCGGGCAACCTGCTTCCTGCTCATTCCTTCTCGGGCATTGCATACCCGCTCAGCTTGGCGAGGGCCATGATGATTTCCTGGGCCAGCCTGCGTTTGAGCTCGGGAAGCTCCAGGTAAGCATCGAGCGTTTCCCTTTCCTGGGGCGGCAGGCCAATCTTCCACTCGTTATGTTGCTCGTGGACATCCTCGTGGGAATAGCCACCAAAGCGCAGCTTATGTGGCTCTATCGACAGCCATTCCGCGAGTACGACCAGCTTGTCCTGTGCCGGAATGGATTGGCCACGCAGCCAGCGAGAAGCCCCTTGGCACGTGACAGGGCGTCCCAGGTAACGTGCGTTGAAGGCATGCATCAAGACCGCGGGGCGAGCTGGATAACCCGATGCCGTCATGGCATTGCGCAGGCGTTCGGAAAACTCGACTTTTTCATTCATGGAAACAACACTGAATTCTGCTTCCATCGCATTTCAACTTTTGAGTCCCTGTTATTTTGAATTATCGCTTTCAATTCGGAAAATATCCAGACCCAAAATGCTTTTTTCTGGTTTTTTCTCCAGAAAGGCTCGAAACCCCTATTCAAGGGCCCTGCCGAGACGCCAGTAACCCATGAACGACATCGCCTTGCGCTCCAGCCCGCGCTCGCCAACCAGATAGCGACGGATCGCCATCACCGCAGCCGACTCGCCGGCGATCCAGGCGTAGAACTCGCTATCGTTCGGTTGAGCCAGTTCCCAGAGTATCTGGGTATCTACATCCACCTCGCCAAGCGCTTGAGGCTTGCCAACCTGGGGAGTCGACAGCGGGAGCACGGCCAACTCGCGAGCGGCCTTCTGCATGCCTTCACCGTGACCGAAGCCGTGGGCGCCGCGTGGCAGCCAGACAATCTGGGCATTCTCGGGATGGACCAGTTGGCGCTGGTCTGCCGTATCCGGCACCTCGATAAAAGCCTGCACGACCGCTGTACTCGATTCAGCGGCCAGCTCCTCGAGGATGCCGGCAATGGCAGGCAGTGCGGTTTCATCACCAATCAGCAGGATATGACGTGCGCTGGCAGGCGGCTGCCACTCATAACCCCCCGGGTCTCCCTGGAAGGCTGCATTAGGGGCAACCATCTGCAGCCTGTCGCCAGGCACCGCATGCTCCGCCCAGCGCGAAGCGGGGCCACTGTCGCCATGCAGCACGAACTCCACATCCACCTCGGCCGCTTCTGTACGCAAGGCGCGGATGGTGTATGTGCGCATAGCCGGGCGCAGCCCAGAGTCCAATGCTTGCAACGCCTTGTGCCAGTCGCCCTCCAGGGGGAGCGAAGGTGGTGTGCCTTCAGTACTGGGGAAGAACAGCTTGACCCGCTGATCCGCAGCCAGCGTCTGGATGTTCTTCACCTCGGGCCCGGTGAAGACGAAACGCGCCAACGCAGGACTGACAGCGATGCGCGCTTTCAACTGAAGATCGAACACCCGATAACTGCGGGGCCTGCTGGGGAGTGTGTGCTGGATAAGCGATTGCAGCCGCTGCTTGAGAGACGTCGTGAATGCCATGGGAAACCTGTCGTGCTCAGGGGATGACATCTGGAAGACGCAGGAGAGGGTGGGGGATTTAGCGTGAATGTTTAGGGAATGGTGCAAGAATTCATTCTGCCCCACCGACAGCTGTATATGAAATGGCTCCGCGGGAATGAAAGTTAGAAAAAGTCTATGGAGTGTCTTGATGGCTGCCTGTTGCCAGATGGTGAAAGCGAGTGTGCTAACTCGTCCGTCTAAAGACAGGTCAGTGGTTTTCGTCTCTGGTTCAAGATATCCCTAGGAGTCTCGTATGAGCCAGAGTCAATCACTGATCATCTTTATGCTGTTGCCGGAAACTAGCGCTTACAACGCCAGCTTTACCCTGGCGCGTCTTCTGCGGGAGCAAGGGTATCGTATTCTTTATGGCGGACCGGAGCGTTTCGAGGAGCATGTGCAGGCTCAAGGATTCGGTTATGAACGCCTTGAGGTCCCTGAGCCGGATTTCATCAAAACACCAGAAGGGCAGCCTGAACCAGGGCTTATTGGCCGTTGGCTACGCACTCGCAGGGTCATCCAATACTATCGACGTGAGTCGCGCGACTTGATGGAGCGCAGTGTAATCAGGTTTGCCGAGATCAATCCGGCGCTGGTGCTCTTCGATCCACTGATCTGGCCTTACGCCGAGCTACCTTTGCGCAGTGGTGTGCCCATGATTGCCTTCAGTACGACGTTGGCATCTTACTTTAATCTTCAGGTGCCGCCTGTATTCTCCGGGCTCCCTGTTGGTGACCCTGGTCGTTGGCAAGTACGGTTGCGTAATATGCTTGCTTGGAGCCGTTGGATTCTGAGGGCACGTTTCAATCTGTTCATGTATGAAAAAGTATGGCCTCTGTTTTATGGGCTACCACCACAAACCAATGGTCTTAATCGGATACAGCAGTTGGGAGGAGCTTTTCGCTGGGGTGAATATGGCCCGCGCTTGATCTTACCGGAACTGGTAGTTGCTCCTTGTGAAGTGGATTTTCCCCAGCTCGTCGCATCCAATGATCGGACCTACATTGGTGCCTGTGTAGATATTTCCCGAACTGATGGTGAGTTCGATTGGGGGGGGATCGATCGGAGCAAACCTTTAGTCTATTGTTCTCTGGGAACTTACAGCGAGTGGTTCCGGAATGGCCGTGGTCTCTTTGGTGCTGTGATCGAAGCACTGATGCAGAGAGAAGATCTGCAGGCTATTGTGCAGCTTGGCAATGTCGCCGATGCAGAAGCTTTTGGAGAGCTGCCGGAGCGAATCCGCTTGGTTAAACGGGTTCCCCAGCTAGAAGTTTTGGAGCGGGCGGACATATTTATCACTCATGGTGGATTCAGTTCTACTCGGGAAGCTTGTTATTTCGGGGTTCCAGTTGTTTTGTTCCCATACTGCAACGACGGGCTGGGAAATGCAGCACGGTTGATCTACCACGGGATGGGGGTCAGTGGGGATTTTTCTAGTGTTTCTGTGTCAGTTGTGTTGGGCTTATTGGAGGAAATACAAAAAGAGCCGTACCGGGTGGCGGCTGAACGCATGCAGGTCTATTTCCGGCAGCAAGCCGATTGCCGGGCTGGGCTTGAGTTTATCGAGCGCTTCCTGTCATCGGATAGAAACTTTCAGAGTCCTGTAAATCTTAGACTGTTTGGCCCAGAGGAACACTCCACTTAAATTCCGTGTTTCTCAGGTTTATTGCCTAATTAGACGTTACTCAAAATCTTTGCTCCCTCTTCCATGTGTGGAAGAGGCTAGCGTCGTAAACCCTTCCCTGATGTGGTGGGGCCTTTTAAATAACATTGATCGAGCTTCGTTCTTACCGATACGACAGGCCTCAGGGCCACGCCGCTGACCAGTAAGGAACGAATGCATGAACGCCGAAAACGCCCATAAACTCGCCCGCCGTTTCATAGAGCTTCCCTTGGAAAAGCGCCGCTTGTTTCTTGATGGGTTGAGGGCGGAAGGGGTCGACTTCTCCCTGTTCCCCATCCCTAGCGACATCGTCAGCGATGAGAGCGATAGGCTCTCGTATTCCCAGCAGCGCATGTGGTTTCTCTGGCAGCTCGACCCTCAGAGTCCTGCCTACAACCTACCTATGGCAGTGCGCCTGAAGGGTGAGTTGGACAGATCTGCTTTGCAGAGCGCCTTCGATGGCCTGGTGGCCCGGCATGAAACCTTGCGCAGCCACTTCAGCGAGCAGGATGGCCTTGCCCGTCAGCACATTGCCGAGCCATTCGCGGTGACCATCGACCAGCATGACCTGAGTACCGTCGAAACCAGCGAGCGCGAAGAGCAAGTTCGCTCATTCGCCGATGCTGAGGCCCTGGCACCTTTCGATCTGACCAGTGGGCCACTGTTACGTGTGCACTTGCTGAAGCTGGCCGCCCAGGAACATGTGTTGTTGCTGACCCTGCACCATATCGTCGCCGATGGCTGGTCCCATAACGTTCTGATCGACGAGTTCACTCGCCTCTACGACTCGGCCTGCAGTGGCATTGAAGCGACCTTGCATCCGCTACCGATCCAGTACCGTGACTACGCCCTGTGGCAGCGCAGTTGGCTGGAAGCCGGAGAGCAGGCGAGGCAACTGGCATATTGGAGCGACAAGTTGGGTGACGATCACTCCCAACTGGAGCTACCTACCGACCACCCGCGCCCATCGGCACCCAGTTACAGGGGGGCTCGCTACGAATTCCAGGTCGAGCCGGCCTTGGTAGAGCGCTTGCGAGATTTGGCCAGAGAGCAGGGCGTAACCCTGTTTATGGTGCTGCTGGCCGCCTTCAAGGTGCTGTTGCAGCGTTACAGTGGACAACAGGTGATCCGTGTCGGTGTGCCGGTGGCCAACCGTAATCGTTCTGAAGTGGAGGGGTTGATTGGCTGCTTTATCAACACCCAGGTACTGCATACAGAAATCGACCCGCTGATCGATGTGGTCGAGCTGCTGCAGCGGATCAAGGAAACCGCTCTGGGCGCCCAGGCGCATCAGGATCTGCCGTTCGAGCGACTGGTGGAAGCGCTAGACCTGGATCGCAGCCTTAGCCATAACCCGCTGTTCCAAGTGCTGTTCAACCACCAGCCCAATGTGGTCGATGCAGGGCAAATCAGTACCCGTTCCGGGTTAGGCCTGGAAAAGGTTCTACTGGACCGTCACAGCGCACGTTTCGATCTGTCGCTGGACACCTACGAGAGCGCCGGTCGACTGCATGCTGTATTCACCTATGCGCTGGACGTGTTCGATGGCGACACGGTCAGGACCTTGCAGCAACACTGGTTGCAACTGTTGGAAGGTCTGACGGTTGAATCGAAGTGTGTGGTCGGAGAACTGCCTCTGTTGCTAGCTGAGCATGAGGCCAAAGTGGAACAGGTCGAAACCTATGCTGCAGATCGCTGTATCCATCATCTGATCGAGCAGTCTGCGAAGACCGAGCCACTCCACGTTGCGGCAGTCAGCGGTGAGCAGCAAGTCGACTACCAGACTCTCAATGAACGTGCCAATGCCGTTGCGCAGGTGTTGCTGGACAGTGGCACACAACCCGATCAGCGCGTAGGTGTTATTGCTGACCGTTCCATCGAAATGTTGGTGGGTATTCTGGCAGTACTGAAGTCCGGTGCCGCCTACCTGCCACTGGAACCTGATCAGCCCCGCGAGCGCCTGGATTTCATGCTGGCTGACAGCTCGGTACAGTTGGTGCTGGTCAGCGCAAGCTGGAGCGGTGAATTGCCGGGAGGCATAGTCCGTATTGAGTTGGATAAAGCCCCGCGCTCTACCAAAACGCCCATGGTGAATATCAACCCTGCCAATCTTGCTTATGTGATCTACACCTCCGGCACCACCGGCTTGCCGAAAGGCGTGGGTATCAGCCATGCCGCTTTGGTCAACTATGTGCAGGGTATGTCGTGTCGCCTGCCAATGGATGACCTACACAACCTAGCCATGGTCACCACCCCGGCTGCGGACTTGGGGCATACCCTGTTCTACGGCGCGCTGTGCAGCGGCAAGACCCTACATATGCTCGACAAGGACAGCGTACTCGATGCCGAAACCTTCGCGGCTTATATGAATCATCATCGGATCGATACGTTGAAGATCGTTCCATCCCACCTGCAGGCCATGCTGGCTGCTGGTGCTTCAGCATTGCCAACGCGCTGCCTGATCGTCGGTGGAGAAAGCTGCTCTACTGGCCTACTGGAGCATATCGCATCGCTGGCGCCTGAGCTTCAGGTGATCAACCACTATGGCCCGACTGAAACCACTGTTGGCGTGCTTACCCATGAGGTGAGAGGCCAGCCGCTGCTGGGGCGTCCCTTGGCTAATATCCGTGCGAAGGTTTTGAGCGACTGCCTACAAGCGGTACCAGGCTCCGCCCGCGGCGAGTTGTATATTTCCGGCGCAGGTTTGGCCCGAGGCTATCTGGGTTGTGCGGCACTGACTGCCGAGCATTTCGTGCCCGATCCGATTGGCGCCGAGGGCGAGCGTATGTATCGCACCGGCGACTGGGTACGCCGCAATGCCAAGGGCGAGCTGTTGTTCGTCGGCCGTATGGACGGCCAAGTGAAGATTCGTGGCTACCGCGTCGAGCTGGCGGAAATCGAAAGCCAACTGCGGCAATTACCGAGCATTAGTAATGCCGTCGTACAAGTCATTGGTGATGACATCAATCGGCAAGTGGCCGCCTGGCTGGTGCCGGCAGTGACTTTGGCCGATGAGGCCGGACAAAAGCTCTTCCTTGATGATATCCGCCGTGAACTCAAACAGCGCCTGCCGGAGCATATGCAGCCAACCCATATGCTGGCGCTGGAGCGACTGCCCGTCACCGCCAACGGCAAGGTTGACGTCAAGGCTTTACCTGAACCAGTAGCGAACGTGGTGAGCTATGTAGCTCCAGTCACGCAACTGCAGACCCAGTTGGCCGAGGTGTGGGGACAAGTGCTGCGGGTTGAGCGAGTAGGGCTGACGGATAATTTTTTTGCTCTGGGTGGGCATTCGCTGCTGGCGACCCAGGTGGTATCGAGGGCTCGAAAACAACTGGATATGGATATTCCGCTGCGGGCTCTGTTCGATACTGCTGACCTGCAATCCTTCGCTGCATCGGTACAAGGCATTGGGCGTTTCGAGGAGAGTTGCATCGAACTCTTGGACCGCAGTACACCGCTGGCGGTATCCCATGCCCAGCATCGTCAATGGTTGTTCTGGAAGCTTAATCCGCAAAGCACCGCCTATAACACACCATTGGCGGTAAGGATGCGTGGCAGCCTGGATCGACAAGCGCTGCAGGCTGCCCTGGATACTCTGGTCGCCCGCCATGAATCTCTGCGTACTGTTTTTGAAGAGCAGGGCGGCCAGCCATGGCAGCGGATACTACCAGTTGGCAGCATGCCTATCGGCTATGAAGATCTGGCAGGTCTGGAGGAAGAGGATGTCACCCGCAAGCTGGAGGAAGAGGTTTTCGCGACTTTCGATCTCGAGACTGGGCCCCTGATACGGGTGAGGCTGTTCAAGGTTGGGGAGGACGAGCACCTGCTCGCAGTGACACTCCACCATATCGTCTCAGACGGCTGGTCGATGAGCGTGATGGTGCGCGAGTTTGCCACTACCTACAACGCTTGGGCGACTGGGCAAGTGCAGCAATTTCAGCCTCTACCGGTGCAATACGTCGATTATGCCACTTGGCAGCGCGAGCGCCTAGCCGACGGTCAGATACAGGAGCAACTCTCCTATTGGAGGACGAAGCTGGAAGGCGACTTCGATGTTCTTGAATTGCCTGCCGACCGAGTCCGGCCGCAAGTGCAGAGCTACAAGGGGGGGCGCGTAGATATTCGACTATCCGATGAACTGACGGAAAAATTGCGTCGCCTTGCAGTCGAGGCCAATGCCACTCTGTTCCATGTGTTCCTGGCAACCTTTGCCATCTTATTGTCGCGCTACAGCGGTCGGGACAAGACCAACATCGGTGTACCCGTCACCAATCGCAATCGCCTGGAACTAGAGGGGTTGATCGGCTTCTTCGTCAACACAATCGTGGTTCGAGTAGATGTAGAGCCGGTTATGGGTTTCCGGCAACTGCTCGAAGCCGTGAAAGAAACGGCTCTGGAAGCCCAGGCCAACAAGGACATTCCCTTCGATGTGCTGGTGGAGGAGCTGAAACCTGAGCGTGGGCTGGGGTACAACCCTCTGTTCCAAGTGATGTACAACCATCTGCGTGATTTTGGTGAGCAGGTGTCAGCGGATAGTCTGTATGGTTTGCACGTTGGAGAGGTGAATCTGTTGGAGCGTAGTGCCCAGTTCGACCTGTCTCTGGACACTATGGAAGGCTCCGATGGTGTGACTGCCTTTTTTAGTTATTCCTCCGATTTATTTGATGTACGGCGAATAGAGCGATTAGCACGCCATTGGCTAAATTTGTTGTATGCAGTTGCAGAGCGACCTTGGCAAGCCATTTCGGAGTTACCACTGCTGGATCAGGAAGAGCGGGAACAGATCATCTATGAGTGGAACTGTACCGAAGCAAGTTATCCAAGAGAGCAGTGCATTCACCAGTTAATCGAAGCCCAGGCCGAGAAAACCCCGGATGCCGTGGCTGTCATGTTTGGTGATCAAGAGCTGACGTATCGAGAGTTGAACAGAAGAGCTAACCAACTGGCGCACAAACTCCGAGAGCTGGGTGTAGCTCCGGATGTACTGGTTGGCATCGCGGTAGAACGCAGCCTGGAAATGGTGATTGGTCTTCTGGCCATTCTAAAGGCCGGCGGTGCTTATGTGCCTCTGGATCCGGAGTATCCGCAGGAGCGGCTGACTTACATGATGGAGGACAGCCAAGCTTTATTGTTGCTGTCGCAGTCATCTTTACTGGAGCGTTTGCCCCAAGCTGTGCAGGCAAATGTTCTATTACTGGATAACTTTTCTCTGGAGTCCTATTCCTTCGAAAACCCAGAAATCCTGCTGACGCCGGGCAATCTGGCTTACAGCATCTATACCTCAGGCTCCACTGGACGGCCAAAGGGTGTATTGATCGAACACCGTAATGTTGCGGCGCTGATCGGCTGGGCACATTCGGTTTATAGTCAGGAAGATTTACAGGGTGTGTTGGCCTCTACTTCTATCTGTTTCGATCTTTCCGTTTGGGAGCTATTTGTCACGTTGTCCGCCGGTGGCTATATCGTCCTGGCCAATAATGCTCTGGAGCTTCCCCAGCTTGCTGCTAAGGAGCGTGTCCGTCTGGTCAATACCGTACCTTCTGCGATCAAGGTGCTGAGTGAATCAGGCCAGATTCCTGAGAGTGTGCGCATCATTAACCTGGCAGGAGAGGCACTGAAGCAATCACTGGTCGATAGCCTGTACCAGGCCAAACATATCGAGAAGGTCTACGACCTGTACGGTCCCTCGGAAGACACGACTTATTCAACCTATACTCTGAGAGCGCTGAATGGGCAGGCTAATATTGGGGCGCCGATTTCCAATGGTTCAGCCTATCTGCTGAGTAGTTCAATGAATCCCTTGCCTGTGGGGTGTTCTGGCGAAATCTATCTGGCCGGGGCAGGGCTGGTACGGGGTTACCTCGGGCGTCCAGCATTGAGCGCCGAGAAGTTTCTACCCAATCCGTTCGATAGCAGTGAGCAGGGTGGTGGTCGCCTTTATCGCACCGGCGATTTAGCCAAGTACTGTGCCGATGGCGTCATCGAATACGCGGGCCGTATCGACCATCAAGTGAAGATTCGTGGTTTCCGTATTGAGTTGGGCGAGATCGAAGCCCGGCTGCAAGGGCATGAAGCTGTTCGCGAAGCGGTCGTCATCGATATCGAAGGGCCGAGTGGCAAGCAACTGGTAGCCTACTTGGTGCCCTCTGCGGATCAAATGGCCGATGCTGAACAACAGGGTGAGCTGCGTACGAGCCTGCGCGACTATCTGAAGGAAGTCCTGCCGGACTATATGGTTCCGGCCCATCTGTTGTTCTTGGACAAGCTGCCTCTGACGCCCAATGGAAAGTTGGACCGCAAGGCATTGCCGAATCCTGAGGTCAATCAGTTACAGCAGGAATATGTCGCGCCACAAAGCGAGTTTGAACAGCGTATTGCGGATATCTGGGCTGATGTACTGAAGGTCGAGAGAGTTGGCTTGACCGACAACTTCTTCAATTTGGGTGGTCATTCCCTTTTGGCTGTTCAAGTTATTTACCAAATCAATGCCAAATTGGACATTGATTCACCTCTGCAACTGATTTTTGAGAGACCAGTATTGAGTGATTTCTCTATGAGTTTAGAGAGCTGCAGTTTGGCGCTAAGTGAAGCCGGCTTGAGCGATATCGAAAAACTGATGAACGAAATGGCAGAGGCCTGAAGATGGACAAGACAACAGCGGAACGTATCGCCAAACGCTTCGTCGGCCTGTCATTGGGGCAGCGCCGACAGATTCTCGAGAAAATGGCCGAAACCGGTCAGAGCTTTAAACTTTTACCCATAGTACCGACTCGACATGAGACTGAGCACCTTTCTTTGTCCTACGCCCAGCAGCGTCAATGGTTCCTCTGGCAACTGGATCCTGAAAGCACTGCTTACAATATGCCGACAGCCCTCAGATTCAAGGGTGAGCTGGATATTGAGGCCTTAGGCTCCAGCTTCAAGACCCTGATCGCCCGCCACGAAAGCCTGCGCACCACCTTCCGTCAGGAAGGGGAGCAGGCCGTTCAGGTCATTCATCCAAGGATCAATCTTGCGTTGGATCAGGAGTATCTGGAGACGGCGAGTGAGGCGCTGATCCAGTCCAAGGTCGAGGAAGAGGTTGCCAGACCTTTCGATCTGGAGCATGGCCCGCTGGTGCGGGTGAAGCTGCTGCAACTGGCCGAAAATGATCATGTTCTGATCCTGACCCTGCACCATATCGTCTCCGATGGCTGGTCGATGCCCATCATGGTCGGTGAGTTGGTTCAGCTTTATGAAGGCTATCGCACAGGCGAGCAAGTAACTCTGCCGGAACTGCCGATCCAATATGCCGACTATGCCATCTGGCAGCGCAACTGGATGGAAGCCGGTGAGCAGGAACGGCAACTGGCCTATTGGAAAGAACAACTGGGTGAAGAACAACCGGTATTGGAACTGCCTACCGATCGGTCACGTCCGGCGATCCAGAGTCAGGAAGGCGCTAACCTCGCTATCGAGCTTGACGACGCTCTCGCACAATCGCTGAAACAACTGGCCCAGCAACAGGGCGTGACCCTGTTTATGCTGTTGCTGGCCAGTTTCCAGAGCCTGCTGCACCGCTACTCGGGTCAGGACGACATTCGTGTGGGCGTACCCAATGCCAACCGCAACCGGGTGGAAACCGAGCGGCTGATCGGATTCTTCGTCAATACCCAGGTGCTCAAGGCCGAGTTCGACCTAGACACCACCTTCAGCGACCTGCTCAAGCAGATCCAGCAGACGGCGCTGGGCGCGCAGGCTCATCAGGACTTGCCGTTCGAGCAACTGGTCGAGGCGCTGCACCCGGAACGCAGCCTGAGCCATAGCCCGCTGTTCCAGGTGATGTTCAATCATCAGACTCAGGTAAAAGGCGAGAGCCGTCGCTTACCAGGACTGACAGTCGAAGGGCTATCTTGGGAAAAGCAGACCGCCCAGTTCGACCTGACACTGGATACTTTCGAGCACAGCGAAGGTATTGGCGCCTCGTTGAGCTATGCCACGGCATTGTTCGATAAATCCACCATCGAACGGCTGGCCCAGCACTGGCTCAACCTGTTGCAAGGCCTTGTCAATGCTCCGAGCCAGCGTATTGCTGAATTGCCGATGCTGGCAGAAGCCGAACATCATGCCATTCTGGACCAATGGGACAATACCCATGCCAGTTACCCAAGTAGTCGCTATGTCCACCAGTTGATCGAGGATCAGGTACGCCAGACGCCGGACTCTGTTGCGGTCATTTTCAATGATCAGCCGTTGACCTATCGCGAGCTGGATGTCCAGGCCAACCGCTTGGCCCATAAGCTGATCGAGATGGGTGTCGGGCCGGAAGTGCGTGTGGCCATCGCGATGCGCCGTTCGGCGGAAATCATGATGGCCTTCCTTGCCGTGCTGAAAGCAGGTGGTGCCTATGTGCCACTGGATGCGGCCCATCCTCGGGAGCGGCTGCTGTACATGATGGAGGATTGCAAGGCCGCCCTAGTGCTGACCCAGAGCGACTTGCTGGATGTCCTGGCGATTCCGCAAGGCTTGGCTACCGTGTTGCTGGATAAGGGCGATGCCTGGGGAGGCTACCCGAACAGTGCTCCCGCGGTTGCCATTGCCGAAGACAACCTGGCCTATGTGATCTACACCTCCGGCTCCACCGGACAGCCCAAAGGGGTGGCTGTTTCCCACGGTCCTCTGGTCGCCCATATCCAGGCCATTGCCGACCTGTATGAAACCGGTCCGGCTGATTGCGAGCTGCACTTCATGTCATTCGCCTTCGATGGTTCTCACGAAGGCTGGATGCCGGCCCTGGCCAAGGGGGCCCGGGTACTGATCCGCGACGATAGCCTGTGGCTACCCGAGTACACCTATGCCCAAATGCACCAGCATAAGGTGACGATAGGTATATTCCCGCCAGTGTATCTGCAGCAACTGGCCGAACATGCTGCTCGCGAGGGTAATCCACCGGTCACCCGTATTTACTGCTTTGGTGGTGATGCGGTGCCACAGGCAAGTTACGAGCTGGCTCGAAAGGCGCTGTGTCCCCAATATATCGTTAATGGATACGGGCCGACCGAAACCGTGGTGACACCACTGTTGTGGAAGGCGGGTAAGAGCGAGCACTGCGGCGCGGCCTATGCTCCGATAGGTAGGTTGGTAGGGCGCCGCCGTGGCTACGTATTGGGTAATGATCTCAGCCTATTACCTGCAGGGTTCGCCGGCGAGCTGTATCTGGGTGGTCATGGCGTGGCCCGAGGTTACTTGGATCGACCAGGGCTTACCGCAGAGCGCTTTGTTCCTGACCCCTTCGGTGATGGGGAGCGTGTATACCGCAGTGGCGACCTGACCCGGGCTCGAGCAGATGGCGTGGTTGATTACCTGGGGCGCATTGATTATCAGGTGAAGATTCGCGGGTTCCGTATTGAGTTGGGCGAGATCGAAGCCCGGCTGCAAGGGCATGAAGCTGTTCGCGAAGCGGTCGTCATCGATATCGAAGGGCCGAGTGGCAAGCAACTGGCGGCCTACTTGGTATCGACTGGGGATCAAACGGCTGATGTCGAGCAGCAGAGTGAATTGCGCACGAGCCTGCGCGACTATCTAAAGGAAGTCCTGCCGGACTATATGGTTCCGGCCCATCTGTTGTTCCTGGACAAGCTGCCTCTGACGCCCAATGGCAAGCTGGACCGCAAGGCATTGCCGAAACCTGATGCCAGTCAGTTGCAGCAGGAGTTCATCGCGCCGCAGAGTGAGCTGGAGCAGCAGATCGCAAGTATCTGGGCCGATGTACTGAAGGTCGAGAAGGTCGGCCTGACCGATAACTTCTTCGAACTGGGTGGCGACTCGATCATTTCGATCCAGGTGGTCAGCCGTGCCCGGCAGGCGGGCATCCGCTTTACGCCCAAGGAACTGTTCCAGCATCAAACGGTACAGGGGCTGGCCTCGGTAGCGACGTGTGGCGAAGAGGGAGGTCTGCAGATCGATCAAGGCCCGGTTACGGGCGAAGCGCTGTTGCTGCCTATTCATCAGCAGTTCTTCGAGGAAGACATCCCCGAGCGTCATCACTGGAACCAGGCGTTGTTGCTTAAACCAGGCAAAGAGCTGAACGCCGAGTCCCTTGAACAAGCCATTCGGGCACTTGTCGTTCACCACGATGCTCTACGACTGAGTTTCACACAGGATGTCAATCGGATGTGGACGGCTTGTTACCACCCGGTTACCGAACCGCAATCGATTCTGTGGCAGTCCGAGGTTCAGGGTGAAGCCGAACTGGAGGCCTTGTGTAACGAAGCCCAGCGTAGCCTGGATTTGCAGGGTGGCCCTCTGATTCGAGCGGTGCTGGCGACGCTGGCCGATGGTAGTCAGAGATTGTTGCTGGCGATTCATCACCTAGTGGTGGATGGCGTGTCCTGGCGCGTCCTGCTAGAGGATTTGCAGATGGCCTATGGCCAACTGCAAGCAGACCAGACGATCAAACTGCCTGCAAAAACTAGCTCGACCAAAGCTTGGGCGGAGCATCTGCAAACCTATGCTAATAGTGAAGCGCTGCAACAGGAATTAGGCTACTGGGCAACGCAGTTGGCTGATACTCAATCCGAATTGCCCTGCGATAACCCGGAAGGCTCTCTGCAGGGGCTTTATGCAGCCAGCGCTCAGACTCGTTTGGATCGGACCTGTACCCAACAACTGCTGCAACAGGCGCCGGCAGCTTATCGCACCCAGGTCAATGATCTGTTGCTGACGGCGCTGGCTCGTGTCATTGCACGTTGGACAGAACGGAGCGATGTACTGATTCAACTCGAAGGGCATGGCCGTGAAGAGTTGTTCGAGGATATCGACCTGACAAGAACCGTGGGTTGGTTTACCAGTGTATTCCCGGTGAAGCTGAGTCCAACTGGAACCCTGGATGGCTCGATCAAGGGAATCAAGGAACAACTGCGCGCGATTCCGCATAAAGGCATTGGTTTCGGTGCACTTCGCTATCTGGGAGAGGCGCCGGCACAACAAGCCCTGGCCCAACTCCCCATACCACGGATCACCTTCAACTATCTGGGGCAGTTCGATAGCAGCTTTGCCCAAGAGCAGGATGACGGAGAGGAGGCATTCCTTGCGCCTGCACTGGAAAGCCCAGGTGCAAGCCAGAGCGAACAGGCTCCTCTGGGTAACTGGCTAAGCATCAACGGCCAAGTCTATGGCGGCGAACTGAGTCTGAACTGGAGTTTCAGTCGTGAGATGTTCAGGGAGGAGACCATTCAGTGTCTGGCACAAGAGTATGCCGAAGAGCTCAAGGTGCTGATTGCTCACTGTGTGGACGAAAATACCTTTGGTCTGACGCCATCGGACGTTCCTCTGGCTGGTTTGAGCCAAGAGCAACTGGACGCTCTGCCAATAGCCGCAAAGATAATAGAAGATATTTATCCGCTATCACCAATGCAGCAGGGGATGCTGTTCCACACCCTGTACGCACAGGAGGGTGGCGACTATATCAATCAGATGCGTGTTGACGTGCAAGGGCTGGACATCGAGCGCTTTCGCCAAGCTTGGCAAGCAGCAGTCGACCGTCATGAAGTACTGCGCGCCAGCTTTATTACCCAGTTCGAACAGCCACTGCAGGTCATCCGCAAACATGTGGAAATGCCCTTCGCCAGCTTGGACTGGCGTACCCAGCCTGATCTTCAGGCGGGGTTAGATACTTGGGCCGAAGCCGATCGGCAAAAAAGTTTCGATCTGCTGAATGATCCACTGCTGCGTATTGCGGTCATTCGTACGGATGAAAACAGCCATCACTTGATCTATACCGGCCACCATATCTTGATGGACGGCTGGAGCAATTCGCAGTTGTTGGGTGAGGTGCTGCAGGCCTATGCCGGTGTGCAATCCAATTCGCAAACAGGCCGCTACCGGGACTATATCGACTGGCTGCAGAAACAGGATAAAGCGATCAGCGAAACTTTCTGGAGAAAACAACTCCAGGAGTTGCAAGAACCCGCTCGATTGGCTCAGGCGATTCGCCAGAGTGAGACAGAGTTGAGTCCCGGATATGGTGAGCATCATCGGCAATTTACGCCTGAGCAAACCCGACAGCTCAGCGAGTTCGCTCGCCAGCAGCGGGTAACGGTCAATACATTGGTGCAGTCAGTTTGGTTGTTACTGCTACAGCGCTATACAGGCCAAGACACTATCAGTTTCGGTGCTACGGTGGCCGGTCGTCCCGCAGAGTTGAAGGGCGTGGAGCAACAATTAGGCCTTTTTATCAACACCTTGCCAGTTATTGCTAGTCCAAAACCGGAGCAGAGTGTGGCGCAGTGGGTCGAACAGATACAGACCCAGAACTTGGCCTTGCGTGAGCATGAGCATACGCCGCTGTATGATGTCCAGCGCTGGTCTGGCCTGGGTGGCGAAGGGCTGTTCGACACTATTTTGGTATTCGAAAACTACCCGATCTCCGAAGTCCTACAACAAGGCGCACCCGATGGACTCAAGTTTGGGCCAGTAACTAGTCATGAGCAGACCAACTACCCGCTGGCTCTAGCAGTGGGTTTGGGTGATACCTTGTCAATTCACTATAGCTATGACAGGGAGCGCTTCAGTACAGCAACAGTGCAGCGTATCGCTCAGTACTTCGGAAACCTCCTTCAGGCCTTTATAGAAAATTCGCAACAAACTCTCGGCGAACTATCGCTGCTCAGTTCAGAGGAGCAGCAACAGATTATCTACGACTGGAACCATAGCGAAGCGAGTTATTCGGGCGATCAATGTATCCATCAATTGATAGAAGCCCAGGCTGAGAGAAATCCAGATGCTGTCGCAGTGGTCTTTGGCGATGAAGCGCTGACCTATCAGGGGCTGAATAGAAAAGCCAACCAACTGGCGCACAAACTTCGAGAGTTGGGCGTGGGCCCGGACGTACTGGTTGGTATTGCGGTGGAACGCAGCCTAGAGATGGTGATTGGCCTGCTGGCGATCCTCAAGGCCGGCGGTGCCTATGTACCGCTGGATCCGGAGTATCCGCAGGATCGATTGAGTTACATGCTTGAAGACAGTGGCATCCAATTGCTGCTGACGCAGAGCCATCTGCAAGAGCAGTTGCCGATCTCAAACCATATCAAAACTATTGTTTTGAATCAGGGCAACGAGTCGCTGAGAGGCTACAGCGAAGTTAATCCGGAAAATATCGTTCAACCTGAGAATCTGGCTTATGTAATTTATACTTCTGGTTCGACCGGGCAACCTAAGGGAGTTGTTGTGCCTCATGGGGCTTTGAGTATGCATGTGGTTGGGGTTTCCTGTTTTTATTGCCTCGGTGATAAAGAGCGTATATTACAGTTTTCTTCATTGAGCTTCGATGCTGCTTCCGAACAAATATGGGGAGGCCTTTCCCATGGAGCTGCGCTCCATGTCGGGGATTTTCCTCGGATGAGCTATGCTGAGATTTACGATAATATTTGTAAGCTCGGTATTACCTTTTTGGATCTGCCGCCAGCGTATCTCTTGGGCTATGTACAATTTCTCCAGTCTGAATCTCGTCAGAATGAGTCTATTAAAGCGTGTATTATTGGCGGTGAATCTTGGGGTAAAAGACTGCTGGAAAGTTTATATGTCTTCCCCGGTGCCATGATTTTCAATGCTTATGGTCCTACTGAAACTGTTATTACTCCTCTGTCTTTCAAGGTTGATAATTTGGCTGCTTGTCAGTCGGTAGTTCCTGTTGGACGCCCTGTTGGTGAGCGTAGTTCTTACTTGCTGAGTGACGGTTTAATTTGTCAGCCGACTTTTGTAAATGGTGAGATATTTATTGCAGGTAAAGGGCTTGCTCGGGGTTATCATCAACGCCCGGCACTAACCGCGGAGCGATTTGTTCCTGATCCATTCGACCAGAGTAGGCTGGGAGGTGGTCGTCTGTACCGCACTGGTGATCTGGCTCGTTACCGTACCGATGGTGTGATCGAGTACGTTGGGCGTATCGACCATCAGGTGAAGATTCGCGGGTTCCGTATTGAGTTGGGCGAGATCGAAGCCCGGCTGCAAGGGCATGAAGCTGTTCGCGAAGCGGTCGTCATCGATATCGAAGGGCCGAGTGGCAAGCAACTGGCGGCCTACTTGGTATCGACTGGGGATCAAACGGCTGATGTCGAGCAGCAGAGTGAATTGCGCACGAGCCTGCGCGACTATCTAAAGGAAGTCCTGCCGGACTATATGGTTCCGGCCCATCTGTTGTTCCTGGACAAGCTGCCTCTGACGCCCAATGGCAAGCTGGACCGCAAGGCATTGCCGAAACCTGATGCCAGTCAGTTGCAGCAGGAGTTCATCGCGCCGCAGAGTGAGCTGGAGCAGCAGATCGCAAGTATCTGGGCCGATGTACTGAAGGTCGAGAAGGTCGGCCTGACCGATAACTTCTTCGAACTGGGTGGCGACTCGATCATTTCGATCCAGGTGGTCAGCCGTGCCCGGCAGGCGGGCATCCGCTTTACGCCCAAGGAACTGTTCCAGCATCAAACGGTACAGGGGCTGGCCTCGGTAGCGACGTGTGGCGAAGAGGGAGGTCTGCAGATCGATCAAGGCCCGGTTACGGGCGAAGCGCTGTTGCTGCCTATTCATCAGCAGTTCTTCGAGGAAGACATCCCCGAGCGTCATCACTGGAACCAGGCGTTGTTGCTTAAACCAGGCAAAGAGCTGAACGCCGAGTCCCTTGAACAAGCCATTCGGGCACTTGTCGTTCACCACGATGCTCTACGACTGAGTTTCACACAGGATGTCAATCGGATGTGGACGGCTTGTTACCACCCGGTTACCGAACCGCAATCGATTCTGTGGCAGTCCGAGGTTCAGGGTGAAGCCGAACTGGAGGCCTTGTGTAACGAAGCCCAGCGTAGCCTGGATTTGCAGGGTGGCCCTCTGATTCGAGCGGTGCTGGCGACGCTGGCCGATGGTAGTCAGAGATTGTTGCTGGCGATTCATCACCTAGTGGTGGATGGCGTGTCCTGGCGCGTCCTGCTAGAGGATTTGCAGATGGCCTATGGCCAACTGCAAGCAGACCAGACGATCAAACTGCCTGCAAAAACTAGCTCGACCAAAGCTTGGGCGGAGCATCTGCAAACCTATGCTAATAGTGAAGCGCTGCAACAGGAATTAGGCTACTGGGCAACGCAGTTGGCTGATACTCAATCCGAATTGCCCTGCGATAACCCGGAAGGCTCTCTGCAGGGGCTTTATGCAGCCAGCGCTCAGACTCGTTTGGATCGGACCTGTACCCAACAACTGCTGCAACAGGCGCCGGCAGCTTATCGCACCCAGGTCAATGATCTGTTGCTGACGGCGCTGGCTCGTGTCATTGCACGTTGGACAGAACGGAGCGATGTACTGATTCAACTCGAAGGGCATGGCCGTGAAGAGTTGTTCGAGGATATCGACCTGACAAGAACCGTGGGTTGGTTTACCAATGTATTCCCGGTGAAGCTGAGTCCAACTGGAACCCTGGATGGCTCGATCAAGGGAATCAAGGAACAACTGCGCGCGATTCCGCATAAAGGCATTGGTTTCGGTGCACTTCGCTATCTGGGAGAGGCGCCGGCACAACAAGCCCTGGCCCAACTCCCCATACCACGGATCACCTTCAACTATCTGGGGCAGTTCGATAGCAGCTTTGCCCAAGAGCAGGATGACGGAGAGGAGGCATTCCTTGCGCCTGCACTGGAAAGCCCAGGTGCAAGCCAGAGCGAACAGGCTCCTCTGGGTAACTGGCTAAGCATCAACGGCCAAGTCTATGGCGGCGAACTGAGTCTGAACTGGAGTTTCAGTCGTGAGATGTTCAGGGAGGAGACCATTCAGTGTCTGGCACAAGAGTATGCCGAAGAGCTCAAGGTGCTGATTGCTCACTGTGTGGACGAAAATACCTTTGGTCTGACGCCATCGGACGTTCCTCTGGCTGGTTTGAGCCAAGAGCAACTGGACGCTCTGCCAATAGCCGCAAAGATAATAGAAGATATTTATCCGCTATCACCAATGCAGCAGGGGATGCTGTTCCACACCCTGTACGCACAGGAGGGTGGCGACTATATCAATCAGATGCGTGTTGACGTGCAAGGGCTGGACATCGAGCGCTTTCGCCAAGCTTGGCAAGCAGCAGTCGACCGTCATGAAGTACTGCGCGCCAGCTTTATTACCCAGTTCGAACAGCCACTGCAGGTCATCCGCAAACATGTGGAAATGCCCTTCGCCAGCTTGGACTGGCGTACCCAGCCTGATCTTCAGGCGGGGTTAGATACTTGGGCCGAAGCCGATCGGCAAAAAAGTTTCGATCTGCTGAATGATCCACTGCTGCGTATTGCGGTCATTCGTACGGATGAAAACAGCCATCACTTGATCTATACCGGCCACCATATCTTGATGGACGGCTGGAGCAATTCGCAGTTGTTGGGTGAGGTGCTGCAGGCCTATGCCGGTGTGCAATCCAATTCGCAAACAGGCCGCTACCGGGACTATATCGACTGGCTGCAGAAACAGGATAAAGCGATCAGCGAAACTTTCTGGAGAAAACAACTCCAGGAGTTGCAAGAACCCGCTCGATTGGCTCAGGCGATTCGCCAGAGTGAGACAGAGTTGAGTCCCGGATATGGTGAGCATCATCGGCAATTTACGCCTGAGCAAACCCGACAGCTCAGCGAGTTCGCTCGCCAGCAGCGGGTAACGGTCAATACATTGGTGCAGTCAGTTTGGTTGTTACTGCTACAGCGCTATACAGGCCAAGACACTATCAGTTTCGGTGCTACGGTGGCCGGTCGTCCCGCAGAGTTGAAGGGCGTGGAGCAACAATTAGGCCTTTTTATCAACACCTTGCCAGTTATTGCTAGTCCAAAACCGGAGCAGAGTGTGGCGCAGTGGGTCGAACAGATACAGACCCAGAACTTGGCCTTGCGTGAGCATGAGCATACGCCGCTGTATGATGTCCAGCGCTGGTCTGGCCTGGGTGGCGAAGGGCTGTTCGACACTATTTTGGTATTCGAAAACTACCCGATCTCCGAAGTCCTACAACAAGGCGCACCCGATGGACTCAAGTTTGGGCCAGTAACTAGTCATGAGCAGACCAACTACCCGCTGGCTCTAGCAGTGGGTTTGGGTGATACCTTGTCAATTCACTATAGCTATGACAGGGAGCGCTTCAGTACAGCAACAGTGCAGCGTATCGCTCAGTGCTTCGGAAACCTCCTTCAGGCCTTTATAGAAAATTCGCAACAAACTCTCGGCGAACTATCGCTGCTCAGTTCAGAGGAGCAGCAACAGATTATCTACGACTGGAACCATAGCGAAGCGAGTTATTTGGGCGATCAATGTATCCATCAATTGATAGAAGCCCAGGCTGAGAGAAATCCAGATGCTGTCGCAGTGGTCTTTGGCGATGAAGCGCTGACCTATCAGGGGCTGAATAGAAAAGCCAACCAACTGGCGCACAAACTTCGAGAGTTGGGCGTGGGCCCGGACGTACTGGTTGGTATTGCGGTGGAACGCAGCCTGGAGATGGTGATTGGCCTGCTGGCGATCCTCAAGGCCGGCGGTGCCTATGTACCGCTGGATCCGGAGTATCCGCAGGATCGATTGAGTTACATGCTTGAAGACAGTGGCATCCAATTGCTGCTGACGCAGAGCCATCTGCAAGAGCAGTTGCCGATCTCAAACCATATCAAAACTATTGTTTTGAATCAGGGCAACGAGTCGCTGAGAGGCTACAGCGAAGTTAATCCGGAAAATATCGTTCAACCTGAGAATCTGGCTTATGTGATTTATACATCTGGTTCAACTGGCAAGCCCAAGGGTACCTTGTTGCCTCATCAAAACGTCATGCGTTTGTTCCAGGCCACTCAGGGCTGGTACCAGTTTGGTTCCGGTGATGTCTGGAGTGTCTTCCACTCCTATGCCTTCGATTTTTCCGTGTGGGAACTGTACGGTGCTTTATTGTATGGAGCCAAGGCAGTCATCGTGCCGAAGGAGGTGGCGCGCTCGCCTGAAGACTTCCATGCCCTTTTGGTAAGAGAGAAAGTCACCGTCCTTAGCCAGACCCCTTCTGCTTTTAAACAGTTGATCCCCATCGCTGTAGAAAGATCTCAGAAACTGTCGTTGCGTTACATCATATTTGGCGGAGAATCGTTGGACGTTACCAGTCTGGTTACTTGGCTCGAGAAGTTCGGTGATCATCAGCCGCAACTGGTCAATATGTACGGTATTACCGAGACGACAGTGCATGTCACATATCGGCCTATTCGCTTGGCTGATTTGGCCAAGGCTACTATTAGCCCGATCGGCGAAGTGATTCCGGATCTATCCTGGTATTTTCTGGATGGAAACCTTGGAGTCGCAACCCCAGGATGTCATGGTGAATTACATATTGGCCGTGCAGGGCTGGCACGTGGTTATTACCACCGACCGGCACTGACTGCTGAGCGCTTTATTCCCGACCCATTTGACTGCAGTGAACAAGGTGGCGGCCGTCTGTATCGCACCGGTGATCTGGCCCGTTACCGTGCTGATGGTGTAATTGAATATGTAGGGCGTATCGACCATCAGGTGAAAATTCGCGGTTTCCGTATCGAACTGGGCGAGATCGAAGCCCGGCTGCAGGCGCATGAAGCTGTTCGCGAAGCGGTGGTGATCGATATCGAGGGGCCGAGTGGCAAGCAATTGGTTGGCTATCTTCTTGCTGGCACCCATCTTTCGGATGATCTTGAGCAGCAGGCTGCGCTACGCAGCAGGCTGCGCGATTTCCTGAAAGAAGCCCTGCCGGACTATATGGTGCCGGCCCATCTGCTGTTCTTGGACAAACTGCCGTTGACGCCTAACGGCAAGCTGGACCGCAAGGCATTACCGAAGCCTGATGCCAATCAGTTGCAGCAGGAATATGTCGCGCCGCAAAGCGAGCTGGAACAGCAGGTCGCAAGTATCTGGGCGGACGTGCTGAAGGTCGAGAAGGTTGGCCTGACCGACAACTTCTTCGAGCTAGGTGGACACTCCCTGCTAGCCACCCAGGTGATCTCCCGCATTCGCCAGGCTCTAAATATCGAACAGCCACTGCGTACGCTGTTCGAGGCACCGATGCTGGAAGATTTCGCTGCCCATATAGGGCAGGGAACATCCAATACGACACCGGCCTTTCAGCGAGTGGATCGTATTCAGCCACTGCAACTGTCCTACGCTCAGCAGCGCCAATGGTTCCTCTGGCAGTTGGAGCCTGAGAGCACTGCCTACAATATGCCTACAGCCCTCAGGTTCAAGGGTGACTTGAATATTGGGGCGCTGCGCGCCAGCTTTGAAGCCCTGATCGCCCGCCACGAAAGCCTGCGCACCACCTTCCGCCAGGAAGGGGAGCAGGCGCTGCAGATCATTCATCCAAAGATTGACTTTGCGCTGCTTCAGGAGAAGCTGGAAGACACGAGCGAGGAGCTGATCCAGTCCAAGGTCGAGGAAGAAGTCGCTGAGCCTTTCGATCTGGAACAAGGTCCGTTGATACGGATAAAGCTGCTGTGGTTATCCGAGGACGACCATGTCCTGATCTTGACCCTGCACCATATCGTCTCCGATGGCTGGTCGATGCCGATCATGGTCGATGAGTTGGTTCAGCTTTATGAAGGCTATCGCACAGGCCAGCAAGTCACTCTGCCGGAACTGCCGATCCAATATGCCGACTATGCCATCTGGCAGCGCAACTGGATGGAAGCTGGTGAGCAGGAACGGCAACTGGCCTACTGGAAAGAACAACTGGGTGAAGAACAGCCGGTATTGGAACTGCCCACCGATCGGCCACGTCCGGCGATCCAGAGTCAGGAGGGCGCTAATTTCAGCGTTAGCCTTAACGACGACCTCGCACAATCGCTGAAACAACTGGCCCAGCAACAGGGTGTGACCCTGTTTATGCTGTTGCTGGCCAGTTTCCAGAGCCTGCTGCACCGCTACTCGGGCCAGGACGATATTCGTGTGGGCGTTCCCACCGCCAACCGTAACCGGGTGGAAACCGAGCGGCTGATCGGCTTTTTCGTCAATACCCAGGTGCTCAAGGCAGAATTCGATCTGGACACAACCTTCAGCGGTCTGCTCAAGCAGGTCCAGCAAACGGCACTTGGCGCACAGGCGCATCAGGATTTGCCGTTCGAGCAACTGGTCGAGGCCCTGCACCCGGAGCGCAGCCTGAGCCATAGCCCGCTGTTCCAGGTGATGTTCAACCACCAGACCCAGGTCAGAGGCGAGAGCCGCCGCTTGTCAGGACTGACAGTTGAAGGATTGTCCTGGGAAATGCAGACCGCCCAGTTCGACCTGACACTGGACACCTCCGAGTACAGAGAAGGTATTGGCGCCTCGTTGAGCTATGCCACGGCATTGTTCGATAAATCCACCATCGAACGGCTGGCTCAGCATTGGCTCAATCTGCTGAACGGCATCGTCAAGGCGCCGAACCAACGTATTGCTGAATTGCCACTGCTCAGTCCAGAGGAGCAGCAACAGATTATCTACGACTGGAACCATAGCGAAGCGAGTTATTCGGGCGATCAATGCATCCACCAGTTAATCGAAGCCCAGGTCAAGAAAACCCCGGATGCCGTGGCTGTTGTGTTTGGTGATAAAGAACTGACCTACCAAGAGCTGAACAAAAAATCCAATCAACTGGCGCACAAGCTTCTAGAGTTGGGTGTTGGTCCGGACGTACTGGTTGGTATTGCGGTGGAACGCAGCCTGGAGATGGTGATTAGCCTGCTGGCGATCCTCAAGGCCGGCGGTGCCTATGTACCGCTGGATCCGGAGTATCCGCAGGATCGATTGAGTTACATGCTTGAAGACAGTGGCATCCAATTGCTGCTGACGCAGAGCCATCTGCAAGAGCAGTTGCCGATCTCAAACCATATCAAAACTATTGTTTTGGATCAGGGCAACGAGTCGCTGAGAGGCTACAGCGAAGTTAATCCGGAAAATATCGTTCAACCTGAGAATCTGGCTTATGTGATTTATACATCTGGTTCCACGGGGCGACCCAAAGGGGCGGCAGTGCGGATCGGCAGCTTCGTCAATTTGCTGCACTGGTACAAGGGGGCTTGTGAGCTGTCTTCGGACGATAAGGTGCTTCTGTTCAGTTCGTACGCTTTCGACCTGACACAAAAGAATATCTACGGCGTTCTCTGCGTCGGCGGGCAGTTGCATTTGCCTGCGCCAGGCTATGACCCCGAGGCATGTGCGCGGCAGATTGAGCTCCACCATCTGACGCTGGTCAATTGCGCACCAAGTGCTTTCCAGCCCCTATTACAGGATGGATATGCCAGGCTACGATCGTTGCGCCATGTGCTGCTGGGGGGCGAGGCTATTCAGCCAGGTGAGCTGTCCGATTGGTTGGGTGCGCCAGAAGCGGCCGGTGTCATGCTTCACAATACCTACGGCCCGACCGAATGCACGGATGTAGTGATCGCCTATGCGGCGAAAGATGTGGCAGTTTCCGGTTTGACGTCCGTACCGATCGGGCGTCCCTTGCCTGGAGTGGAGGCCTATGTCCTGAGCAGTTCGGGTGAGCTTCAGGCGCCCGGATTGGTGGGAGAGCTGCATATCGGTGGGAGCTGTGTCGGCGAAGGCTATTGGCGGCGTGCCGGTCTGACAGCTGAAAGGTTCGTACCTAACCCATTCGATGAGCAACAGGGCGGTCGCTTATACCGCACTGGCGACTTGGCGTGTTATTGCGTTGATGGTGTGATCGAATACATGGGCCGTATCGACCACCAGGTTAAGATTCGTGGCTTCCGCATTGAGCTGGGCGAGATCGAGGCGCAACTACAATCTCACGCAACTGTCCGCGAAACGGTAGTAATTGATATCGATGGGCCGAATGGCAAGCAACTGGTTGGTTATCTCGTTGCTGACACTAACATTTCGGATGATCTTGAGCTGCAGGACGCATTGCGTGGGAGCCTGCGTAATTATCTGGCAGAAAACCTGCCAGACCATATGCTCCCGGCGCATCTGCTGTTCTTGGATAAACTGCCACTGACACCCAATGGCAAGCTGGACCGCAAGGTATTGCCGAGACCGGAGGCGAGTTTGTCGCGGCGGGAATATATTGCCCCACAAAGTGAGTTGGAAAAGCAGATAGCAGCGATCTGGGCCGGTGTATTGAAGGTCGAGAAGGTTAGTTTGACCGATAACTTCTTCGAACTAGGCGGGCATTCGCTGCTGGCTACCCAGGTAGTGGTGAGAATCCGGAATCAGATGGAGCTTGATGTTGCTCTGCGAGAGCTGTTCGAGTACCCCCGCCTCGCTCATTTTTCCAGACATCTTGCAAGCAAATCCAGTATGGCGGCACCGTTGCAGTCAGAACTGACTAAATCGCTGGAGGCCCTTAAACGTCTCTCCTCAGAGGAAATCGATGAACTGACTTCTTAGGAGATATCCCAGTGCAAGAGCTGCTTGAGTCCGTAAAAACCTTGTCCAGCAGGGAGCGCAAGGCTCTGGCAGTTCTGCTCAAGCGCCAAGGCATCAACCTGTATGGGGTCGCTCCAATTTATCCAAGGGAGCCAGAAGAGTCGCTGCTCCTCTCCTATGCCCAGCAGCGCCAATGGTTCCTTTGGCAGTTGGAGCCTGAAAGCACCGCTTACAATATGCCTACAGCCCTCAGGTTCAAGGGTGACTTGAGTATTGAGGCTTTACGTTCCAGCTTCGAGGCATTGATTGCTCGCCACGAAACCCTGCGCACCACCTTCCGACAGGAGGGGGAGCAGGCACTCCAGATCATTCATCCAAGGATCGACTTTGCCTTGGTCCAGGAGAGCCTGGAAGGCACTAGCGAGAAACTGATCCAATCCAAGGTCGAGGAAGAAGTCGCTAGGCCTTTCGATCTGGAGCATGGTCCGCTGCTACGGATAAAGCTGCTGCGGTTAGCTGAGGACGATCATGTCCTGATCTTGACCCTGCACCATATCGTCTCCGATGGCTGGTCTATGCCCATTATGGTCGATGAGTTGGTCCAGCTTTACCAAGGCTATTGTACAAATCATCAAGTAAATCTACCGGAACTACCGATCCAGTACGCCGACTACGCCATCTGGCAGCGCCAATGGATGGAGGCCGGTGAGCGGGAACGGCAACTGGCCTACTGGAAAGCGCAACTGGGAGACGAACAACCGGTACTGGAACTGCCCACAGACCGACCACGTCCGGCGATCCAAGATCAGGAGGGTGCTAATTTCAGCGTTAGTCTTAGCAACGACCTCGCACAGTCGCTGAAACAACTGGCCCAGCAACAGGGTGTCACCCTGTTTATGCTGCTGCTGGCCAGCTTTAAAGCCCTGTTGCACCGCTACTCGGGCCAGGACGATATTCGCGTGGGTGTTCCCACTGCCAACCGTAACCGGGTGGAAACTGAAAGTCTGATCGGCTTTTTCGTCAACACCCAGGTGCTAAAGGCCAAATTCGACCTGGGTACCACCTTCAGTGACTTGCTCAAGCAGATCCAGCAGACAGCACTGGGCGCACAGGCGCACCAGGATTTGCCGTTCGAGCAACTGGTCGAGGCTTTGCACCCGGAGCGCAGCCTGAGTTATAGCCCGCTGTTCCAGGTGATGTACAACCACCAGACCCAAGTCAGAGGCGAGGCTCGCCTCTTGTCAGGGCTGGCAGTAGAAGGGGTGTCCTGGGAAAAGCAGACCGCCCAGTTCGACCTGACACTGGATACCTTCGAGTACAGAGAGGGTATTGGCGCCTCGTTGAGCTATGCCACGGCATTGTTCGATAAATCCACCATCGAACGGCTGGCTCAGCATTGGATCAATCTGCTGCAAGGTATCGTCAAGGCGCCGAGCCAGCGTATTGCAGAATTATCGCTGCTCAGTCCAGAGGAACAGCAACAGATTACCTACGACTGGAACCGTACCGAAGCGAACTATCCAAGCGACCAGTGCATTCACCAGTTGATCGAAGCCCAGGCCGAGAGAACTCCATATGCCACTGCAATGGTCTTGGGCGATGAAGAGCTGACCTATCAAGAACTGAATAGAAAAGCTAACCAACTGGCGCACAAACTCCGCGAGTTGGGTGTAGGCCCGGATGTACTGGTCGGTATCGCGGTGGAGCGCAGTCTGGAAATGGTGATTGGCCTGCTGGCGATCCTCAAGGCCGGTGGTGCCTATGTGCCGCTGGATCCTGAGTATCCACGGGAGCGCCTGGCCTATATGGCCGAGGATAGCGGCATTGGGTTGCTGCTGACGCAGTCCGGCATGCTGGACTTGCCCGGGGTTCTCAGCCTGTACTTGGATCAGGAGGCCAACTGGCTGGAAGGGTACGGGGACGATGATCCCGCTCCTCTGGCCAGATACGATAGTGCCGCTTATATGATCTTCACATCTGGTTCGACGGGTATGCCCAAGGGGGTGACCATTCCCCATGGTGCCTTCGCCATGCACTGCCAGGCCGCCGCGCAGCGCTATGGCATCACAGAGAAGGACTGCATGCTGCAGTTCGCCTCGATCAGCTTCGATGCTGCCGCCGAGCAGATCTTCATGTCCCTGGCCTTTGGCCTCCGGTTGCTGCAGGGTGAGGTGAAACAATGGTCGGTCGAGCAGTTGCTGGAGCGTGTCGAAAGACATGGCGTCTCCATCCTTAATCTCCCACCGGCCTACCTGGCTCATCTCTGCGAAAGTCTGGACAGGGCCAAGAAGGTCGTCGATATCCGTTTGTGCATCCTGGGTGGGGAAGCATGGAGCCATGGTTTGTTGAGTGGGGCTATCCGGGCGTCCCATATTTTCAACGCCTATGGCCCCACGGAAGCTGTGGTCACTCCATTGATCTGGGAAGCGGAATCCGGCGCCTTCGGGGGCTATGCGCCGATTGGGCGTCCCGTCGGGGAGCGTAGTGCCTATGTGCTTGATGAGTGCATGAATCTGTTGCCGTCAAACGGCAGTGGCGAGTTGTACCTCGGTGGAGAAGGGCTGGCGCGTGGCTACCACGACCGTCCCGCCCTGACGGCCGAACGCTTCGTCCCCGATCCCTTCGATAGCGGAGAACCGGGTGGAAGCCGACTGTACCGCACCGGCGATCTGGCCAAGTACCGTGCCGATGGTGTACTAGAGTACCTGGGCCGTATCGACTATCAAGTGAAGATCCGTGGTTTCCGCATCGAACTGGGTGAGATCGAGTCCAGGCTGCAGGAGCATGAAACGATTCATGAAGCGGCGGTGCTCGATATCGATGGTCCGATAGGCAAGCAACTAGCAGCTTACCTGGTACCCTCTGCGGATCGGGCGACTGATTCTGAACAACAGAGCGAACTGCGCACGAGCCTGCGCGATTATCTGAGTGAGCGGCTGCCGGACTATATGGTTCCAGCCCACCTGATTTTCCTCGAAGCCCTGCCGCTGACGCCCAACGGCAAACTGGATCGCAAGGCATTGCCCAGGCTGGATGTAAGCCAACTGCAACAGGCCTATGTAGCACCTCGGAGTGAGCTGGAGCAACGGATCGCCGCGATCTGGGCGGATGTGCTGAAGGTCGAGCGGGTTGGGCTGACCGACAACTTCTTCGAGCTGGGTGGCGACTCGATAATTTCCATTCAGGTGGTCAGTCGCGCGCGGCAGGCCGGTATCCGCTTTACACCCAAGGAGCTGTTCCAGCACCAGACGGTGCAGGGGCTCGCCTCCGTGGCACAACAGGGAGAGTCGGCTGGATTTCAGATTGACCAGGGCTTGGTAAATGGACAAGCGTTGCTGCTACCGATTCATCAATGGTTCTTCGATAGCGAGGTCCCTGAGCACCATCATTGGAACCAGTCGCTATTGCTTAAGCCGGGCAAGATACTGAGCAGTGAAACGCTCCAGCGGGCACTGCAAGAATTGATCACTCACCACGATGCCTTGCGCTTGGGCTTTTCGCGGCAGGCGGATGGTGTTTGGGCTGCGCAGTACCATTCACTCTTGGAACAGCAGCACGCCTGGGGGCAAAACCCCATCCTGTGGGCTGTCGATGTGGAGGGAGAGCAAGCGCTGGAGGATCTTTGCAATGAAGCCCAGCGCAGCCTGGATCTACAGGGCGGGCCCTTGCTTAGGGCCGTTTTGGCGACCTTGGACGATGGTAGCCAGCGACTGCTGCTAGTGATCCATCACTTGGTGGTAGATGGTGTGTCCTGGCGCATCCTGCTGGAGGACCTGCAGACAGCCTATGCTCAGTTGGATACTAGCCAGGTTGTCAGCCTGCCGGCCAAGACCAGCTCGACTCAAGCTTGGGCCGAGCATCTGCGTGATTATGCCGCCAGCGAGGTCTTGCAGCAGGAATTGTTGTACTGGCAAGCCGAGCTGGACGATGCAAGTGCCGAGTTGCCTTGCGATAACCCTGAGGGTTCTCTGCAAAGCCTGCACGCAGCCACTGCTCAGACTCGTCTTGATCAAGATTTCACCCGCCAACTGCTGCAACAGGCACCGGCAGCGTATCGCACCCAGGTCAATGATCTGTTGCTGACGGCGCTGGCTCGTGTCATTGCACGCTGGACAGAACGGAGCGATGTACTGATACAACTCGAAGGGCATGGCCGTGAAGAGTTGTTCGAGGATATCGACCTGACAAGAACCGTGGGTTGGTTTACCAGTGTATTCCCGGTGAAGCTGAGTCCAACTGGAACCCTGGATGGCTCGATCAAGGGAATCAAGGAACAACTGCGCGCGATTCCGCATAAAGGCATTGGTTTCGGTGCACTTCGCTATCTGGGAGAGGCGCCGGCACAACAAGCCCTGGCCCAACTCCCCATACCACGGATCACCTTCAACTATCTGGGGCAGTTCGATAGCAGCTTTGCCCAAGAGCAGGATGACGGAGAGGAGGCATTCCTTGCGCCTGCACTGGAAAGCCCAGGTGCAAGCCAGAGCGAACAGGCTCCTCTGGGTAACTGGCTAAGCATCAACGGCCAAGTCTATGGCGGCGAACTGAGTCTGAACTGGAGTTTCAGTCGTGAGATGTTCAGGGAGGAGACCATTCAGTGTCTGGCACAAGAGTATGCCGAAGAGCTCAAGGTGCTGATTGCTCACTGTGTGGACGAAAATACCTTTGGTCTGACGCCATCGGACGTTCCTCTGGCTGGTTTGAGCCAAGAGCAACTGGACGCTCTGCCAATAGCCGCAAAGATAATAGAAGATATTTATCCGCTATCACCAATGCAGCAGGGGATGCTGTTCCACACCCTGTACGCACAGGAGGGTGGCGACTATATCAATCAGATGCGTGTTGACGTGCAAGGGCTGGACATCGAGCGCTTTCGCCAAGCTTGGCAAGCAGCAGTCGACCGTCATGAAGTACTGCGCGCCAGCTTTATTACCCAGTTCGAACAGCCACTGCAGGTCATCCGCAAACATGTGGAAATGCCCTTCGCCAGCTTGGACTGGCGTACCCAGCCTGATCTTCAGGCGGGGTTAGATACTTGGGCCGAAGCCGATCGGCAAAAAAGTTTCGATCTGCTGAATGATCCACTGCTGCGTATTGCGGTCATTCGTACGGATGAAAACAGCCATCACTTGATCTATACCGGCCACCATATCTTGATGGACGGCTGGAGCAATTCGCAGTTGTTGGGTGAGGTGCTGCAGGCCTATGCCGGTGTGCAATCCAATTCGCAAACAGGCCGCTACCGGGACTATATCGACTGGCTGCAGAAACAGGATAAAGCGATCAGCGAAACTTTCTGGAGAGAACAGCTCAATGAGCTGGAAGAGCCGACTCGTTTAGCCCAAGCCATTCGCCAGGACAGAGCACATCTCGGCACTGGCTACGGCGATCACTACCAGGCTCTGGATCAACATCAAACCCGATACCTCAGTGAGTTCGCTCGTCAGCAGCGGGTAACGGTCAATACCTTGGTACAGGCAGCCTGGTTGCTGTTGCTGCAACGCTACACAGGCCAGGACACCGTCAGCTTCGGCGCCACGGTGGCTGGCCGTCCTGCGGAACTGAAAGGCGTGGAGCAACAACTGGGGCTGTTTATCAACACCTTGCCGGTTATTGCCAGCCCGAAACCGGAACGGAGCGTGGCACAGTGGATCGAGCAGGTACAGGCCCGGAACTTGGCCTTGCGTGAGCACGAATATACACCGTTGTATGAAGTTCAGCGGTGGGCTGGGCTGGGCGGCGAGGCGCTGTTTGACACTATTCTGGTCTTTGAAAATTATCCGATCTCCGAAGCTTTGCAACAAGGTGCACCAGAAGGCATCAAGTTTGGACCGGTAATGAGCCAAGAACAGACTAATTACCCACTAACCCTGGCAGTCGGTCTGGGCGATACCTTGTCGATTCATTACAGTTATGATCGGGAGCACTTCAGTGCTTCGACAGTTCAAAGAATTTCTGAGCATTTCAGAAACTTGCTTCAGACTCTTGCATATAGTCCACGAAAAGCTCTTGGTGAGCTACCGTTGTTGAGCCAGGACGAACAGCAGCAGATTATCTATGACTGGAACCGCACTGAAGCGAACTATCCAAGTGACCAGTGTATTCACGAGCTGATCGAGGAGCAGGTACGCAGGACTCCACAAGCGGTGGCCGTTGTCTTCGAGAGTCGGGAACTCACATATAAGCAGCTTGATAAAAAAGCTAATCGATTGGCGCACAAGCTGATTGAACTAGGCGTAGGCCCGGACGTGCTGGTGGGTATTGCCGTCGAGCGCAGTCTGGAAATGGTGATTGGCCTGCTGGGGATCCTCAAGGCTGGTGGTGCTTATGTACCGTTGGACCCGAAGTATCCACGAGAGCGGCTGGCTTACATGATCGAGGACAGCGGGGTTGGGCTGCTGCTGATCCAAGAGCATTTACAGGAACATTTATCTGTTCCGGAAAGTGTCCTCTGCTTGAGTCTGGGCCAGAAAACCGACTGGCTTGCTGGGTATGAAGAGGATGCACCGGCACGACAGTCGATGCAGGGCAGTGCTGCCTATTTGATCTTTACTTCTGGTTCTACGGGAAAACCTAAGGGCGTGACCATTCCCCATGGGGCTTTCTCCATGCATTGCCAGGCGGCTGCGCTGCGTTATGGCATCACTGAGAAGGACTGCATGCTGCAGTTTGCCTCGATCAGTTTCGATGCTGCTGCCGAACAGATTTTCATGTCTTTAGCCTTTGGCCTGCGATTGGTCATTGGCGAGATAAAACAGTGGTCGATCAAGCAACTGGTGGAGCGTATCCATAAGTATGGAGTCTCCATTCTCAATATACCACCGGCCTATCTAGCTCATATTGTCGAAAGCTTGGGCGGGGCGCAGAAGAGTATTGATGTCCGCTTGTGCATCCTGGGAGGCGAGGCCTGGGGACATGGTCTATTAACTGATGCCATTCAGGTGTTCCGTATATTCAATGCATACGGTCCCACGGAAGCCGTGGTTACTCCGCTGCTATGGGAAGCAGATTCTGAGATATTTGAGGGCTATGCGCCGATTGGCAGGCCGGTCGGGCGACGCTATGCCTATGTACTCGACGAGGGTTTGAGCCCGCTGCCAGTGAATCTGAGGGGTGAACTGCATCTGGGTGGAGAGGGGCTGAGTCGTGGTTATCACGACCGTCCAACACTGACGGCCGAACGATTTATCCCCAACCCATTCGATAATAGCGGGAAAGGTGGAGGGCGGCTCTACCGCACTGGTGATTTGGCCCGCTACCGTGCCGACGGTGTAATTGAATACGTTGGCCGTATCGACCATCAGGTGAAGATTCGCGGTTTTCGTGTAGAGCTGGGTGAGATTGAAGCCCGGTTGCAAGAGCATGAAGCCATTCGTGAAGCAGTGGTAATCGATATCGAAGGGCCGAGTGGTAAGCAACTAGTTGGCTATCTCGTCACGGATACTCGATTTTCGAATGGGCTTGAACAACAGGCTGCACTGCGTAGCAGCCTGCGCGATTATCTGAAGGAAGTCCTGCCGGACTATATGGCCCCAGTCCATCTGCTGTTCTTGGACAAGCTTCCGCTGACGCTCAATGGCAAGCTGGACCGTAAGGCATTGCCAAAACTCGATACCAGTCAGATGCAGCAGGGATTTGTCACGCCACAGAGTGAGCTGGAGCAGCAAGTGGCAAATATCTGGGCGGATGTTCTGAAAGTCGAAAAGGTTGGTCTGACCGATAACTTCTTTGAGTTAGGCGGACATTCTCTACTTGTTATTTCCATTGTGTCTCGGCTACAGATAGTTCTTGGCTTGAAAGTGGAGCCGTCGATGCTTTTTCAATATCCAATTTTGCGCGATTTTGTTTCAAGCCTGGATGGCCATGCCGCCTCTGTATTTGAAGAAAAGCTACACCGACTGGATGTTTTTTTTGAAGATTTGGAGGCGATCGAATGAGTATGGACGCGGCCATTAGTATTGCCAGGCGCTTTGTCACTCTACCGCTGGATAAGCGTAAAGTTTATCTAGGGAAAATGTATGAAGAAAATATCTCTCCAGCGAATTTGCCCCTGCCACCGGTTCAGAGCCTCTTTAATTCCATTCCATTATCTTATGCTCAACAGCGCCAATGGTTCCTCTGGCAGTTGGAGCCTGAGAGCACTGCCTACAATATGCCTACAGCCCTCAGGTTCAAGGGTTACTTGAATATTGGGGCACTTCGCGCCAGCTTTGAAGCCCTGATCGCCCGCCACGAAAGCCTGCGCACCACCTTCCGCCAGGAAGGGGAACAGGCGCTGCAGATCATTCATCCAAAGATTGACTTTGCGCTGCTTCAGGAGAGGCTGGAAGACACGAGCGAGGAGCTGATCCAGTCCAAGGTCGAGGAAGAAGTCGCTGAGCCTTTCGATCTGGAACAAGGTCCGTTGATACGGATAAAGCTGCTGTGGTTAGCCGAGGACGATCATGTCCTGATCTTGACCCTGCACCATATCGTCTCCGATGGCTGGTCGATGCCCATCATGGTCGATGAGTTGGTTCAGCTTTATGAAGGCTATCGCACAGGCCAGCAAGTCACTCTGCCGGAACTGCCGATCCAATATGCCGACTATGCCATCTGGCAGCGCAACTGGATGGAAGCTGGTGAGCAGGAACGGCAACTGGCCTACTGGAAAGAACAACTGGGTGAAGAACAGCCGGTATTGGAACTGCCCACCGATCGGCCACGTCCGGCGATCCAGAGTCAGGAGGGCGCTAATTTCAGCGTTAGCCTTAACGACGACCTCGCACAATCGCTGAAACAACTGGCCCAGCAACAGGGTGTGACCCTGTTTATGCTGTTGCTGGCCAGTTTCCAGAGCCTGCTGCACCGCTACTCGGGCCAGGACGATATTCGTGTGGGCGTTCCCACCGCCAACCGTAACCGGGTGGAAACCGAGCGGTTGATCGGCTTTTTCGTCAATACCCAGGTGCTCAAGGCAGAATTCGATCTGGACACAACCTTCAGCGGTCTGCTCAAGCAGGTCCAGCAAACGGCACTTGGCGCACAGGCGCATCAGGATTTGCCGTTCGAGCAACTGGTCGAGGCCCTGCACCCGGAGCGCAGCCTGAGCCACAGCCCGCTGTTCCAAGTGATGTACAACCACCAGACCCAGGTCAGAGGCGAGAGCCGCTGCTTGTCAGGACTGACAGTCGAAGGGCTTTCTTGGGACGGAAATACCACTAAGTTCGATCTAAGCTTGGATACCTTCGAGCATGGTCATGGAATTGCTGCTTCGCTGAACTATGCGACAGACTTGTTCGACAGGGCGACCATCGAGCGTTTGGCCAAGCATTGGCTCAATCTGCTGCAAGGCATCGTCAAGGCGCCGAGCCAACGTATTGCTGAATTGCCGCTGCTCAGTTCAGAGGAGCAGCAACAGATTATCTACGATTGGAACCGCACTGAAGCGAGTTACCCGAGCGATCAATGCATCCACCAGTTAATCGAAGCACAGGTCAAGGAAACCCCGGATGCCGTGGCTGTTGTGTTTGGTGATAAAGAACTGACCTACCAAGAGCTGAACAAAAAATCCAATCAACTGGCACACAAACTCCGCGAGTTGGGTGTGGGCCCGGACGTACTGGTCGGCATCGCGGTGGAACGCAGCCTGGAAATGGTGATTGGCCTGCTGGCGATTCTCAAGGCTGGCGGTGCCTATGTGCCGCTGGACCCGGAATATCCGCATGATCGTCTACTTTATCTAATAGAGAACAGTGGCATCCAGTTGTTACTGGCTCAGGAGTATCAGCAAGACAGGCTACCAATTCCTACTCTGTGCCTCTATCTGGATAAGAGCGGGCTGGACGTTTATTCACAAGAAAATCTTGCCAATTTCGCGCAGCCAGCAAACCTAGCATATGTTATCTACACCTCCGGCACCACCGGTATGCCAAAGGGTGTAGCAGTATCCCACGGTGCCTTAGAGAATTACGTCAATTCCATTGGTCAGTGTCTACCTTTGGATGCGATCCAAAGTATGGCGATGGTCTCCACACCAACGGCAGACTTGGGCCACACTGTTTTATACGGTGCTCTGTGCACAGGTAAGAAACTGCATCTTCTGGATAAGGAAACAGTTCTTGATGCAGAGGCATTTGCTAGCTACATACAGGTCTACGAGGTGGATGCCGTTAAGATTGTTCCTTCTCACTTGGGAGTGATGCTGTCTCTTGGACGGCAGGTGCTACCCAGGCGCTGTCTGATTCTAGGTGGCGAAGTCTGTCCCCCATCTTTGTTGAGCAGGATAGTGGCTTTGGCGCCAGGACTGACAGTGTTCAACCACTACGGCCCTACGGAAACCACCGTAGGCGTTCTGGCGGGAGAGATGAAGGGAGCTCCGCATCTGGGCTGGCCCCTGGGAAATACCGGTATCCAATTGTTGGATGACGACCTGCAAATTGTCCCTGATGGTGTCTGTGGAGAGCTGCATATCTCGGGTGCAGGGCTAGCCAGAGGTTATTTGGGGCGTCCGGCATTGACAGCCGAACGTTTTGTTCCCGATCTTTCCAACTCCAGCGGAAGGCGGACTTACCGTAGTGGTGATCGTATACGCCGCACCAGAGATGGGGAGTTACTGTTCGCCGGGCGTAAGGACAGCCAAGTGAAAATCCGTGGCTATCGTGTCGAGCTGGCGGAAATTGAAAGCCTACTGCGCACTTTTCCGGGCGTGGGCAATGTCTGTGTGAATATAGTTGAGGAGCAGGCTCAGCAACTGGCTGCCTATCTGGTGCCAGAGCTAGCTTTGGACGAGCAGGCACAACAGGCTTTTCTGGATGAAGTCCGGCAGTTGTTGAAACGGGCTCTACCGGGGCACATGATTCCTACCTATTTGATGATCCTGGATACATTACCGCTGACACCAAACGGCAAGCTGGACCGCAAGGCACTGCCGAAACCCGATGCCAGCCAGTTGCAGCAGGAATATGTCGCGCCGCAAAGCGAGCTGGAACAGCAGATCGCAAGCATCTGGGCGGACGTGCTGAAAGTCGAGAGGGTTGGCCTGAGGGACAACTTTTTTGAACTGGGGGGGCACTCTTTGTTAGCCATCCAGGTGATTTCTCGCATCCGCCAAGACTTGAATATCGAACAGCCACTGCGTACGTTGTTCGAGGCACCGATGCTGGAGGATTTCGCTGCCCATATAGGGCAGGGAGTATCCAATACGACACCGGCCTTTCAGCGAGTGGATCGTACTCAGACACTGCTACTGTCCTACGCCCAGCAGCGCCAATGGTTCCTCTGGCAACTGGAGCCTGAGAGCACTGCCTACAATATGCCTACAGCCCTCAGGTTCAAGGGTGACTTGAATATTGGGGCGCTGCGCGCCAGCTTTGAAGCCCTGATCGCCCGCCACGAAAGCCTGCGCACCACCTTCCGCCAGGAAGGGGAGCAGGCGCTGCAGATCATTCATCCAAAGATTGACTTTGCGCTGCTTCAGGAGAAGCAGGAAGATACGAGCGAGGAGCTGATCCAGTCCAAGGTCGAGGAAGAAGTCGCTGAGCCTTTCGATCTGGAACAAGGTCCGTTGATACGGATAAAGCTGCTGCGGTTAGCCGAGGACGATCATGTCCTGATCCTGACCCTGCACCATATCGTCTCCGATGGCTGGTCGATGCCCATCATGGTCGATGAGTTGGTTCAGCTTTATGAAGGCTATCGCACAGGCCAGCAAGTCACTCTGCCGGAACTGCCGATCCAATATGCCGACTATGCCATCTGGCAGCGCAACTGGATGGAAGCTGGTGAGCAGGAACGGCAACTGGCCTACTGGAAAGAACAACTAGGTGAAGAACAGCCGGTATTGGAACTGCCCACCGATCGGCCACGTCCGGCGATCCAGAGTCAGGAGGGCGCTAATTTCAGCGTTAGCCTTAACGACGACCTCGCACAATCGCTGAAACAACTGGCCCAGCAACAGGGCGTGACCCTGTTTATGCTGTTGCTGGCCAGTTTCCAGAGCCTGCTGCACCGCTACTCGGGCCAGGACGATATTCGTGTGGGCGTTCCCACCGCCAACCGTAACCGGGTGGAAACCGAGCGGTTGATCGGCTTTTTCGTCAATACCCAGGTGCTCAAGGCAGAATTCGATCTGGACACAACCTTCAGCAGTCTGCTCAAGCAGGTCCAGCAAACGGCACTTGGCGCACAGGCGCATCAGGATTTGCCGTTCGAGCAACTGGTCGAGGCCCTGCACCCGGAGCGCAGCCTGAGCCACAGCCCGCTGTTCCAGGTGATGTACAACCACCAGACCCAGGTCAGAGGCGAGAGCCGCTGCTTGTCAGGACTGACAGTCGAAGGGCTTTCTTGGGACGGAAATACCACTAAGTTCGATCTAAGCTTGGATACCTTCGAGCATGGTCATGGAATTGCTGCTTCGCTGAACTATGCGACAGACTTGTTCGACAGGGCGACCATCGAGCGTTTGGCCAAGCATTGGCTCAATCTGCTGCAAGGCATCGTCAAGGCGCCGAGCCAACGTATTGCTGAATTGCCGCTGCTCAGTTCAGAGGAGCAGCAACAGATTATCTACGATTGGAACCGCACTGAAGCGAGTTACCCGAGCGATCAATGCATCCACCAGTTAATCGAAGCACAGGTCAAGGAAACCCCGGATGCCGTGGCTGTTGTGTTTGGTGATAAAGAACTGACCTACCAAGAGCTGAACAAAAAATCCAATCAACTGGCACACAAACTCCGCGAGTTGGGTGTGGGCCCGGACGTACTGGTCGGCATCGCGGTGGAACGCAGCCTGGAAATGGTGATTGGCCTGCTGGCGATTCTCAAGGCTGGCGGTGCCTATGTGCCGCTGGACCCGGAATATCCGCAGGAGCGGCTGACGTACATGATGGAAGACAGCGGCATCCAATTGTTGCTGACGCAGAGCCATCTGCAAGAGCAGTTGCCGATCTCAAACCATATCAAAACTATTGTTTTGGATCAGGGCAACGAGTCGCTGAGAGACTACAGCGGAGTTAATCCGGAAAATATCGTTCGACCTGAGAACCTAGCTTATGTGATTTATACCTCTGGTTCGACAGGGAGACCCAAAGGAGCAGCCAATAGTCATGCAGGGCTGGTCAACCGCTTGATCTGGATGCAAAAAGCCTATGAGCTGGATACGGTCGATACCACTCTGCAGAAAACACCTTTTAGTTTTGATGTATCGGTCTGGGAGTTTTTCTGGCCGCTGATAACCGGGGCACGCTTGGCGATGGCACAACCCGGTGACCACCGTGATCCGGTGCGCCTGATCGAAACTATTCACCGCCATAAGGTAACTACATTGCACTTCGTGCCCTCAATGCTTCAAGCTTTCATGGCCAATGAGCAGGTGGAGAGCTGTACAAGCATCAAACGTATTGTGTGTAGCGGTGAGGCATTTCCAGTGGAGCTTGCACTGCAGACCTTGGTACGACTGCCGAAAGCGGAGCTGTTTAATCTATATGGCCCAACCGAGGCTGCGATTGATGTGACACATTGGACGTGTCGTCCAGAAGACCAGAGTGGCATTCCGATTGGACAACCGATTGATAACCTCAAGATGCATATCTTGATCGGTAGCTTTTCGCCTGCTGCTCAGCATGTAGCTGGGGAACTTTACCTAGGTGGGGTGGGGCTTGCCCGGGGTTATCATCAACGCCCGGCACTAACCGCGGAGCGATTTGTTCCTGATCCATTCGACCAGAGTAGGCTGGGAGGTGGTCGTCTGTACCGCACTGGTGATCTGGCTCGTTACCGTACCGATGGTGTGATCGAGTACGTTGGGCGTATCGACCATCAGGTGAAGATTCGCGGGTTCCGTATCGAACTGGGCGAGATCGAGGCCCGGCTGCAAGAACATGAAGCTGTTCGCGAAGCGGTCGTCATCGATATCGAAGGGCCGAGTGGCAAGCAACTGGCGGCCTACTTGGTATCGACTGGGGATCAAACGGCTGATGTCGAGCAGCAGAGTGAATTGCGCACGAGCCTGCGCGACTATCTAAAGGAAGTCCTGCCGGACTATATGGTTCCGGCCCACCTGCTGTTCCTGGACAAACTACCACTGACGCCGAACGGCAAGTTGGACCGCAAGGCATTGCCGAAGCCTGACGTCAGTCAATTGCAGCAGGAGTTCATCGCGCCGCAGAGTGAGCTGGAGCAGCAGATCGCAAGTATCTGGGCCGATGTACTGAAGGTCGAGAAGGTCGGCCTGACCGATAACTTCTTCGAACTGGGTGGCGACTCGATCATTTCGATCCAGGTGGTCAGCCGTGCCCGGCAGGCGGGTATCCGCTTTACGCCCAAGGAACTGTTCCAGCATCAAACGGTACAGGGGCTGGCCTCGGTAGCGACGTGTGGCGAAGAGGGAGGTCTGCAGATCGATCAAGGCCCGGTTACGGGCGAAGCGCTGTTGCTGCCTATTCATCAGCAGTTCTTCGAGGAAGACATCCCCGAGCGTCATCACTGGAACCAGGCGTTGTTGCTTAAACCAGGCAAAGATCTGAATGCCGAGTCCCTTGAACAAGCCATTCGGGCACTTGTCGTTCACCACGATGCTCTACGACTGAGTTTCACACAGGATGTCAATCGGATGTGGACGGCTTGTTACCACCCGGTTGCCGAACCGCAATTGCTTCTGTGGCAGTCCGAGGTTCAGGATGAAGCCGAGCTGGAGGCCTTGTGTAACGAAGCCCAGCGTAGCCTGGATTTGCAGGGTGGCCCACTGATTCGAGCGGTGCTGGCGACGCTGGCCGATGGTAGTCAGAGATTGTTGCTGGCGATTCATCACCTAGTGGTGGATGGCGTGTCCTGGCGCGTCCTGCTAGAGGATTTGCAGATGGCCTATGGCCAACTGCAAGCAGACCAGACGATCAAACTGCCTGCAAAAACTAGCTCGACCAAAGCTTGGGCGGAGCATCTGCAAACCTATGCTAATAGTGAAGCGCTGCAACAGGAATTAGGCTACTGGGCAACGCAGTTGGCTGATACTCAATCCGAATTGCCCTGCGATAACCCGGAAGGCTCTCTGCAGGGGCTTTATGCAGCCAGCGCTCAGACTCGTTTGGATCGGACCTGTACCCAACAACTGCTGCAACAGGCGCCGGCAGCTTATCGCACCCAGGTCAATGATCTGTTGCTGACGGCGCTGGCTCGTGTCATTGCACGTTGGACAGAACGGAGCGATGTACTGATTCAACTCGAAGGGCATGGCCGTGAAGAGTTGTTCGAGGATATCGACCTGACAAGAACCGTGGGTTGGTTTACCAGTGTATTCCCGGTGAAGCTGAGTCCAACTGGAACCCTGGATGGCTCGATCAAGGGAATCAAGGAACAACTGCGCGCGATTCCGCATAAAGGCATTGGTTTCGGTGCACTTCGCTATCTGGGAGAGGCGCCGGCACAACAAGCCCTGGCCCAACTCCCCGTACCACGGATCACCTTCAACTATCTGGGGCAGTTCGATAGCAGCTTTGCCCAAGAGCAGGATGACGGAGAGGAGGCATTCCTTGCGCCTGCACTGGAAAGCCCAGGTGCAAGCCAGAGCGAACAGGCTCCTCTGGGTAACTGGCTAAGCATCAACGGCCAAGTCTATGGCGGCGAACTGAGTCTGAACTGGAGTTTCAGTCGTGAGATGTTCAGGGAGGAAACTATCCAGTATCTGGCGCGGGAGTACGCTGAAGAACTCAGGATCCTGATCGAACATTGCATTTCTGAAGATAACAGCGGCCTGACTCCATCGGATGTTACTTTGGCCGGCTTGAGCCAGGAGCAACTGGACACTTTGCCGGTTATGGCTCGCGAAATTGAGGATATCTACCCGCTGACACCGACACAGCAAGGTATTCTGTTCCATAGCCTTCAGGATGATGTTTATGTCAATCAGACCAGTGTCCCGGTCAATGGTCTGGATATAGAGCGTTTTATCGCCGCCTGGAAGGCAGCGATAAAAGCACATTCAATACTGAGGACAAGTTTCCATACAGGTGGCCTGTTGAGTGAACCTGTGCAGGTTGTACATCGTATGGCCGAAATGGACTTGCAAGTGCTTGATTGGCATCACCTCAATCATGGGAAAAGCCTTGATCGGATTGACCAGCAGGCGGCAAAGGATCGCCAACATGGATTTTCACTTTCGCACGCGCCCTTGATGCGCCTTACTCTTGTTCAATTCTCGGATCAGCAACATCTGATATGGACCACTCATCACATCCTGATGGATGGCTGGAGTACCTCTCAGCTTATCGGCGAGGTTCTAGCCCGTTATGCGGGGCAGGCGGTCGAGCCAATTAAATATCAGTACAGTGACTATCTGGCCTGGCTGCAACGGCAGGATGCCGGATCCAGTGAACGTTTCTGGATGGAAAAGCTGGATACCCTGCCTGGCCCCACGTTGTTGGCTGATAATTTAGCGAAGCCTGATACAAATTCCGGTGGCCATGCGGCGCTGTATCTGAACTGGGATATAGCGCGGACGGAATCCCTACTCATTTTTGCAAAGCGCCTGAAAGTGACGCCTAATACAGTTATCCAAGCGGTATGGCTATTGCTGCTGCAGCGCTATACCGGACAGTCCACGGTATGTTTTGGTGCGACGGTATCTGGTCGCCCTGTGGATTTGCCCGGTATGGATAAAGTACTTGGGCTGTTCATCAATACCTTACCGGTCATTCAGGAGGCACTGCCAGAGCAACAGGTAGGACAGTGGTTGCAGCAGTTGCAAGACTATAATCTGGATATACGGAGTCATGAGCATAGCTCCCTGGCTGATATTCAACGCTGGAGCGGATACGCCGGGCAGCCACTGTTTGACAGTATTATCGTCTTCGAGAACTATCCCATCGGCGAGCGTTTACAGCAGGGCGTTGCAGAAACTATCAGCTTCGGGCAGGCCAAGAGTCGTGACGTCACGAACTATGCAATGGATCTGGCGATACATCTTGGGGCCACGTTGAACATTGAATTTATGTACCTGCGTGATCGCTTCATTCCTCAGGATGTCTCTCGAATAGTCGAATCCTTCGAACATTTGCTGCAGGCACTGCTTGGAAATGCCGATGGCTATCTGGGCAGTCTGCTTTTATTGCCTGAGGCAGAAAAAACCGAAGCAGATACTTCTCCGGGCATTCCATCCTTAGTCGAGCTTATTACCTCTCAGGCTCAGCGATCACCTCAGGCAATTGCCGTGAGGTGCGCCGGGGACAGCATGACTTATAAACTTCTGGAGCAGCGTGCTGGAAAACTTGCCAATATTCTACAAGCTCGGGGTATTGGGCTGGAAAACCGTGTCGGAGTAGCGCTGAATCGTTCGCTGGAGTCTATCGTTGCCTTTTACGCGGTGCTCAAGGCGGGAGCCGCCTATGTGCCCTTGGATATCGACTACCCGACGGAGCGTCTCGATTGGATAATTCGGGACTCGGAAATGTCGTTGCTGCTAACTCATTCCGATCTCGGTGCACGATTCAGTGGGGCATATGCCATCGATATTCTGGAAATCGATCGGCTCGGGGAGTGTGCTATTCCTTCTGCCTGGCCAGTAGCTGCACTCAGTCCCGACAGTCTGGCCTATCTGATCTATACCTCGGGGTCGACTGGGCAGCCCAAGGGCGTGGCGGTAAGCCATGGTCCCTTGAGCATGCACTGCCAGGCCATCGTCGAAAAGTATGGGATGGAGCAGGAGACTCGTGAACTGCTCTTTATGTCCTTTGCTTTCGATGGCGCCCAGGAGCGCTGGCTGTCGGTATTGCTCAGTGGCGGCGAGATGGTCTTGCGTGATCAACAACTCTGGACACCTGAGCAGACACTGCAGGTACTGCATGATAAAGCCATCACTATTGCCTGTTTCCCTCCGGCTTATCTGCGGGAGCTTGCCGAGTGCGTAGCCTCGTCTGATAAAGCACCGCCCAAGGTGGATACCTATTGTTTCGGTGGCGATGCGGTCGCCGAGGCGACGTTCGAGCTAGTCAAGTCCGAGCTGCGTCCGCGCTACCTGACCAATGGTTATGGCCCTACCGAGACAGTGGTGACGCCGCTACTGTGGACAGTAGATGCTCATGCGCAGCAGTGGTGTGGTGGCCCCATCGCGCCCATCGGCGCAGTGGTTGGTGCGCGTGAACTGTATGTGCTGGATACGCAACTCAACCGGCTGCCCGACGGGGTCGCAGGCGAGCTATTTATTGGCGGACAGGGATTGGCACGCGGCTACCACGCGCGTCCTGGGTTGAGCGCCGAGCGTTTTGTGGCCGATCCCTTTTCAGTCGGTGGTCGACTGTACCGAACCGGCGACCTTGTCCGGCTGCGTGCAGATGGGGTCTACGAATACCTGGGGCGTCTTGATCAGCAGGTCAAGATTCGTGGCTTCCGCATTGAGTTGGGGGAGGTCGAAGCGCGTTTACGCGAGCAGGCGGATGTGCGGGACGCAGTGGCTATAGTCTGTGGTGGCGAGGCGGATCGGCAACTGGTGGGCTATGTCACGGCTCATGGCCTGCCGCTGGGGCGAAACGAGGCACTGAGAGAGCGTCTGCGCGGATGCCTGCCGGACTATATGGTGCCGACGCAGATCATGGTGCTGGAGTCCTTGCCGGTGAGCCCGAATGGCAAACTGGACCGCAAGGCGTTGCCAGAGCCTGACTTCAGTGGTTGTGAAGAGCTTTATGTGGCGCCGCGCAATGCGCTGGAAGAACAGTTATCGCGTATCTGGGCCGAAGTGCTCGGCGTCGAGCGAATCGGTGTGACCGATAATTTCTTCGAGCGAGGCGGCGACTCGCTGCGCAGCCTGAAAGTCATCTCCAAGGTCCGGGCGTTGAAAATCGAAGGTTTCGAATTGAAGCTGCGTGATCTTATGACCCGTCCTTCGATCGCGGAACTTTCCGGTTTCAGCGATAGTGCGGCGCAGCTGAATCCGCTGCTACTGCTCAACCGCCAAGTGGCCTCGGTAATACCACTGTTCTGCATCCATGCAGGCTTCGGTACGGTGTTCGACTATGAGCCGGTTGCTCGCCGTCTTGATGGCGTATGCAGTATTTACGGTTTGCAATGCCGTATGTTGCTGGATCTTGGCTGGCAGGATGAATCGCTGGCCGCGATGGCCATTGATTATGCGCAATATATCCGCCAGGCCCAGCCTTATGGTCCGTATCGTTTGATGGGCTGGTCCCTGGGAGGAGTCCTTGCGGTTCTGGTCGCCGCGGAGCTTGAGCAGCAGGGGCAGGAAGTGGAATTTCTGTCATTGGTTGACAGTTTCATTCCCCCTGGAACGGGATTTGCCGAGGAGACGCATGGTGATGAGGGTGACTGGCGGCACGATCTGCAAGGGTTTATCCATTCCCTGTATGGGCGTGTAGTGGAAGAACTACCGTCTTCCTTGTGGGACAAGACCTGCGAGCCCACGCTGGAGCTTCTTGCGGATGTCTTTACTGGGTTGAACCTGGCATCGGCTTCTCCCTCCTGCGGAGAGGCGAGGGAATTCGATGCTGAAGACTTGGCCCAGGCCTTTATTGTGGGGATGAGGTTGAGAGCTTTGTCTTCGAAGGCTATCTCCATGCCGGTGCTGAAGGCGGTAGTGAATGTCTGGTGGGCGCAGAGCGAGGCTCATGCTCGGCATAAATGTTTTGAAAGTGCCCTGGGTACGGAGGTCGTGAGCTTATGTGTCGATAGCGATCACTACAGCATCTTGAAAGATTACGACTTCTTGGTTGCACAAGAAAGAATCCTTTCCTGCGCCATAGGTGTGGAACAGGTAATTTGATCGAACGCCAGCCTTTGCAGGCTGGCTCTTGATGGAGCTGAGTATGCCTCTGGATCCGGATGTCGAAGCATTTCTGGAGTTGGTCGAACTGGGAAAAATGACTGGAAAAGCTGTACCCATGCACCAGCTCAGTGTCGAGCAGGCGCGTCGTGAGTTTGAATTGAGCGCGGAATTGCTTGATCCCGAACTGCCGCGAGGTATTGAAATCCAGTCGTACCGAGTGCCATTGAGAGATGGCGAGTCAATTGAGGCCAGGTTCTATCGAGGGGTTCTGTCTGAAAAAGAAAAGTGCCCAGTCATCCTCTATTTTCATGGTGGTGGCTATGTTGTCGGCAGCTTGGACTCCCATGCCTGTGTCTGCCGTCGGCTGGCGCTGGCCAGCGGTTTTGCGGTTCTGGCGCCTGCTTATCGCTTGGCACCGGAGCATCGTTTTCCAACGGCAGTGGAAGATGCAGAGGATGCGGCCGGCTGGCTGGTGGAGCAGGCAGAACAATTGGGACTGGACAAGGAAAGAGTCATTGTCGGTGGCGATAGCGCTGGTGCGACATTGGCAACGCTATTGGCAAGCGGTAGCGGAAGTGTAGGGACGCAGAGAACCGCATTCAGGCCTACTGGGCAACTGTTGTTCTATCCGGTGACGGATGCCTCAAGTGTTTACGAGTCTTTTCGGGAGTATGGGGAAGGTTATCTGCTGGAGAGTGAGACAATGGACTGGTTTTATCAGCACTATCTTGACTCGAGCGCGCAGAGACTGGACTGGCGAGTTTCTCCATTGCTTGAGCCTGTTAAGGCATGCCCTGTGCCAGCTTATATACGAGTCGCAGAATACGATCCATTACGCGATGAGGGGAAGTTTTATGCGGACGCTTTATGGGGTAAGGGTGGGGAGGTTGATTTCGAGGTCATGGAAGGCTTGACTCATGACTTCTTAAGAATGTCTGGCGTGACCGATAGGGTTCAGGGAATTTATAGCGACGTGGCTGATTGGCTAAAGGCTCGTTGTAAATAGGCTGTAGTGAACCGCCCCGGCTTTTGTGGAGGCCATTTCGTTTAAGTCAGGCTGCCATGGCCTGACCTGCTTGTTGCTGGTAGAAGTTTGCCTCAGGCGTGACATACCCGATTGAGCTCAGCAGGCGCTGGTGGTTGTACCAGTGCACCCACTTCAACGTCGCCATCTCAACAGCTTCGCGGCTCGTAAGCGTACGGGGAACACGCCTTACGCAGGTTAGCCAGCCATCCATTGATGGGGCAGTAGCTGCTCAATCTCTCTGGCCTTCTGCGTCGGCAACCGCATCAGCACATTCTTAAGATACGCATACGGATCATGCCCGTTCATGCGCGCCGACTGGATCAGGCTCATGATCGCCGCAGCCCGTTTACCGCTGCGCAGCGATCCAGCAAAGAGCCAGTTCGACCTACCAAGCGCCCACGGCCTGATCATGTTTTCGCAGGCGTTGTTATCGATGGGCACAGCACCGTCATCCAGGTAGCGCGTCAGCGCTACCCAGCGTTTCAAGCTGTAATCCAGTGCCTTGGCTGTGGCCGATCCCTCGGGCACAAGCGCGCGTTGAGCGATCATCCACTCATGCAACTTTTCAGCGATGGGCACCGCTATTTCTTGGCGTAATCGCCAGCGATCTTCATCGCTCATGTCCTTGGCCTGCCGTTCGACTTCGTACAAGCCGCCGATGGAGTGCAGCGCTTGCTCGGCCAACTGGCTTTTGTTCGCCACATGCAGGTCGAAAAACTTGCGCCGGGCCTGGCGTGTAATCCAGTTTCTCGCTGACGTCTTCGCCAATGCGTTGAAGCTGGCAGCCGCAGGCACACTCGGTGTTCTCCGGCTCGTGATGAATAACGGTACGTGGGAACTGCGGTGGCAACGGGGCGCGCTTGGGTTGTTGGCGTGGTTCGTCCGGTGCCGGGGCGGGACGAAGGGCTTTCAACTCGGCGTCTATGGCTTCAAGGTCGGTGTTGAGCAAGTCATCCAGCAAGCGGCCTTGCGCCGGGCTGATCTGCTCACTGCGCTTGGCAAACTTGTGGCGTTTGAGAATGGCGATCTCGTGAGAGAGCTGCTCGATGACGGTCTTGTCGCGGCGCCTCTCTCGGCCCATGGTGTCGACCTTCGACAGCAACTGCGCAGCGAGTGCGCGCAGTTGATCGGGGGGGCATCTGGTCGAGATTGGGCGAGGAGGTCATGCCGTGGATTTTACCAACGCAACCCTCCCGACACAGCTAAAAGACCCGATTCAGAGCAACGTAATTGCGCCGTTGGCGCCAACCCGCTGCCAAGGCAGGCCCAGTACCAGCGCTTGAAGTTGTTCGGTGTCGAGTTCAACTTCATGGCCTCGATGCATACCAGGCCACTGAAACTTGCCCTGGTGCAAGCGCCGTGCAGCAAGCCAGATACCCACGCCGTCGTGCACCAGGACTTTCATCCGATTGGCGCGGCGGTTGGCGAACAGATAAGCGCAGTGCGGCTTCGCCGCACCGAATACGGTGACCACGCGGGCGAGGGCTGTGTCCGTGCCGGCACGCATGTCCATGGGCTCGGTGGCGAGCCAGATGGTATCGATGCGGATCATTGCGAAAGGCTGCGGATAAAGCGGGCGCAGCCGCCAGGGTCGGAGATCGGCCAGCTCACAGTGACTGTACCCTGCTCGGAGGAAATATCGATGCGAGCGACATCCTGCCGAGCTGGCATCGCCACAGCGGTCTCAAGCTTCAACGGTATAAATGCAGGCAAAGCAGAAGCTTTCCGGTCCCGGTAGAGCGGGATCCATTTGCGAACCAGGTTGGCGTTGATACCGTGCCGCAGGGCTACGCTGGCAATCGAGATACCTGGGTGCAGGCATTCCTGAACAACCTGGGCCTTGAATTAAGTGCGATGGTGTCCACGTATTTTTAGGTGGACACCATCGTCCTTAATCTGGGGATTCTGAAGGTGTGTTCGGCAGACGCCTACCGCGGCTCTTCCATGACTGGCGGTAAATCAGCTCGGCCTTGTACAGCCCGTTGATGGTTTCGGCCAAGGCGTTGACGCTCCTATGTCAAGAGGTGCCAGGTGATTGGCCCAGATCACCCAATATCAACGGGTACAACTCGCGCACAATGTACCGCTTCAGGCATCGCTGGATCTCCTTGGTCGATAGCCCCTGTGCCGTTCGGCGAGCAACATATTCGCGCGCACGAGGATCACTTCGCATTCGGACCATTGCAATGGTCCAAAGAGCATTATTTGCTGAATGATCGCCACCTCTATTCAAGCGATGACGTTTGGTTTTTCCGGATGAGGCTTGCAAGGGGCTGACCCCTCAGAGAGCTGTCAGGGATGCCTCGCTCTTCAGTCGATCCGGATTATCTCCAGCGACGCAAACCAGGACGGCAGCGGTTTGGGCCCCGACGCCGAACTTCTGGCGGAGCCGCGAAGCATGCTGACATGTGAGCTGTTCGAGCTCCGCGTCCAGAACCTTGACCACCGCTTTCAACGCCAGCCACCGCTTCGCAAGGAGGCGTAAGGTTGCCCGCAGAGATTGCAGCAAGGGCCCCGTGCCCAGCGATCTCACTTTCAAGCACATGTGCACGCAATCCTCGGCCTTGGGATGCAGTAAGCGATCCCGGATGTCTTGCGGCGCGCTGACCAAGATCCCACGTAACTGGTTGATGGTCTGTGTTTTGGACTTCACGGCGCTACGGCGCGCCGCCGAGACAGCGCGCATCGCGTATGCAGCGCCAGACTGCTGTTTAGGGATGGCTGTTGCACGGCCTGCGAGGACGGCACATGCAGCGCTTTCAGCGCCGGTGGGGTCGGATTTTCCACGCGTCCGCCTTGCGGCTCGGTCGGGATGGTTGACTTCGAACATCTCGACGCTATTATCGCGTCTTGTCAGTCCTGCGCCGTAGGTGGCCGTACCCTCGACACCGGCGCGACGCAATGCTCCGAATGATCGAGCCCAGTTCAGCAATTGGAGATAACCCGCTGCGGTTGTCTCCACTGCCTGCGTTCCAAGCAGCCTACCGGTGGCGCTAATCACTGCGCCAACATGCATATCCAGATGGGTATCGACACCAAGTATGACTTCGTCCTGATTCACACGAATTCCTCCTTATTGAAGAAGGCATCGCCAACCTCAATAGCTGGACAGGACATTCATGGTGCAGAACAAAGCTCCTATTAGGTCACATGCATTGAGCCCGACGGTGCTCGGGGAACATCCGACGTGATCGACAAGTCAATGCAAAGGCAACTGTGCCAGTCGTAGCTCGGGTCAGATCACGTTGGTGTCCAACAGTATTGGAACTGAGTGTCGTAGCTGTCGCCCTTGCTGCCCACCGAGGGCTCGATACCAGCCTCCGGCAGTCGCTCTGTGTAGAGGATCGAGACGCACTGGCTGCCACGGATGCCCTGCAACCCAGCTCGGCGCATCAGTTGCTCCACCGTGCATCTGGCTACCTCGATGCCTTCTCGCTGAAGCTGCTTCCAGACCTTCACTGCGCCATAGCACTGCATGTTCGCGTCCCATATGCGGTGGATTTCATTGATCAGCGTGTCATCGCGCCGAGCACGGCAACAGCGCAGTATCGGGTTGCGCTGCTGCGCCGCGTGTCTGCGGTAACCGGACGGGGCAATCTGCAAGACGCGGCAGATCGACTCGACCCCGAGACGGTCACGATGCTGGTCGACAAATGCCCTCAGGACTTGGTGCGGCGGTCGAGCTCCGCCTGGGCAAAATACGCACTGGCCAGGCGTAGAATCTCGTTGGCTTTGCGCCGCTCGCGATTTTCCCGTTCCAGGGCTTTGATGCGCTCACGCTCTTCGCTGGTCGGCCCAGGACGCTGACCGGCATCGGTCTGGTGGCGCATGCAGAGTTTGCGCTGCACAGCCAATCTTCGGGGCTATGGCTTCAATGGTTGCCCACTCGGAGGGGTAGTCGTTCAGGTGCTCCAGAACCATGCGTACAGCACGCTCACGGACTTCGGGGGAGTTTTCTCATGGCCTCATCTTCTCAAGAGTTGAGGCCTCCACAAAAGCCGGGGCGATTCAGTGACGCATAGCGGCGTTTCTGCAAATACAATCACCTTAAGCCAAGCATGAGCAGGCGTGCCAACTGCTGCGACAACGCGGTTGTTGAATCCTTCTGCAGCAGTTTGAAGAAGGAACGGATCAAGAAATGTATCTATGCAAGTCGGCAAGTAGCGACCTCGGATATATCCGACTGCATCGATGGGTTCTATAATTCAACGCGCTGCCATAGCTATCTCGGCGGCGTCAGTCCTGACGAGTTCGAGGCAGCGCGTCGCCATCACCGGTCACGTGTCCACTAAAAACTGGAAACTCCAGGTTACGATTGCCCTGCCGGTTTCTGGTCAGAAATCATATCTAACGCCTAAAGTGAGGTTGCGTGGTGCGCCGTAGTAGCCCACGTTCAGATTATCGATGGCGGAATAGTACTTTTTGTCGAAAATGTTGTTGGCATTGATGCTGGCGGAAAGGTGCTGATTGAACTTGTAGCGGGCCATAGCATCAACCACTACAAAATCATCCTGTGTAGCTTGGTAATATACTCCGGCCCATGTAAATGGAGTTGTAGACGTTTTCGACTGCCAGCGAGCGCCACCACCGATAGTAAGGTTTTTCCATTCGCCAGAGAATTTATATGTATTCCAAAATTTGACGGTGTCCAGCGGGTGCTCTGAAGTTTTGCGGGTGTCATTAGCATCTTCCGATCTGGAGTGACTGTAGCTGGCGCTGACATTCCAGCCTGTTAGAACTTCACCGGCAATTTCGATATCAATACCGTTGGTTTCCAAACCATTGATGGCACGGTAATAAGCCGTATTAGTAGAGTCATAGCCTGCAAGTTCGGTAGCGTTGTCACGGCTGACCCGGTAGAGTGCCACATTAGCATTGAGGTGGCCATCATAGAGTTCGCCCTTCCAGCCGATCTCATAGTTCGAACCTACCTGTGGCTCAATCACCTTGCGGTTTATGTCAGTGTTATTGTTGGGCCGGAAAATATCGGTATAGCTGAAATAGACTGACTGCTGAGGTGTTAGGTCGTAGACTAGGCCGGCATAGGGGGTGATTTCGCCTGTCTTTTTATAAGCACTAGAGCTATAAGAATTAGAAGTCGGTAATACGAAAGAGGAATCGTATTTATAGTCAGATGCACGAACGCCTAAAATGACATGAAGCTTATCAATTGGGTTGAGACGTAGGGCGCCATAGTATCCTTGTTGAATGATATAAAAATCTTGAATAAGATGAAGGTCGGGATTAGGCATCTCTACATCGTGAATGCTGGACAGGTTTGTAGTTATACGCCCTTGACCATAGGCTTCGTAATGAGACTTGTAGCGACTGAACTCATAGCCGACGATTGCTTGGTGTTCTCTGCCAAATAGTGAAAATGGCCCTTGCAGATTGACAGCGGCAGATTTTTGACTAAGAGGATTGACAGCCTTGGCTATTCGACTTGCAAGAAAAGTCCCTGTTTCTCTATCGATATCGAGATCTCCGGTCTTGGTCATAGACGCATAGTTTGAGATGTCTCGATCAACGTCCATATAGCCGCCAGCTATGACCAGTCTCCAGTCATTTGCCAGCGCCTGATCAATATTGAAAAAATAATTAGTTGTTTCAAGCTTCTGGTTTTGATGTTTAGAAGTTACCGTAGTGGAGCGGGAGAGATTGGTCTGTTGTCCGGTGGTATAGAATAAAGGTGAATCGGCTCCACCATTGACGTCATATTTATTGTAGTCAATACCGAATCGTAGTGTGGTACTATTAGTAATATCCACTTCCGCCACGCCGTAATAGACATCACGCTTCTGGCTGCGGTAGTCAGTAAAGCTGTCATTTTCCTGTTTGGCGCCGACAAAGCGTGCGCGCAACTTACCACTGTTGGTCAGTGGACCTGACATATCTACCGAGCCACGATAGTCATCCCAGCGCCCTACGCTTCCGGCTAGGCTGGCTTGGAATATCTCGGTGGGTTTTTTGCGTACCATATTGACCATGCCGCTGACATTGCCCGCACCGGTCATCAGGCCGGTGGCACCACGCACAACCTCGATTCTGTCGTAAATCGACATGTCGGCAAGGTTTTGCGTCATATTCTGTGTCCCATTCTCCACATGAGTGGTGAGGCCATCATACTGATACTTGGTAATCTCACTACCGCGTGAGTAGATATTGAAACGTTCATCTGAGTTGCGGGTGATGGTGACACCAGGTGTTTGCTCTAGCACCTTGGTAATACTGGTCAAGTCTTGGTCATCCATACGTTGGCGAGTAACGACGCTGATGGATTGCGGAGTTTCACGGATGGACAGATTCATCTTGGTGGCGGTGCTGGTGACGCCGGTGGTGTAGCTGCCAGTGCCTTCTGTGACTGCTCCCAGTTTCTGGCTGGTAATTTCGGTTACTGAAAGTTGCAACGAACTTTTAGTAACCGGTTGCAATGTAACGGTATCTCCGTTCAGACCATAACTCAGCCCGGTGCCCTGGATAATGGTTCTGGTCGCGTCAGCCAGTTGATAGCGACCATTAAGTGTAGTGGAGCGCAGACCTTCGACATCACTTGGATTGTAGAGCAGCTGTGCGCCAGTTTTACTGGCCAGTTCCTGCAGCGCTTGGCTGAGCGGCTGGGCGGGGATATTCAGTTGCCATTCTTGGGTTTGTGCTTGTACCGCTGGGGGGAGGGCGGCCGCTAGGGCTACTGCAGAAAGCGTCGGTTTGAAAACTTGCCGAAGGTGAAGTGCTTTGCTCAGATGACTCAAAATGTGTTGTGTTGACATAGCTATGCTCTTTACTCTCTTTATTAATTTTTTAAATGACTGTCTGGGTATCTGCGTACCAAATTTCACGCTTTCTCTGGGCCGACAGATGAATACTCGAATTTTCAATCCGTTTACCTTCCCCGTCATTCCCGCGAAGGCGGGAGTCCAAGCAGCGGCTGTAGCGAACCTGTCTTTGACCGCCAAGTGCTACCAGACACCTTAAGAAACATGATTTGAGGACTAAGGTGAACCTTCCTTGAGACGCCTATTTTCATCAATCCAGAATAAAAATTAGTCTCATTTTTCTTGGTGGTTAAATACAGCTCTACAGGGCGGTAGCGGGATTTTTCTTGTTTATATAGTTGCGCTGTGTGTCGAATTTTGTGTGGTCGGGCTATTGACTTTTCAGTGGCTGGTAAAGGCCGTCACTGAAAAAACGCTCCCGGGACAGCATTACCAGCAAGGCGCGCTTGTGGGGAAAGTCGAAGTGCTTGATCTTGGCGAAGCCGCTACGGTCGAAATTAGCGATCTGCCTCTGGTTATCGTGGCGTGGCTCGCAGACGATACGCTGGGTGCGTGGGTCGTCGAGGAACAGGTAGTGGCAGATGGATGAAAACCAGGCCGTGTAGAAGGTTTTGCCACGAAAGGATTCCTCTCCAACGAGCAGGTGCAGCCCTCTGTCGTAATCGTCGGCTTCATAGAACGGGGCGATGCGATCTTCCTTAGCCCAGTAGATTTCGAAATAGCCGAATGGCTGGTTATCGAAGAAGCCCGTCACGGGTTGTGCATGGGGATCGTCCAGCATTTTTTGCAGATAGGCTCGGTGCTGTTCCTGGCTGCCTTCTTCCTCCCAGAATTGTGCGACTCGAGGGGCGTTCATCCAGCGGTTGAATGTCTCTAGGTCTCGCTCTGGGTCGCTGAGTTTGAAGGTCAGGGTCTGCCCGAGCCAGGGGATAAAGCGTCGATAGAGCACGGAGGATTGTGGTGCGGGGCGTAGTGGGTGCCGTTTTGTATCGGTCATGACATATTGCTGAGGCAGGACTCCGAACGAGGCCTTGGGCAGCCAGGGGTGGGGTGTTTGCCAGAGGGCCTGGGATGTACAAGTCACGGAATCTTTGCCAGCCCGTCGTAGTAGCCCATCAGCCAGGAAGGCTTCGATTGCCACTGAGGGGGGATGGCTAAGTGTCAATTTTTCCAGTGCCGGACTCTGTGTAAATGCGCCTTCACAGGCTGCCAGGATGGCTTCCGACTCCATGGTTTTGTCGATGTACTTGAGCTCTCCCCGGAGTGAGTCATCCTGTGTATCCGGCTGGAGAGCTAGATCCAATAATGTCAGGCCATTCAGGGTGACGACAAGCCTCTCTGATGATATCTGGGTTTGAAGCTGTCTAGCGGGATAACGGCTGGAAAGGACTGGAGTTTCTATGAGGAGGGCGTTCATCTCGGCGTTCCGTAATGCTGGTTATAGCATCAGAACGCAAGTGCGGTAGTGGGATTTAGTCTTCGGGATTAGGTGATTAAGAGCGGAGGCCTTGAGGCTCCGCCCTGTTCTTTTTGCTCAGGCGCTGGCCAATGCCGTCGCCAATGGCTCGTTCTTGTGTTTACCCAAGCCTAGGCCCAAGTCCTGGTACAGCGCCTTGCCGATCTCCTCGCTTCGAATCGGCAGTACCGACAGTAAGGTATCGCTCAAGCCGTGAGTGCTTTCGCAGAAGCCTTGCAAGTAGATAGGTGTTTGCAGTTCCGGGCTGGTGAGGGCGCGGTAGTCACGGTCTACCTGATAGTCCTGCAGGTACTCTTGCAGTGGCGCCAGCAGGTCCTTGTGGGAACGGCGCTCGTAGCCGGTGGCAAGGATCACGGCATCGTAGCGGTGGGTGCGCTGTTGCCCGGTGGCCAGGTCACTCAGGGTCAGTTCGATACCTTCGGCAGTGGCCACTGCGGCTTCCACTTGCTGTCGGCATAGGACGGCATGTCGGGGCTGGCGGGAGACTTTCTGGCGGTAGAGCACGCCGTATATATGCTCAATCAGTTCCGGGTCCACGACTGAGTAGTTGGTGTTGTGGTATTCCCGCAGGTGTTTTTCCCGGCCTTCGGGCGTATTGGCGAAGACCAGGTCGGTATAGGCCGGGCCGAAGACTTCGTTGACGAATGGCGTGTCGTCGGCAGGTTTCATGGCAGAAGCGCGGGTGATGATTTCAGCTTTGACGTGTGGAAAGCTTTCATGCAGGTCGATAAAGGCTTCGGCGCCGCTTTGCCCGGAGCCAATGATGGCGATGCGCATGGGCTTGCCCTGAGTACAGGGCAGTCGTTCCAGGCTGCTCAGGTAGCGGGAATGATGGAAAACCCGAGGGTTGTCCTTGAAGGCCGTGAATATATCCGGAATCCTGGGCGTGCCACCCGAACTGATCACGGCGGCACGGGTGTGGCGAGCCTGTTCCTGGCCTTTGCTGTCGCGGGAGATCAACTTCAGCTTCTGGATAGCGCCGGTAGCGTTTTTGACTGGCTCGATGCGCAGCACTTCCTCGCCGTAGCGAACCTGGTCGGAAAAGTGTTCGGCGACCCACCTCAGGTAATCGTTGAACTCCATCCGGCAGGGATAGAAGGTGCCGAGATTGATAAAGTCTACCAGCCGGTCGTGCTGTTTCAGGTAGTTGACGAAGCTGTAGGGGCTGGTTGGATTGCGCAGGGATACCAAGTCCTTGAGGAAGGAAATCTGCAGTTCGCTCTGGCTGGCCAGGGTGTCGCCGTGCCAGCTGTAATGTTGCTGCTTGTCGAGAAACAGGGTATCCAGATTCTTGCCGGCTGGCAGGGACAGTTCCTTGAGGGCGATGGCCAGGGCGATATTGGATGGTCCGAAGCCTACGCCGATAAGGTCGTGGGTGGGGGTTGCGGTAGTCGTGGTCATGTCTGCATTTTCCTCAGAAGTGGTTCGATTTCCGAAAGCGAATGGCTGATGGCTTGTCGATAAGCCGTTATGCACACAAGCGGTGAGGGCGCAGAGCACATGGTGTTCGATACCTGGAACTGGCTGTGTCCAAGCTGCGCTGTCGTTATTCACACCCTGAATAGAGGACGAAGAGGAGTCTTGGGGATTTAGAAAGCGCTTTGAGAGCTCCTTTCACTATTTGGTTAAAAGTTTGAGTAACTTTAAAGTTCCCGGGCTACTCTGAAACCCAGCCAATCCCCACGAATATCGGGTGCCCGTTCATTTCGGTTGCCCGAGCGTGAGAAAATCGGGGGTTCTATCCAGTCGTTGCCCCTGATGACCCTGAGATTACATTCCCCGGTCAGACGAGCCTTACCATCGCTATGGGCGCCGTTATAGCTATTGTGGTAGCAGTCTTCTATCCATTCATAAACATTGCCGTGCATGTCATAGGCGCCGAAGGCATTGGCTGGAAAGCTACCAACCGGTGCGACATAGCTGAATCCATCGCGGGGACCATAGGTATTGGCGTGTTTGCTGATCTGGTATTCGCCATCTTCATCGAAGGGAAATGGGAAGGGACCGCTGGAGCCGGCGCGGGCGGCGTATTCGCGTTCCGCTTCACTAAGCATGCGATAGGGCTTACCTGTCTTTTGTGCGAGCCACTCGATGTAGTTGCGCACGTCGTGGAAATCGATGCAGACGGCTGGATGACGAGGAGTCTGTTCATAACGAGGGGTGCCGGCGATGCATTCGCGGCCAGGACGGCTGTCGCCATCCTTGAGAGTTACACCTGTTTCCTTGGTATAGGTGTTCCACTCTTCGACGGTGACGTGAAAGCGGCTGATGGCGAAAGGTTTAGCGAAGGTTACTTGATGCAGTGGGCCCTCATCTGGTTGACGGCCCAACTCATCTTCCGGGCTGCCCATGGTAAATTCACCCGAAGGTAGTACGACCATTTCCGGACAGGTGGGGCAATCTTGGAATACTGTGCTTGGAGCTGATAAGTCCTGAGCCTGAATGCTGTTTGATAATAGGCCGAGAACGATCATTTGTGCGAGAAAGATAACTGAATGCATGAGAACTCCACAATAAGTTAGATCAATTAAAAGCATTGCTAAGACAAAGTCATCCGATATAGGCCACCCTGTCTTTTTCGAAAAGTCGTGTTGATCGGCTATATTTATTTCTCTTTTGTCGTGCTATTGGCAGATTGCTGCACCTGCTCCCACACCCTGAGGAAATTCCCCCCCCAGAGTTTGGCGATGTCTTCATCCGAATAGCCGCGCTGGATCAGCTCTACGGTGATGTTGCGGTTGTCGGCAACGCTCTCCCAGCCGATCAGGCCACCGCCATCGTTGAAGTCGGAGCCGATGCCGACGTGGTCGATGCCGATTTTTTTTACGGCGTAGTCAATGGCATCGACGAACTGTTCCAGGGTGGCGCTGGGTTCCTGGCCGAGGATGCCGTAGAAGGGGTTCAGGTATTCGCCGAACTTCTCTTCGGACCAGATGGAGAATATCGGGTCGGTGGTGGTGCTGACTTGGGTCATGTTCTGAATGTCCGGCAGGCCGTATTGGGCTCGAAGCTCGTTCATCCGTGCGATGGTTTCGCGAGAGAATGGTTTGAGAAAGCCGGAGTAGCCGATGATGTGGGCTACTCCGCCGGTATTCCGGATGTACCGCAGATCTTCGTCGCTCAGGTTACGGCGGATATCCATGGTGCCCCGTACGCCGCTGTGGGAGGCAATGATGGGCGCTCGGGTCAATTCAGCGGTCTGGCGCAGTGCGTTGCTGGACATCTGCGATACATCGATGATCACCCCTAGGTCATTCAGGCGCTCGATGGCGGTACGACCGATTTCGGAAAGCCCTCCCAATTCATCTTCCGTATCCCCGAGAAATGGCAGCGGACGGGCCGAGTCGGTCCAACTGTTGTTACCGACATAGCCGGGACCGAAGATGCGTACACCCCTGGCGGCCCATGTATCTAACTTGTCTATGTCATCTCCCAATGGAGCTGCGTTGAGCATGCTGATGACGATGGCGAACTTGCCTTCGTGGGCCAAACGGCGGAAATCGGCAGGGGAGTAAGCGATAGCTGCCTGGTTGGGATAGTCCTTGGCGATACCTGTGATGATCCGGTAGCGCACTTCCAGTTCACTCTGCATGGCCTCTAGAAATCCGGGAGTTGGCCTATGTGGTGAATTCGGACCGGTCCAGAACTCCGGCCAGGACCATATGGTTAGCGCACCACCACTCAGTCGGCCCTTGCCGGCCTTGACCAGGTCGAATTGGCTATGGCCATCATGGTTGGCCTCAATTCCGGGACTGCCATAGTCGAGAGGAATGTCTAGATGGGCATCGAACGACAGCATTTGTTCATGCAGAGCATTCGCCCGGCGTATGACCTCCTGCGGGTAAGGCTGGGACTGCCTGAGGACGAACCACCAGATAAGCGCGGCCGCGACAGCCAGGGTCAGGATTAGGACTGGAATCAACCATTTCCAGCTTCTGTGGCGCGTGTTCATAAGCCTCCCGTGGCGTCTGCTCGTCGCTCTGTATGTGAGTGATCAATGGGGAGAACGAGGCGGGGGGAGGGGGATTTAGTCCGATAGGATGCGGCAGCGGAACCTTAGTAGAGCTATGCCTTGTTTCTTGTATGGGGAAAGGGGGAGGGCGCAGATGGAGCAGTTGGTCAGTTGTGCGGTAGAAAAGTCCTCTGAGCGAGTCGTGCCGTTATATTCGGTGCCTGCTGCACGCGGCAGTGAGAATATCTGCTTCCACCGGGGGTAAGCCTGCCTCCTGGAAATACCGGGCTGCATCCAGGGTAACCGCTTTTACTTCCTCAATGACCTGCCCGGCCTGTGCCTTGGACAGGCCGAAGCGTTCGCACAGGCTCAGGGCGTTCTCGAAAGTGGCCGCGCGTCCTTGCGTGCCCACGATAAGGGAGAGCTCGGCGGTCTGGTCGGGGTGCGGAAGGATATCGAATGCCGGTGCAAGTCGGTACTGATCGCGCCCCTGATGCAGGAAACCGTGGTTCTTCAGATGGTCGTCGGTGTTGCCGATCGCGATATTGAAGACCATGCGGCGGTACAGGTCATGCCAGTCGGCCTGGGCGTCCTGGCTGATCTTCTGGATGACGGCCGCCAGGCGCAGGTAGCTTACCGAGCCTTCCACATCCCCCTGGCGCATGCGATCTGGTGCTATGAGTGCGTTGGCGCTCAGGTAGTGGCGGCGATGTTCTCCCGCGCGATCGAAGCGTTCGATCAGTAGCACCGTTCTGCCATTCACGGTACGCAGTTGATGGCCAGGGGTGGGGATGCCGGCGTCCTTGGCCATGGTCAGGCTGGCGAATTCGGCGCGGGGCTGGTTGAACAGGTCATCGCGCCGGGAAAGTTTGGCGATGTATTGTCGATCACCGAGGCGCACCGTCACTTTGGGCCGGGCGCCGCCCATGGATGAGCCGTAGACCAGCAGTTTGGCCAGTGTATCGTCCAGGTGGCTTGGCAGTTCGCCACGGTCGATCTCGTCGGCGAGCTCCAGCAGTTGTTCGAGTTCGGAAAACGAGGGAACGGTGACGGGAGCTGTCACCGAGTGACGCGAGGCTGAGAAAAGCAGGCAACCGGCGCCGGCGCCGCGAGAGGCCAGTAGCCATTCGAGTTCGTTGGCGGGGGCCTGTCTGTGGGTGGCGAGGAGGACCTTTCTGCCCCAGTTGTCGGGTGTGGCGTCTTCGAAGCATCCCCATAGCTTCGATGCGCTCTTTTCGCCAGGTGACAGGGGAAGATTCAGTGGATCGACGGAGAAGGCGTCGGGAGAGCCAAGCCAGCTCTGTGCATAGGCAAAGCGCAGCCCGGAGGCGTCCTTGGCCAGTACACCCAGGGGGCGTGGTTCGCCGTCGAGAGCTGCAAAAACGTACGCCTTAGAAATCGGTGTCCAGTTCATCGGACGCCTCCTCGCGGATGCGCTTGGGTTGATGCGCTCTTTCCATGGCTATGCCTACTTCATCGGAAGACGGTGAGGCGATCAGTGCAAGATCATCTTCCAGGTTCATCGCGCTCAAGACCGCGGCCATGATTCCGATGCCGATGCCCGGTTCGCCTTTGCTCAGGCGTCTGTAGGTCTGGGCTGTGATCCCGGCTCGGCTGCAGATCGTATCGACCGAGAGGCGGCGGCGTTTGCGTGCCTGGTCAATGTTGATTCCGAGTTGAGCGAGCAGGGATAGGGTCGAATCTGGCAAGAGCGATTTATGCTTTCGCATGGTATATCATCTGCTAAATGCTTTAGTTGATGATATATCACCTATTTTTTTGGTGCTAGTTTGTTGCTGACAGGTGTGGTGACTATCTGGGGCGCAGTCGGGTGGGATGTGGTGGTGTTGCGTTGTAGTCGGCCTCTCGTTGATGGCTGAGGGGCCCCGCGACGATGCCCAACTGTAGCACTCGTTGATGGGTTTTGCGGTGCTCAACCCATCCTACGTTCAGGCGGGCACTTCTTTGCCTGCAACACGCTCGCTGACCACCTTGCCGGCATGCATATGCACCAGTTGGTCCGCGATGTCGAAATAGCGGTCGTCGTGGGAGATGACGATGATGGTCTTGCCCTGGCGTTTCAGTTCGGGCAGCAGCTCGGTGTAGAACACCCGGCGGAAGGCCGGGTCCTGGTCGGCGGCCCATTCGTCGAAGACCAGCACCGGGCGCTCTTCCAGCCAGGCATTGATCAGGGCCAGGCGCTTGCGCTGGCCGGTGGAGAGATCGGTGGTGGTGAAGGCGCCGTCGCGGATCGAGACCTTGTGCGCGATGTCCAGGCGTTGCAGGTATTTTTCCGCTTCCGCGGGAAGCTGTTGCTTGCCGGGGGCGAGGTCGTCGAACAGGTAGTAGTCGGCGAAAATGGTGGTGAAGAGTTGACGGTAGTCGTCGCGGTGTTCGGCATCGACACGCTGGCCGTTCAGGCGGATTTCACCCTGGTGCGGTTCATAGAGACCGAGCAGAACCTTGATCAGGGTGGTCTTGCCGCAGCCGTTCTCGCCGATGATAAAGACGATGTCGCCCCGGCGGATTTCCAGGTCCACCGGCCCGAGGTGGAAGGCCTGACTACCTTCTACCTCGGGGTAGTCATAGCCGAGCCGATGAAGTTCGATGCTCTGCAGTGCGTCGTCCGTTGCGGGCAGTTCACTCAGCAGCAGGTGCGGCTCGGGGGACGAGAAGCGCTGCGACAGTTCGGCGACCCGGCGGAAGGCCACTTCGGCGCGACTGATGCTGGGGATGAGTGTGATCAGTTGTTCCAGCGGCCCTTTCATATAGAGCATCACCAGGATAAACCCGCCCAGCACACTCTTGTCGGTACCTGAGCCGAGGGCCTGGAAGGCGATGGCCATGCCGATCACCGCGAAGAACAGCATGGAGCCGAAGGTCTCGGCACTGACGAAGATGGTGGCGGCACGGATGTTGGCACGGCAGATGTCGTCCGTTGTGCCTTTGATATGTCGCTCCAGCATGTCGTGACGGCGCCCGCGTTGGATGCGAAGTTCCTTGGCGCCGGCTGAGATGGCCTGGTAGTGCTTCTGCAGTTCGTCCTCGCCATCTCGGGCGGCCTGCAGGCTGCGCAGACCCGCCCGGTGGGCGAGGTATTGGGCGCCGCTGCCGATGACCACGGTGAGCAGGGTCAGCAGCAGGATTTGCCAGGACAGCAGCGCCAGGTAGGACAGGCAGCCGAGGGTCACGGTCAAGGAGATCACCATGGGCGCCACGGACAGGGCGAAGCCGCTGATGGTGCCGATATCGTTGAGCAGCACCGGGATCAGGCGGTGGGCGCGGTAGCGCTCCAATTGCTCGATGGGCGCGACGAGGATCTTTGCCGCCAGTTCCTGGCGCATGCGCGCGATGACCTTCTGCCCGACCCGGTTGGTCAGCAGGTTGGAGAGGGTGGAGCAGGCCAAGGTAAGGAGGCACAGGCCGGCGAACAGCAGGGCCAGGCGTGTGGTGGCGCCGCCTTCGCGGTTCAGGGCGTCGTTCATGGTCGCCAACAGCGCGGTGACGCTCAGGCCACTGACGATGCCGAGCAAGGTCGATAACACGACGGACAGCCAGAAGGGTTTGAGGATGCGCAAGATTTCCGCGGACAGGCGTGGCGGCATGGGGGCTTCTCTGAGACTGACCTTGAACCGACTAGACGAGTCGGCCATGGAAGGATTTAACCGTGCAGGTGGCATCCGCTTTCGGGGGAGACCATCCATTCGCAGGCAAGCCTGACCTTATGTCGCTAAATCCACCTTTGACCGCTTCGTCCGTATGGGAAATGTCCGTATCGGGCAGAAGGTCTGGGCAGGAATTTATGAGGGTTTCTCGACGGAAGTTCGTGGCAGGGTTGGCGGCGGCTGGGGTCGCAGGCGGGGCGTTGGTGGCAGCGCGTAGTGCCTACCGTAGCCATCAGGAAAAGGAAGCGGCCGAGTTGAGAGAAGAGCCGGAAATCATTCCGGTGCCTCAGGCGGAAGTGCTGCTTGGCGAGCGATTGGTCGGTATCTGGGATTTCCGCTTGCTCGACGGGCAGGGGGACTTTCCCGGGCTGGCGCTCGATCACCTCGAACTGTTGCTGGACATCGGTCCGGGTGGGCGTGCGGTGCGCGGTGTGCTGGGCCGGCGGCCCTTCGATAAGGGCAACCTGCAGGTGTTCGGCGAACTGGATGCAAGCAAGGTTCCCAACCTGCGTTGGAAGCTGACGGACCATGCCGGCCATGCCTATGACTGCCAGGCGATCTTCGATGAAATCTGGGGCGACTGGAGCAGTGGTGGTGGCCAGGCGACGATCAGCGGCGCTTTGAGTACGCAAGGACAGCAGCACGGTTTTTCCACACGGCAAGCACGCTTCGTCGCGGTGCGCCGCCCTTTCGTGCTAGCCCGCGAACGACTTCCCTACCGGCCTGAGCTCAAGGCCTGGCTGATTTCACCTGGGCATCGGTTGTTTCACCAGCTCTGGCACGCCGCCCGCGATCGTTGGCGGCATCTGGACGAAACGCAGCGGCGTGGGGTACGGAGCCTGGGTTGGCAGCCAGGGCCGGAAGGCCAGGAGCGGGATGCGCGGGGCAAGGAGCGCCACCGCAACGGCTCGGGCGAGGACTTCCTGTTCATGCACCGGGATATGGTGCTGAAGGCACGTGCCATGCAACCGTTGCTTTCCTGGCCCAGTCTGCCGCCGCCACGGCCCTATATCGGCCATGGTGTGCAGGCATTCATCGACTATGTGGAAAACCACGATGGCTATTCGACGCCGCCGTTCTGGGAGATTCCCGGTGATGCTGGCTTCAATGCCTGGCTGCTCGGTATCAAGAGCAGCGAGGGGTATTTCGGTAATTTCCAGCTGTGGGAGGCGCAGTACCAGAACCCTGAGTACTTGAGCACTCTGTGTCTGGGAGAGTTGGGTTCGCGTATCGAGCTGGGTATCCATGACTGGCTGCATATGTGCTGGGCTTCCCTGGCGCGCGATCCTAACAGCGGCCTGCCGATGCCCTATGCGCGCAACCCTGTCGACTTCTCCGAGCGCTGGTTCCGCGAGGACAATGATTTCCTTGGCGATGCCTTCTCGTCCCATGTCAATCCAGTGTTCTGGGCGTTCCATGGCTGGATCGACGACCGTATCGACGACTGGTTCCTGGCCCATGAGCAAGCACACCCCGGTGAAGTGGTGCGCACCCTGGTCGATGGCGTGCCCTGGTTCGCCCCTGGGCGTTGGGTCGAGCTCGCGCGGCCCTGGCTCGGGCCGCAGCAGGCCGGTTGCGGTGCCTGGCTACAAGGCAATGGTGGTGGCGGCGGGGAGTTGGATATCGAGACCATGAAGCTCGCGCTGCGGATCATCCACTCCGACGAGCTGGAAGTGGAGCGCCTGTCCAAGCGTATACCCCGGCGCCCCTGGTACGGTCGGCACCTGCCGCCTGGGCCTGGCGGAAAAGTATAGATCTGGATTCGCTCCACCCGAGCCCTCCCGCTATCGGCTTTCCACTGTTTTGCTGCTAACCTGCCACACCTCGAACAGGTGCCCGCGCCATCTCCATGGCAGGGCTGAAACGGGAAGTCCGGTGAGTCGTGCCCAGCGCATGCCGAGTCCGGCGCAGCCCCCGCTGCTGTAAGCCTGACGCTGCCGTGATACGCCACTGGGGTTCGCTCCGGGAAGGCGCGGTATGCGAGCGACGGCGAGCCAGAAGACCGGCCTGTTATGACCAGGTATGACCCCGGGGTGAGGGTGGTTGCCGCTGCCAGGCCTTTTCGTGCTTGCCTGTGTGCGTCCATCCGGCCCCTTTGCGGAGTGGCGAGCGATGATCGACGAACAGAAGAAGCAGAACCATGCCGAGCGCATGAAGCGCAAGAAGGCCGTGGTCGATGCCGGTATCGACAAGGCGCAGATCGAGCGTGGCATCCTGATCCTCATCACCGGTAACGGCAAGGGCAAGAGCACTTCGGCCTTCGGCACCCTGTACCGGGCGCTGGGGCATGGCCAGCAGGCCGGGGTGGTTCAGTTCATCAAGGGCACCCACGCGTCCGGCGAAGTCATCTATCTGCAACAGCACGCACCACAAGTGCGTTACCACGCGATGGCCACCGGTTTCACCTGGAACACCCAGGACTGGGACAAGGACAAGGCCGCCGCTGACGAAGCCTGGGCCCATGCGCGGGCCATGCTCGCCGATGCCAGTCTGAACCTTGTGGTGCTCGACGAACTGACCTATATGCTCAAGTACAACTACCTGGTGCTGGACGAAGTGTTGCAAGCCCTGCGCGAGCGGCCCGCGCACCAGAGCGTGATCGTCACCGGGCGAGCAGCCAAGCCGGAGCTGGTCGAGCTGGCTGATACGGTGAGCGAAATTCGTGACGTCAAGCATGCCTACAACGCTGGGGTGAAAGGCCAGGCTGGCGTCGATTTCTGATGTTTTTGCGCTTTCGTAGGGGGCCGCAACGGCTTCGCGGGCAAGCCCGCGCCTACGGGGCGGGGGTTGTGCTGTCGCTGCTGGTCGTCCAGGGCGCCATGGCGCTGCCTCGCGTAGTGTCGACCAACCTGTGCGCGGATTACCTGGCACTGGGGCTGGCCGCGCCCGGTCAACTGTTGTCAGTGTCGGCCAAGAGCCAGGATGCGCGGGTGTCGTCCATGCCTGGGCAGGCACGCCAGTACCCGGCGAATCAGGCCACGTCCGAGGAGATTATCGCGCTGCGTCCGGACCTGGTGCTGGCCTCGCGCCGCTGGCTGGCGCAGAACCCGCGCGAGCTGTTCCAGCGCCATGGCATCGAGGTACTGGCGGTGCCGTACCCGACCACCTGGCAGCAGATATTCGACACCACGCTACTGGTCGCACGGCGCATGGACCGGGAAGCAGCCGGGCAAGCGCACGTGGCCGATTGGCAGGCGCGCCTGCAACGGTTACAGGCACGTGAGCGGCCATTCCGCTTGCTATACCTGCGCCCCAATGGCGGCAGTGCCGGGTACGAAACCTATGTCGATACGGTGTTCCAGGCCCTTGGCGCGGAGAACGCCTTCCCGGCACGAGGCTGGGGGCATTACCCGCTGGAGCGCCTGCTCGGTGCTCCGCCGGATGTGCTGGTGAAAGCGGATATGCTGATCGACCAGGGTCATGCCAAGTCATCCTACTGGCGCCATCCTCGGTTGCAGCAACTGTTGCGTCATACCCCTTCGATCACCATCGCCGATAACCGCTGGGGCTGCAGCGATGGGCAACTGGTGACGGCTGCGGAGCAACTGGCCGGGCAACTGGATGCACTGGTCGATACGGGAGTGCTGCACCCATGAACCGGCTGGTGAATCCCATCCTGCTGCTGATACTGGTCGTGTTGTTCCTGTTGTCGCTGAGCATCGGCTCCGTGGCCCTGACGCCAGGCGAAGTGCTGCGGGCGCTGCTGCAATGGCAGCCGGCCAGTGACGACTTGCGCGACCTTGCGGTACAGCAGTGGATTATCGTGCATGAAATCCGCTTGCCCAGGGTGTTGCTGGCGATCCTGGTCGGTATGTCGCTGGGCACGGCAGGGGCGGCGTTGCAGGGCTTGCTGCGCAATCCGCTGGCCGAGCCTGGCCTGCTCGGCGTCAGCAGCAGTGCCAGTCTGGGTGCTGTGCTGTGCCTCTATTACGGTTACGCCGGGCTGAGCCACTGGCTGCTGCCGGGGGCTGCCATGGGCGGCGCAGCGCTCTCGACACTGTTGCTCTACCTGATCGCCCGCCGCCGAGGCGGCAACCTGACGCTGATCCTTGCCGGCGTGGCGCTGTCCGCCCTGGCGGCGGCGTTGACATCCCTGGCGATCAACCTGGCGCCGACACCGACCGATATGCAGGACATCGTGCTCTGGCTGATGGGCTCGCTGAGCGACCGCAGCTTTGCCGATATCCACCTGAGCCTGCCGTTCATCCTCGGCGGCCTGGCGTTGTTGCTGGCCTGTGGTCGGCAACTGGATGCCCTGACCCTGGGTGAGGACGAGGCCGGCAGCCTGGGTGTCAACCTGTCGCGCCTGCGTTTGCAGATCATCCTTGGCACAGCGTTGTGTGTGGGTGCCAGTGTTGCGGTTACCGGCGCTATCGGTTTTATCGGACTGGTGGTGCCGCACCTGTTGCGACGCTGGGTCGACTATCACCCTTCGCGGTTGTTGCTGAGCAGCGCCCTGGGCGGTGCCATCCTGCTGCTGGCGGCGGATATCCTGCTGCGCCTGGTCAGTGGCGAGCAGGAGTTAATGCTCGGCGTGGTGACGGCCTTGCTCGGTGCGCCGTTCTTCCTGCTGTTGGTGCTGCGCCAGCGCGGGAGCCTGGCCCGATGAGCGGGTTGGTGCTGGAGGCAGTCGGCCTGGAGATCGATGGCAAACGGCTGCTCGACGCCATTTCTCTGGAGGTGGAGCCGGGCTGCCTGCTGGGGCTGATCGGCCCCAACGGCGCCGGCAAGAGCAGCCTGCTCAAGGTGCTGGCGCACCTGTTGCCCTACAGTGGCGCGGTCCGCCTCGATGGCCAGGACCTGAAGGCCCTCGACCCGCGCCAGCGCGCTCTGCGTATGGCTTACCTGGGGCAGGGCGACGAGCACGGTTGGCCATTGCGCCTGAATGATTACGTCGCCCTGGGCCGCTTGCCGCACCGGACGTTCTGGGGCCGCCCGAGGGAGGAGGATCACCAGGCGGTGACGCAGGCCATGGCGGATATGGCACTGACCGACCTGGCCACGCGCCGTGTCGACAGTCTGTCTGGTGGCGAACGCGCGCGCGCACGGTTGGCACGGGCACTGGCGGTCGGCAGCCCGCTGCTGCTGGCGGACGAACCGGTGGCGGCGCTGGACCCTTTCCATCAACTGAACGTAATGCAAATGCTCGGTGCGCAATGCCGCCAGGGCCGCACTGTTCTGGTGGTGCTGCACGACCTGACCCTGGCCAGTCGCTTCTGCGACCGCGTGCTGCTGCTCGACCACGGACGTGTGGTGGAATACGGCAGCCCGCGCCAGGTGCTGACACCGAAGAACTTGCAACAGGTCTACAAAGTGCAGGCGATGCTCGGCGAACACCAGCAACAGCCGTTCGTACTGCCCTGGGCGTGCCGCCCGGAAGGGGATAGCGCATGAGAAGAAAGGGCACATGGGTAGGATGGGTCGAGCGTAGCGACACCCATCACTGGACGGCATTGATGGGTATCGTCGCTTCGCTCCTCGACCCATCCTACGGATCGCTCACACCAAGGGGGCGGGTATGACGAGTCAACTGCTGATCTGCGAAACCTGCGGCTATGACGCCGCCAACCCGGAGCAGCCACGGCGCGGGGCGTTGTTCGCCGAACAGGTCGAGCGACTGGCGCAAGCGCGTGGTGTATCCCTGCGTCTGGGGCGTACCCGTTGCCTGATGGCCTGCCAGCGGCATTGCAGCGTGTTGCTGCGCGAGCCCGGCAAGATCACCTACGTGCTGGGCGATTTCCAGCCGGACCAGGCGGCGGCCCAGGCACTGCTGGACTATGCCGAACACTATCGAATGTCGAGCAGCGGCCAGGTGCCGTTCCGCGACTGGCCACAGGGGATAAAGGGCAAGTTCATCGCCCGGATTCCCGTGCTGGAAGACTGATTTTCAACGCTGCTTTTCACTTTTGTATCGCGAGGGCAACACCATGGCCGTTCAAGGCAAGATTCCCGTCACCATCGTCACCGGCTTTCTCGGTAGCGGCAAGACCACGCTGCTGCGCCATATCCTGGAGAACGCCGCAGGCCGGCGCATTGCGGTGATCGTCAACGAATTCGGCGAACTGGGGATCGATGGCGAGATCCTGCGCGGCTGCGGTATCGGTTGCGACGAGAGTGGCGCGGAGCAGGGCGGACAACTGTACGAACTGTCCAATGGCTGCCTGTGCTGCACCGTGCAGGAAGAGTTCTACCCGGTGATGAAGGAACTGATCGGCCGTCGTGACGACCTGGATCATATCCTCATCGAGACCAGCGGCCTTGCCCTGCCCAAACCACTGGTACAGGCCTTCAATTGGCCGGAGATCAAGAATGCCTGCACCGTCGATGCGGTGATCACCCTGGTCGACGTGCCGGCCGCCGCGTCCGGTCAGTTCGCCGCCAACCCGCAGGCAGTGGACGCCCAGCGTCGCGCCGACCCGAATCTCGACCATGAATCGCCGCTGCACGAGCTGTTCGAGGACCAACTGCTGTCCGCCGACCTGGTGGTGCTGAGCAAGACCGACCAGGCTGATGCCGCGACCATCCGCCAGGTGGAAGCGCTGGTGCGCGAGGAGCTGCCGCCTCAGGTCAAGGTGGTGGCCAGCGACCAGGGCCGTCTCGATCTGGACCTGCTGTTGGGCCTGTCCAGCGCTTCGGAAGACAGTATCCACCTGCGCGAGAGCCACCATGATCATGGTGATGACGACCATGAGCACGATCATGACCTGTTCGAGTCGGTGGTGGTGAAGCTGCCGCTGGTCGAGCGCGAGCGGCTGCTGGCGGTTCTCCAGGGGCTGGTCGAACAGCACGATATCCTGCGCATCAAGGGCTTCCTGGCGCTGCCGGGCAAGCCCATGCGACTGGTGGTGCATGGCGTCGGCAAGCGTTTCGACAGCTACTTCGACCGCCGCTGGCGCGACGACGAAACGCCCTACAGCTATCTGGTGCTGATCGGCCGTGAGCTGGATGCCGAGCAATTGCAGGGCGCGCTGCAAGGCGCGGTGATCGAGGCCTGAACCATGCACATGCTGTCAGCGTTGCCAGGTGGCTATGTCGAGGATGCGTCGATCATCACCCGACTGGAGCAGACGCCTGGCGAGATCGTCATTCTCAGCGCCGCCGACACCACCCTGGCACTGCTGGCGGCGACCTGCCCGGCCGAGGATTTCCCGGCCGTGCGTCTGGCCAATCTGATGCATCTGCGCCAGCACGCCTCCATCGATCTTTATCTGGATGAAGTGCTGCAACATGCGCGACTGATCGTCATCGACCATCTGGGCGGTGAGAGCTATTGGCCCTATGGCACCGAGCAAGTGGTCAGCCTGTGCCAGCGCAAGGGCATTGCCTTGGCGATGTTCTCCGGGGACATGCATGAAGACCCGAACCTGCTGGCGCTGAGCACCATTGCCGCTGACGACTGCCGCCAGTTGTGGCGCTACCTGCGCGAGGGTGGTGCCGGCAATGCGCGGCAGTTCTATCGCTTTATCGGCGAGCGTTTTTTCCAGCGTCCCTGGCAGGCATTGCCGCCACAGACGCTGCCACCCGTGGCGATCTTTCACCCGGAACACGACAGTGCCAGCGTCAGCCACTGGCAGGCTGAGTGGCATGCGCAGGCACCCTGCGTGTTGCTGGTGTTCTACCGGGCGCATTTGCAGGCAGGCAATACCGAAGTGTTTCGCGCGTTGTGCGAAGGCCTGCTGCGCCAGGGCCTGAACCCGTTGCCGCTGGCGCTGCTGTCGCTCAAGGATGCGCTGTGCCTGGACACCCTGCGGCAGTTGTGCGAACAGCAGCAGGTCGCCTTGATCCTCAACACTACGGCGTTCTCACACTCGGCCATGGACGATCCGGGCGACCATGCCCTGGCCGGCGATATACCGGTGTTGCAAGTGGTGCTGTCCGGCGGCAACCGCGAAAGCTGGGAAGCCGACGCCCATGGCCTGCAACCGCGCGACATGGCCATGCATGTGGCACTGCCCGAGGTGGACGGGCGCATCATCAGCCGGGCGGTCAGTTTCAAAGGCTCCCAGGGGCGCGATGCGCTGACCCAGTGTGACGTGGTGCAGTACCAGGCCCTGGCCGACCGCCTGGCATTCGTCTGCGAGCTGGCCAGTCGCTGGTGTCGCCTGCGCAGCCTGGGCAATGGCGACAAGCGCCTGGCGCTGATCCTGGCCAACTACCCGACCCGCGAAGGGCGCCTGGGCAACGGTGTCGGCCTGGATACGCCGGCCTCGGTGATCGGCATCCTGCAACGCCTGCGCGACGAGGGCTATGCGGTCGAGGACATCCCCGAGGATGGCGATGCGCTGATGCGTCTGCTGAAGCAGGGCATCACCAACGACCCGGACAACTGGGCGCTGCGCCCGGCCTGGCAGAGCCTGGCGATGGAGGATTACCTGGCCTTCTTCGACAGCCTACCGGAGGCCAACCGGCAAGCCATCCTGCAACGCTGGGGGGCGCCGCAGGCCGACCCGATGCTACGCCAGGGGCGCTTCATGATCGCCGGGCTGCGCCTGGGGCGGGTGTTCGTCGGTATCCAGCCGGCGCGTGGTTACGACCTGGACGAAATGGCCAACTACCACGATCCCGACCTGGTGCCGCCGCATTACTACCTGGCCTTCTATTGCTGGCTACGCCGGCGCTGGGCGGCGGACGCCATCGTGCATGTCGGCAAGCACGGCAACCTGGAGTGGCTGCCGGGCAAGAGCGTGGCCCTTAGTGAACAGTGCTGGCCGGACCTGGTGTTCGGGCCGATGCCGCACCTCTATCCCTTTATCGTCAACGACCCGGGCGAGGGTACCCAGGCCAAGCGCCGCGCGCAGGCGGTGATCATCGATCACCTGATGCCGCCACTGACCCGCGCCGAGAGCTATGGCGTAACCCGCGACCTGGAGCGGCTGGTCGACGAGTTCTACGATGCGCTGACCCTGGACCCCCGCCGCGCCGGGCTGCTGCGCCGGCAGATTCTCGAACTGATCCTCGCCCATAATCTGCATGCCGACCTTGGCTTGCCGCCGCCTGAGGACGAGGAAAGCGAGCAACGGTTGCTCAATCGCACCGACACCTACCTGTGCGAACTGAAGGAGAGCCAGATCCGCGATGGCCTGCATATCTTCGGCCAGTCGCCGCAGCAGCGGCTGCTGCGCGACACCTTGCTGGCACTGGCACGGCACCCGGTGGGCGATGGACTGGGCGGCAATGCCAGCCTGATCCGTGCGCTGGCCGCCGACCTGTTACCGGCGAGCCCCTTCGATCCACTGGATGCCATTTGGGGCGAACCCTGGCTGGGCGAGCGACCCGAGGCCTTGCTGGCGCTGTCCGGGCAAGCCTGGCGTACCCTTGGCGATACCCGAGAGCGCCTGGAACTGCTGGCGTTACACCTCTTGGAGCAGGAACTACCGGTTGGCACCGACTGGCCGCAAACGGCGGCGGTGCTGGCGCGTGTCGAGGCGGACCTGCGTCCACGCCTGCAAGCCTGTGGCGAGCAGGAACTGTTGCAGCTCTGCCGTGGCCTGGCCGGGCGCTTCGTGCCGCCCGGTCCCAGCGGCGCGCCGTCCCGGGGCCGCCCCGACGTGCTGCCGACCGGGCGCAATTTCTTCTCGGTGGACACGCGCATGATCCCCACGCCCACCGCCTGGGCGCTGGGCGAGAAGTCGGCGGCGCTGCTGGTCGAGCGCTTCGTGCAGGACAACGGTGACTACCCGCGCAGCATCGGCCTGTCGGTCTGGGGTACCGCCACCATGCGCACCGGTGGCGACGATATCGCCCAGGCCTTCGCCTTGCTCGGGGTGCGGCCGAAGTGGGCCGAGGGCAGCTACCGGGTGACCGACTTCGAGGTGTTGCCGCAGAAGCGCCTGGATCGCCCACGGGTGGATGTGACGCTGCGGGTCTCCGGCTTCTTCCGCGATGCCTTCGCCAATGTCATGCAGATGTTCGATGCAGCGGTGCAGCGAGTCGCCGAGCTGGACGAGGCGGACGACTTCAACCCGATCCGCGCGCGCATTCGCCAGGAAAGCGGCGAATTGCAGGCAGCGGGAATGGACGCGGCGCAAGCACGGCGCCAGGCCGGCTTCCGTATCTTCGGCGCCAAGCCGGGGGCTTATGGCGCCGGGTTGCAGGGGCTGATGGATTCGCGTAACTGGCAGGGCGATGCCGACCTGGCCGAGGCCTACCTGAACTGGGGCGGCTACGCCTATGGCCAGCAGGCCTATGGCGAGGTCGACCGTGAAGGGTTCTCTCGGCGACTGGGGCAGATCCAGGCGGTGGTGCAGAACCAGGACAACCGCGAACACGACCTGCTCGATTCCGACGACTACTACCAGTTCCAGGGCGGTATGAGCGCTGCCGTGCGCCATCTCAGCGGTCGCCAGCCGGCGATCCTGTTCGGCGACCACAGCAACCCGCAGGCGCCGCGTATCCGCAGCCTGGACGAGGAGGTCAGCCGGGTCATGCGCGCGCGGGTGACTAATCCGAAATGGCTGGACGGCGTCAAGCGCCACGGCTACAAGGGTGCCTTCGAGATGGCGGCGACGGTGGACTACCTGTTCGCCTACGACGCCACCACTGGCGTGGTGCGTGACGACCAGTACGCCAGCCTGAGCGACGCCTGGCTGGAGGATGCGGACACCCGTGAATTCCTCCAGCGACACAACCCGGATGCCCTGCGCGATATCAGCGAGCGCCTGCTGGAAGCCATCCAGCGCGGGCTTTGGCAGGAGCCGGGCGATTATCGACAACGCATCGAGCAGCACCTGCTGGATGCCGAACACACGCTGGAAGGTGGCGCATGACCCCGCATTATCCCTTTGCCGCCCTGCATGGCCAGGACGAACTGCGCCTGGCGCTGCTGCTGGTGGCCATCGACCCGCGTATCGGCGGCGTGCTGATCGAGGGGCCGCGCGGCACCGCCAAGTCCACCAGTGCGCGGGCGCTGGCGGACCTGTTGCCGGATGGGCGCCTGGTCAACCTGCCGCTGGGCAGCAGCGAGGAGCAACTGGCCGGCTCGCTGGATATCCAGGCCGCGCTGCGCGATGGCGAAGTGGCGTTCAGGCCCGGCCTGCTGGCGCGCGCCGATGGCGGTGTGCTCTACGTGGACGAGGTCAACCTGCTGGCCGACAGCCTGGTGGACCTGTTGCTGGATGTCTGTGCCAGTGGCGTCAACCGCATCGAGCGCGACGGTATTTCCCACCAGCATGCGGCGCGTATCGCCCTGGTCGGCACCATGAACCCGGAGGAGGGCGAGCTGCGCCCGCAACTGCTGGACCGCTTTGGCCTGTTGGTGCGTCTGGGGCAGGGGATCGAGCCGGAGCAGCGCGAGCGCATCGTGCGCAGCCGCTTGCAGTTCGATCGCGATCCCCAGGCCTTTGTCGCGGGCTACCAGGCGCAGCAGCAGGCGTTGAGTGAGCGCCTGGCCGAGGCGCGGCAACGGGTGGCGACGCTGGAGTTCGGTGATGCGTTGTATCGCCAGGTCAGCCAGTTGTGCCACGGCGCGGGTGTCGAGGGCGTGCGCGCGGACCTGGTGATGCTGCGCGCCGCCGCTGCCCATGCCGCCTGGCAGGGCCGGGACGAGGTGCGAGAAGACGATGTGTCGGCAGTGGCGGAGCTGGTGCTGGCGCACCGACGCAAGCACCCGCCAGAGCCACCGGCGGATGGCGGGGGGCAGCCGCCGTCCGCGTCGTCGTCCTCGACATCGGGTGAAGGTCAGTCCGACGCGGATGGTGACGGTGACTGGGGCGCCATGCCGCCGCAGACCGTAGCGATACAGGAGCCGTCGACACGGCAACCACGGCTGGAGCCCGCACCGGCAAAAAAGCCCTGACGCCGCAACTGGCGGGCGGTCGCCTGCCCAGGTCGCGTGCGCCGCATAAACTGCGTCATACCGACTCGGGCAGTCAGCAGGACATGCGCCTGCACTGGCCTCGCACCCTGCTGGCCAAGGGCCAGGCGGCGTTGCGCCCGGAGCATCTGCGCTTTCGTTCGGTACGTGGCGGGGCCCGTCAATTGCATTGCCTGCTGCTGGACTGCTCCGCGTCCATGCTGCGTGGCGACAAGCTGGCTCTGGCCAAGGGCTGGCTGCTGCACTGCGCCGAGGATTGCTACCGGCAACGCGCCGACCTGCTGGTGATCGGCTTCGCCGGACAGCGCGCATGGCTGATCCAGGCACCAAGGCGGGCTTCTGCCAACAGCCGTGGCTGGATCGCACCATTAGGGGCTGGCGGCGGTTCGCCGGTGGATGCGGCGTTGACACTGTCTGAACGTGAGATCGGTAACTGGCGCAAACGTCATCCGGGGGGCGAGTGCGGCTTGTGGCTGCTCAGCGATGCGCGCTTTCGCCAGGTGCCGCCATGTCCTGACGCCGCCGATTTTCACGTGGTGGTGGATTTCGAGAACGACAGCATCGCTTTGGGGCGTGCCGAGCGGATCGCCCAGACGTGGCAGGCTGAGTACGTACGGGCTGTCTTGACCTCTTGACCGCGTGCCACGAGCCCGGTCAAGCCCCTCTACGCAACACGCATGGACTCATCCCTGATGCTTCTGCCCATTCTGCGTCAGGATATCGATAAAGGCCTGGGCCAGCGGGGAGTGTTCCTGACGGCGTTTGATCAGCCAGACGGCGGTGGTGGCGCCGGCATCACTCAACGGTCGAAACACTACGCCATCGATACGCGCACGGCGGAAGGAGGCGGGCAGTACGGAAACCCCGAGTCCGGCCGCGACCAGGCCGATGATGGTCAGGGCCTCGTGCACTTCCTGGGTGATGCGCGGGGTGAAGCCGGCCTGACGCGCGAGCTGGAATAACTGGCCGTAGAGCCCGGTGCCGTAGGTGCGGGGAAAGAATACGAAGGGTTCCTCGGCCAGTGCGGCCAGCGGCATGGCTTCATCCTCGTTCCCGGCCAGCGGGTGATCGGCATGCAGCAGGGCCACCAGCGGCTCACGCAGCAGTTCCACCGCAGACAATTCCTGTGGCAGCTCCAGCGGACGGATCATGCCGACCTGGACCTTGCGCTCCAGCACCGCCTGGCTGACTTCGCTGCTGGTCATTTCCTGCAGGTCGAGGTGGACGGCGGGGAAGGCCTGGCGGAAAGCGAACACCGAACGCGGGATGATGGAGACGAAGGGTGAGGAGGAGGTGAAGCCGATCTGCAGCTCACCCAGCTCGCCCTGTTGGGCGCGGCGGACGACATCCACTGATTTGTTCACCTGGGCCAGGGTCTGCCGGGTTTCCTCGAGGAACAGGCGACCCGCATCGGTCAGCGCCACATGACGGCTGCCACGTTCCAATAAGCGAACCCCAAGCTCCTGTTCGAGCGCCTGGATCTGCTGGCTCAGGGGGGGCTGGGAAATACCCAGGCGTTCTGCGGCGCGGCCGAAGTGCAGTTCTTCGGCGACGGCGACGAAGTAGCGGAGGTGGCGTAGTTCCATAAGCGTCAATTGATTCGTTTTGAGTATCGAATATGTCGAATTCTATATTGGATATGTCTCGTTCGGCTTATTAATCTGTGCGCGTTTTCCTGCCTAGGCATGGGGGCCGCGTACTCAAGCGGCGCGATGGTCCCTGTGTGCGGGTGCGTGCAAGAGGCCGTGATGAATCAGAATAACGAGAACCATAACCCTTCCAGCCATGTGCTCAAGGGAACACCGCAGTTCGTGCGGGTGCTGCTGGCGATGTGTGCGGGCGGCTTTTCCACCTTCGCCCTGCTGTACTGTGTGCAGCCGATGATGCCGATGCTGGCCGAGCGTTTCAGTCTGACGGCGGCGCAGAGCAGCCTGGTGCTGTCCGTCTCGACCATTTCGTTGGCCCTGGGGTTGCTGGTGACCGGGCCGTTGTCCGATGCCTGGGGGCGCAAGCCGGTGATGGTGGTGGCGTTGCTGGCGGCCTCCGTGTTCACCCTGGGTGCGGCGCTGGTGCCGAGCTGGCATGCGGTGCTGGTGATGCGGGCGTTGGTCGGCCTGTCGCTGAGCGGCGTGGCAGCGGTGGCCATGAGTTACCTGAGCGAGGAGATCGACCCCCTGCACCTGGGCCTGGCGATGGGCGTCTATATCGCCGGTACCGCCATTGGTGGCATGGCCGGGCGCCTGCTGGGTGGGGTGCTGGTGGACTACGTGTCCTGGCATATGGCGGTGGGGCTGCTGGGCGGGCTGGCATTGCTGCTGGCCGTGGCGTTCTGGCGGCTGTTGCCCGACTCGCGCCATTTCGCGTCGCGCTCGCTGCGTCCGCGTTCGCTGTTGCAGGGCTTCGTGCTGCACCTGCGCGATCCGGGGCTGCCCTGGCTGTTCGCCCAGGGTTTCCTGCTGATGGGCAGTTTCGTGACGCTGTTCAACTATATGGGCTATCGCCTGATCGCCGAGCCGCTGGGCTTGAGCCAGACCAGCGTCGGCCTGCTGTCGGTGGTCTACCTCTCCGGCATCTACAGTTCGACCAAGGCCGGGGCGCTGGCCGACCGGCATGGGCGGCAGCGGGTGTTGTGGGCCATGATTGCGTTGATGCTGGCTGGCCTATTGCTGACCCTGGGCGATTACCTGCCGTCGATCCTGGGTGGCATCCTGCTGTTCACCTTCGGCTTCTTCGGCGCTCATTCGGTTGCCAGCAGCTGGATCGGACGGCGTGCGCTGCAAGCCAAGGGGCAGGCGTCGTCGCTTTACCTGTTCTGCTACTACTTGGGATCGAGCGTGGCCGGCACCTTGGGCGGGCTGTTCTGGCAGGCCGCGGGCTGGAACGGCGTTGGCCTGTTCATTGCCATGCTGTTGCTGCTGTCCCTGGGCGTGGCCCTGCACCTGGCGCGCTTGCGCGAGGTGCGTTGAGCCCAGGTTGCGCCTCTATTATCGGACGACTTCGCCCCGTCCCTGGAGCGTCGGCAAGTGGCGCACGATGGTGTTGAGCAACATGCCGTATAACGGTACGAACAGCATCAGGCTGACTGCCAGCTTGATGACGTAGTCCACCAGGGCGATCTCCACCCAGTGTTCGGCCATGAAGGCGTTGCTGCTGTTCCAGAACGCGATGGAGAAAAAGGCTGCGGTGTCCAGCGCCTGGCCGACCACGCTGGCGGCGGCCGGTGCGATCCACCACTGGCGATGATTGCGGCGCAGGCGGTCGAATACCTGCACGTCCATCAATTGACCAAGGACATAGGCGGTAAAGCTGGCCAGGGCGATGCGAAAGACGAACGCATTGAACTCGCCCAGCGCCGCCAGGCCGTTGAACACACCTTCGTGAAACAGCACCGAGACCGCATAGGACGCCACCAGCGCGGGCAGCATGACCCTGGCGATCACCCGGCGCGCAGGCGACTTGCCCATCAGGCGCACCGTCAGGTCAGTGGCGAGGAAGATAAAGGGGAAACTGAACGCACCCCAGGTGGTGTGGAAACCGAACAGGTCGACCGGCAATTGCACCAGGTAGTTGCTGGCGATGATGATCAGGATATGAAACGTGATCAGTGCTGCCAGCAACAGGCGCTGGCGAGACTCGTCATATAACGGCATGTGGGACCTTTTTGTTGGATGGGGTTAGGGAACCCATTGGGGGATTGCTACAAACCCGCACATTCTAGGAGCTGTCGATAACACTCGGCAAGCCAAGCTGCCGTGCGTTCCTGTCACAATTCAATGGATAATGGTATTGGAAACAGTAGGTTAAACTGTTTGTGAAATGATCGAACGGATTCCCAAAAGTCTGTGGACCATTCGTAAAAATGCCGTAAATGCTCTTTCCGTTTTTATCGAGAGTGATTATGGTTCCCGTCTTCCTCCTCCTGCGAACATACATTCCATGTCCGAGGCTCATCGTTCTCCTCAACGCGCCGGCCGTATCTGGCTGGTCCTCTCTCTTCTTCTGATCGCTGTTCTCCTGATCGTCTGGTGGCTCTGGCCCTCGGAGTCGAGTGCTCCGGCCAGCCGGGGCTCTTCGTTCGCCTCGTTCGGCCAGGGCATCCCCGTGCGTGTCGAGCCGGTGCGGCAGGCGTCCTTCGACATCCAGAACAAGGCGCTGGGAAGCGTCACGCCGCTGAACGTGGTGAATGTGCGCAGCCGGGTCGCAGGCGAACTGGTGGAAATCCATTTCGAGGAGGGGCAACGGGTCAAGGCCGGAGACTTGCTGGCGGTGATAGACCCGCGCCCCTATAAGGTCGCCTTGCAGCAGGCCGAAGGTACGTTGCAGCAGAATCAGGCCCTGCTGAAAAATGCTGAAACGGATTTGCGTCGCTACCGCCACTTGCATGCCGAGGACAGTATTTCCCGCCAGACCCTGGACACCCAGGAGGCGCTCTACAGCCAGTACAAGGGCACGCTCGCCAGCAATCAGGCGGCGGTCGATGAAGCCAGGCTCAACTTGGCCTACACCCATATCCGCGCGCCGATCGATGGTCGTGTCGGCTTGCGTCAGTTGGACAAGGGCAATCTGGTGGCCGCCAACGACTCGACAGCGTTGGTGGTCATCACCGAAACCCAGCCGGTTTCCATCAGCTTCACGTTGCCGGAAGGGGATTTGCCGGCCGTGCTGTCGCGCCATCGCCGTGGCGAAACCTTGCAGGTCCAGGCCTGGGATCGAGGCGAACGCCAATTGCTGGGGGAGGGCGTGCTGGCCAGCGTCGACAACCAGATCGACGCAACGACCGGCACGCTCAAGCTCAAGGCACGCTTCGACAATGAAGACGAAGTGCTGATCCCCAACCAGTTCGTCAATGTCCGGCTGCGGGTCGAGACGCTGGAAAATGCGCTGATGATCCCGTCTTCCGCCGTGCAATTCGGTGGGCGTGGCATCTTTGCCTACGTGGTCAAGGAGGACAACACCATCGAGATCCGCACGCTGGAGCTCGGTCCGGAAAACGGCGAGTTCACGGTGATTCGCAAGGGCCTGAACGCGGGCGAGCGTGTGGTGCTGGAAGGGACGGATCGCCTGCGTGACGGTTCGGACGTGGAAGTCGTCGAGTCTGCCGCCGCCGAGCAATCTGCCGTTGACGGCGCGGAGAACGCCGCACGATGAACATCTCCCGCCTGTTCATTCTGCGACCGGTGGCAACGACGCTGAGCATGATCGCCATCCTGATTGCCGGTCTGATCGCCTACCGTCTCTTGCCTGTCGCGGCATTGCCGCAGGTGGATTACCCGACCATCCGGGTGATGACGCTGTACCCGGGTGCCAGTCCGGAGGTGATGACCAGCGCGGTGACGGCACCGCTGGAGCGCCAGTTCGGGCAGATGCCGGGCATGACCCAGATGTCCTCGACCAGCTCCGGTGGCGCCTCGATCATCACCCTGCGCTTTTCCCTGGAGGTCTCCCTGGATGTGGCCGAGCAGGAAGTGCAGGCGGCGATCAACGTGGCCAACAACCTGTTGCCCGATGACTTGCCGGCACCACCGGTCTACAACAAGGTCAACCCCGCCGACACGCCGGTGATCACCCTCGCGGTGACCTCGCCGAGCCTGCCGCTGCCGAAGCTGCACGACATGGTCGACACCCGCATGGCGCAGAAACTGGCGCAGATCAGCGGTGTCGGCCTGGTCGGTATTGCCGGTGGGCAGAGACCCGCGGTACGTATCCGGGTCAATCCAGAGGCGCTGGCATCCTACGGCCTGACCCTGGCGGACGTGCGCTCGCTGGTCACACGCTCCAACGTCAACCAGCCGAAGGGTAACTTCGACGGCCCGATCAAGATGTCGATGCTCGACGCCAACGATCAGTTGAAGACGCCGGAGGAATACGCCGACCTTATCCTCAACTATCAGGATGGCGCGACCATGCGCCTGCGCGATGTCGCCAGCATCGTCGACGGTGCCGAGAACGAGCGGCTGGCGGCCTGGGCCAACCAGAGCCAGGCCGTGCTGCTGAATATCCAGCGCCAGCCCGGCGCCAACGTCATCGATGTGGTCGACCGTATCCAGGCGCTGTTGCCGGAGATTACCGCCAGCATGCCGAGCGGGGTGGATGTGGTGGTATTGACCGACCGCACCCAGACCATTCGTGCGGCGATCACCGATGTGCAGCATGAGTTGCTGATGGCGACGGTGCTGGTGGTACTGGTGACCTTCCTGTTCCTGAAGAAACTGTCTGCGACCATCATCCCGACCATTGCCGTGCCGCTGTCGCTGATCGGTACCTTCGCGGTGATGTACCTGGCCGGCTTCTCGTTGAACAACCTGACCCTGATGGCCCTGACCATCGCCACAGGCTTCGTGGTGGACGATGCCATCGTCATGCTGGAGAACATCGCCCGCCACCTGGAGCAGGGCGAGACGCCGTTGCAGGCCGCGCTCAAGGGCGCCCGGCAGATCGGTTTCACCTTGATTTCCCTGACCTTCTCACTGATCGCGGTGTTGATCCCGTTGCTGTTCATGCAGGATGTGGTCGGGCGCCTGTTCCGTGAGTTCGCGGTCACTCTTGCGGTGGCCATCCTTATTTCGCTGGTGGTTTCGCTGACGCTGACGCCGATGATGTGTTCGCGCCTGCTGCGGCAAAGCCCGGCACACCAGAGCGACAAGCCGGACTGGGTCGAGCGGTTGATCGCGGGTTATGCCGGCTGGCTGCGCTGGGTCCTGCGTCACCAGACGCTGACACTGCTGGTGGCCGTCGCGACCATGGGGCTGACCGTGCTGCTCTACCTGGCCGTCCCCAAGGGGTTCTTCCCCGTGCAGGATACGGGCGTCATCCAGGGCATCAGCGAAGCGCCGCAGTCGATTTCCTTCAGTGCCATGAGCGAGCGCCAACAATCACTGGCGCGGGTGGTCCTGGCCGATCCGGCGGTGCAGAGCCTGTCGTCCTACATCGGCGTGGATGGCGACAACGTCACCCTCAACAGTGGCCGTGTCCTCATCAACCTGAAACCCTTCGCCGAGCGTGACGTGACCGCGCAGCAAGTGATCGAGCGCCTGCGCCCGGAACTGGCGAAGCTGCCCGGTATCGCGCTCTACATGCAGCCGGTGCAGGACCTGTCCATCGAGGATCGGGTCAGCCGCACACAATTCCAGTTCAGCTTGCAGTCGCCGGACAATGCACTGCTGGAGACATGGACGCCACGCCTGCTCGAAGCGCTGCAGGCACACCCGCAACTGCGCGATGTCGCCAGCGACCTGCAGAACGAAGGTTTGCAGGTGTTCATGGACATCGACCGTGATGCGGCGGCACGCCTTGGTATCGAGATGTCGGCGATCACCGATGCGCTCTACGATGCCTTTGGCCAGCGGCAGATTTCCACCATCTTCACCCAGGCCAGCCAGTATCGCGTGGTGCTGGAGAATGCCGAGGGCGGTACGCTCGGCCCTCGGGCGCTGGAGCAGGTCTTCGTGCAGAGTGCGGGTGGAACGCCGGTACGCCTGTCCGGGCTGGTGCGTGTCGAGCAGCGTGCGGCGCCATTGTTGATCAACCATATCGGTCAGTTCCCGGCCGTGACCGTGTCGTTCAACCTGGCGCCGGGCGTTTCCCTGGGCGAGGGCGTGGCGGCAATCGAGCAGGTGGAGCAGGAAATAGGCCTGCCCGGATCGATCCAGACGCGCTTCCAGGGGGCGGCGGAAGCCTTCCGTGCCTCGTTGTCGAGCACCTTGCTGCTGATCCTGGCGGCCGTGGTGACGATGTACATCGTGCTGGGCGTGCTCTACGAGAGCTATATCCACCCGATCACCATCCTCTCCACGCTGCCGTCGGCGGCAGTGGGCGCGTTGCTGGCGCTGCTGCTGACGGGCAACGACCTGGGGCTGATCGCAATCATCGGCATCATCCTGCTGATCGGCATCGTCAAGAAGAACGCGATCATGATGATTGACTTCGCTCTGGAGGCGGAGCGGCAGCAGGGCATGTCACCGGAACAGGCCATCTATCAGGCGGCGCTGCTGCGTTTCCGGCCGATCCTGATGACCACGCTGGCCGCGCTGTTCGGTGCGGTACCGCTGATGCTGGCCTCGGGCTCGGGCGCCGAACTGCGCCAGCCGCTGGGCCTGGTAATGGTCGGTGGACTTTTGCTGAGCCAGTTGCTGACGCTGTTCACGACACCGGTGATCTACCTGTTCTTCGATCGCCTGGGCGCGGGCCTGCGTCGGCGTCGCGATGCAGCGCAGGTGTCCGGGGAGGCGTCATGATCATGCTGCTGGAGCGTCGTTCATGAACCCATCGGCTCCCTTTATCGCTCGTCCTGTCGCGACCATGATGCTGGGCCTGGCGATCATGCTGCTGGGCGCCGTCTGCTATCGGCTGCTGCCGGTTTCGCCGTTGCCGCAGGTGGACTTTCCGGTGATCGAAGTCTCGGCGAGCCTGCCCGGAGCCAGCCCCGAGGTGATGGCGGCGACGGTGGCGACGCCACTGGAGCGCTCCCTCGGCAGTATCGCCGGGATACGCCAGATGAACAGCAGCAGCAACCAGGGCTCGGCCAGCGTGATGATCGAGTTCGAGTTCGGCCGCGATATCAATGCCGCTGCGCGCGAGGTGCAGGCGGCGATCAATGCCTCGCGCAACCTGTTGCCCAGCGGCATGCGCAGCATGCCGAGCTACAGCAAGGCCAGTACCGCCGGTGAGCCGGTGACGGCCATTGCGCTCAGCTCCGATATCCTCAGCAAGGGCGAGTTGTACGACCTGGCGGACACCATCGTCGGCCAGAGCCTGGCGCAGGTTCAGGGCGTCGGGGCGATCAGTATCGGTGGCAGTTCGCTGCCGGCGGTGCGCATCGAATTGCAGGCGAACCTGCTGGAGCACCACGGCCTTTCGATGGACGAGGTGCGCCAGAGCATCGCCAACAACAACCAGCGGCGGCCGAAAGGCTTCGTCGAGGATGGGCATCGCCAATGGCAGGTGCAGGCCAACGATCAGCTGCACAAGGCCGTCGATTACGAACCCATCGTGATCCGTTACGAGAATGGTGCCGCCATACGCCTGGGGGATGTGGCCAGGGTCACCGATGCGGTCGAGAACCGCTACAACAGTGGTTTCTACAATGATCGCTCGGCGGTCCTGCTGGTGGTCTACCGGCAGTCCGGGGCCAATATCCTGGAAACCCTGGATGCGATCAAAGCGCGCTTGCCTGGCTTGCGCGAACTGCTGCCCGCCAGTGTCGACCTGCAGATCGCGGCAGACCGGACGCGGGTGATCAACGCCACCTTCAACGAAGCCAAGCTGACCCTGGCCATCGCGGTGGGGTTGGTCATCCTGCTGGTATTCCTGTTCCTCGGCAGCGTGCGCCGGGCACTGATCCCGGCGTTGGCCGTGCCCATTTCGCTGATCGGCACCTTCGCCGTGATGTACCTGTGGGGCTTTTCGCTCAATATCTTTTCCCTGATGGCGCTGATCCTGGCCACCGGATTGGTGGTGGACGATGCCATCGTGGTGCTGGAGAACATCGCACGCCACGTCGATAACGGCGAGCCGCCGTTGCGTGCCGCTTACCTGGGCAGCAAGGAGGTGGGCTTCACCTTGCTGTCGATGAACGTCTCGCTGGTGGTGGTGTTCCTGTCGATCCTGTTCATGGGCGGGGTGTTCGGCCAGTTGTTCCGGGAGTTCTCCATCACCCTGGCGACCGCCGTGCTGGTCTCCCTGCTGGTTTCCCTGACCCTGACGCCGATGCTCTGCGCCCGCTGGCTGCGCGCCCATGGCGCAGGGCATGAGGAATCGCGTCTGCAGCGCTGGAGCCATGCCCTGCACCAGCGGTTGGTCAGCGGCTATGACCGCAGCCTCGGTTTTATCCTCCAGCACCCTCGGGTCACCTTGCTGGCGTTGCTGGCGACCATTGGCCTGAACGTGTTCCTGTTCATCGAAGTGCCCAAGACACTGATGCCGCAGCAGGACAATGGCCAATTGAACGGATTCATCCGCGGCGACGACGGGCTGTCGTTCCAGGTCATGCAGCCGAAGATGGAAATCTATCGCCAGGCGCTGCTGAAAGACCCCGCGGTGGAGGGTGTGGCGGGTTTCATTGGCGGCGACGGCGGGATCAACAACGCGTTTCTGCTGATACGCCTGAAGCCGATCAAGGAACGCAAGATTTCCTCGCAGCAAGTCATCGACCGCCTGCGTGACAGCGTTCCCAAGGTGCCGGGTGCCCGGATGTTCCTGATGCAGAACCAGGACCTTAGCTTCAGCGGGCCAGGCCGGGATCGCAGCTCGCAGTATGAATACCAATTGCTGGCGGATGACCTGGGCAAGCTCCGCACCTGGCAGCCCAAGGTGCTGGCCGAATTGAAGAAACTGCCGGAACTGGTGGATATCGATGGCAACGAAGGCGATGGCACCGCACAAGTCAGCCTGAAGATCGACCGGGACGCCGCGCGGCGCCTGGGCGTCGAGATGAGCGATATCACCTCCCTGTTGAACAACGCGTTCAGCCAGCGGCAGATTTCCACCATCTACTCGGAGCTGAACCAGTACCAGGTGGTGATGGAGGTCGACCCGCGCTATGCCTATGACCCGGTGGTGTTGCAACGCATCCAGGTGGTCACCGAGGACGGACGCAAAATTCCTCTCTCGGCCTTCGCCAGCTACGAGATGAGCGTCGCCAATGACCGGGTCAGGCACCAGAATCAGTTCGCGGTGGAGAATATCTACTTCCAGCTGGCACCGGGCATCAGTCTGGACCAGGCCAATATCGCGATCGCCCGGGCGGTGGCCGGCATTGGTCTGCCCAGCGACGTCCAGGGACGCCTGGGCGGCAGTGGCGGCGCCTTCCAGTCGACCCTGGACAACCAGCCGCTGATGATCCTCGGCGCGATCCTGGCGGTCTACATCGTGCTGGGCATCCTCTACGAAAGCTACATCCACCCGCTGACCATCCTGTCGACCCTGCCGTCCGCCGGGGTGGGCGCCTTGCTCACGGTCATTCTGGTCGGTGACCAGTTCAGCCTGATTTCCCTGCTTGGGTTGTTCCTGCTGATCGGGATCGTGATGAAGAACGCCATCCTGATGATCGACCTTGCGTTGCAGTTCGAGCGCGAGGAGGGCATGTCGCCCAGGGAATCGATCCGGCGCTCCTGCCTGTTGCGCCTGCGGCCGATCCTGATGACCACGATGGCAGCGATCCTCGGTGCGCTGCCGCTGTTGATCGGCGGTACCGAAGGCGCCGAGATGCGCAAGCCGCTCGGGCTGGCGATCATCGGCGGGCTGTTGTTCAGCCAGATGCTGACGCTCTATACGACGCCGGTGGTCTACCTGTACCTCGACCACCTGCGCCACCGTTTCAACCGTTGGCGTGGTGTACGCACCGATGCCGCTCTGGAAAATCCACTATGAGTTCATTTACTGCGTCTGCACGCTTGTGCTCGCTTGGCCTGGCGGTTTCCCTGACGATCCTGGGCGGCTGTGCCCTGGGGCCCGACTACCAGCGTCCGGAAGTGCCGGCGGCCGGCGAATTTCGCCAGGTCGAAGGCTGGAAGCAGGCCGAGCCTGCGGAGATTGCCCAGGGCGACTGGTGGAGCCTGTACGATGACCCGCTGCTGAGTGATCTGCACACGCGCCTGCAGCAGTCCAACCAGACCCTGGCGCAGGCGGTGGCCCAGTACCGCGAAGCCCAGGCGGTGGTGCGCGGTTCCAGTGCCTCGTTCTTTCCGACGGTTTCGGCGAGTGCCGGCAAGACCCGCTCCGGGCAGGGCGGCGGGACCAGTACGCGGGTGATCGATGGCACCGCCGTGACCAGTTCCGGTGGCGGCATCTCCAAGAGCTACGACCTGTCCCTCGGGGTGAGCTGGGAGCTCGACCTGTGGGGACGGTTGCGCCGGCAACTGGAGTCCGACCGGGCCAGCCTGGACGCCAGTGCCGCCGAGTTGGCCGCTGTGCGCCTGAGCCAGCAGTCCGAGTTGACGCAGAGCTACCTGCAACTGCGCATCATCGATGCGCAACGGCAACTGCTGCAGAATACCCTCGATGCTTATGCGCGCTCCCTGCGTATCACCGAGAACCAGCGCAAGGCCGGCATTGTCACGCGGGCCGATGTGGCCCAGGCACGGACCCAACTGAAAAGCACCGAAGCCCAACTCATCGATCTGGAATACCAGCGGGCCCAGCGGGAGCATGCCATCGCCGTGCTGATCGGCGTGCCTCCGGCACAGTTCGAACTGGCGGCGCGGGAACAGCTGCCGAGCCTGCCGCAGGTGCCGAGGATGGTACCGTCGCAGTTGCTGGAGCGCCGCCCGGATGTGGCGGCTGCCGAGCGTCAGGTCATGTCGGCCAATGCGCTGATCGGTGTGGCCAAGACCGCCTGGTTCCCCAGCCTCAACCTGAGCGCTTCCGGTGGTTATCGCAGCAGTGTGCTGGACCAGTGGATCGAGACACCCAACCGTTTCTGGTCGATAGGGCCGGAGTTCGCCATGACCCTGTTCGATGGCGGTCAGATCCGTTCCGGTATCGAAAAAGCCGAAGCCAGCTATGACCGCACCGTGGCCAGCTATCGCCAGACGGTGCTCGACAGCCTGCGCGAGGTGGAGGACTACCTGGTGCAGTTGCGCGTACTCGAACAGGAGTCCGCTGTGCAGGGTGAGGCGCTTGAGGCGGCCCGCGAGGCATTGCGCCTGGCCGAGAACCAGTATCGTGCAGGTACGGTGGATTACCTGAATGTGGTCACCGCACAGGCCACCGCGCTGGATAACGAGCGCACGCAATTGACGTTGCTGGGCAGCCGTCTGCAGGCGAGCGTGCAACTGGTCGCGGCCCTGGGCGGCGGCTGGCACAGCGACAGCCTCGCCGAGGCGCCATCGGTCGAGTGATATCAGGCATCGGCAACGCAGCCTGGCAGTGGAAACGCTGGCCAGGCACTGCTGTCCGATGAGCTGTACCTATCATCTGGAGAAGCCCCATGGCGCAGGCACCGGCCTTGCTGATTCTGCACGGCAAACAGGCGCTGAACGAAGACGTGCGGCATGCCGTGGCCCGCTGGCGCGAAACCCACGGCGGGCCGCAGTCGCTGGCGGTGCGTGTCACCTGGGAAGGCGGTGATGCGCGGCGCCTGGTTCATGAAGCCGTGGCGCAAGGCTATGGCCGGATTATCGCCGGCGGTGGCGACGGTACGGTGCGCGAGGTCGCCGGTGCCATTCTCGAAGGTGGCCATGCCGTTTCCCTGGCGGTATTGCCCCTGGGCACGGCCAATGATTTTGCCCGTGCCGCCGGTGTCCCGCTGCAACCCGCCCAGGCCCTGGCCTTGCTTGATCGTGCGGCGGTGCCGGTCGATGTCGGGGAGTTTGGCGAGGGCGACTTCTTCCTCAACATGGCCACTGGCGGGTTCGGTTCGAATGTCACGGCCAATACGCCGGAAGACCTGAAGAAGGTGTTGGGGGGCGGTGCCTACCTGCTCAGCGGCTTGTCGCGCTTCAGCGAATTGAATGCGGCCCATGGCCGCTTTCGTGGACCGGATTTCCACTGGGAAGGCGACTTCCTGGCCATGGGCGTAGGCAACGGTCGCCAGGCCGGTGGAGGCCAGGCGCTTTGCCCGGAGGCCTTGATCGACGATGGCTTGCTGGATCTCTGCATCGTTCCCGCGCCCGAGGATACGGTGGCAACTCTCGGGGCATTGCTCAGTGGTAGTTTCCTGGGGGTGGAGAGCATTTCCGTTGGCGCTCGGCTGCCCTGGCTGGAGATCGAACTGGATGACACCCTCGACCTCAATCTGGATGGCGAGCCACTGACGGCGAAGACACTGCGCTTCGGTGTGCGGCCAGGTGCCTTGCGCATGCATCTGCCCCCGTCGTGTCCGCTGCGCATGCCGGTGGCCTGACAAACCCGCATTGATGGCGATATGATGCCTTGCCGGCGGGATTGCCCGGCAATCATTTTCAAGGCCGGGCGTTCACTGCCGATACCCTGGGTCTTGAAGCATTCAGGAGCACGTCATGGCCGGCATCCTCGACTCAGTCGATCAACGCACCCAGTTGGTGGGGCAGAATCGCCTGGAAATCCTCATGTTCCGCCTTGCCGGGCGGCAGAAATTCGCGATCAACGTGTTCAAGGTGCAGGAGGTCGTGCAACTGCCACGCATGACACTGATGCCGCACCGCCACAACTCGGTGTGTGGTGTGATCAACTTGCGTGGCCAGACCCTGCCTGTCATCGATCTGTCCCGAGCCATCGGTCTGCGCCCGCTGGTGCCGGATGCGAACAGCACCATCATCGTCACCGAGTACAACCGGTCCGTGCAGGCCTTCCTGGTCGGTGGGGTGGACCGCATCCTCAACCTCAACTGGGAGTCGGTACTGCCACCGCCCAGCACGGCGGGACGCCAGCACTACCTGACGGCGATCACCAAAGTGGATGATGAGCTGGTTGAAGTCATCGACGTGGAGAAAGTGCTGGCCGAGATCGTGCCGTACGACACGCGCATTTCCAGTGAGCGCCTGAGCGATCCGATCCTGGAGCGCGCACGTGGCCGCGAAGTGCTGTGTGTCGACGACTCCATCGTGGCCCTGGCGCAACTGCGCGATACGCTGTCGCAATTGGGCATCACCATCCACACCGCCAGTGATGGGCTCAAGGGCCTGCGCCAGTTGCAGCGATGGGCCGATGAAGGGCTGGTGCTGAGCGACAAGCTGCTGATGGTCTTCACCGACGCCGAAATGCCGGAAATGGACGGCTACCGGCTGACCACCGAGATTCGCCACGATCCACGCATGAGCGATCTCTATGTGGTGCTGCACACATCGCTGTCCGGCAACTTCAACAAGGCCATGGTGCAGAAGGTCGGTTGCGACAACTTCCTGTCCAAGTTCCAGCCGGAGAAGCTGGTGGATGTGATCAGGGAACGCCTGCTGCTGGAGGTTCCGCAGGAGGCGTAGTTGGGGTGGTAGGCACGATGAATCCCGAGGGGGCCGGCTTTGCCGGCCCCTTCTGTTTCAGTAGGTGTATTTCAGGGATGTCAGGAAGTGGCGAGGTGCGCCATGGACGCCGTATTCGCTGGCGCTGGAGTAGTACGCCTTGTCGAACAGGTTGTTCAGGTTGAGCGAGGCGGAAAGGTTTTCGCTGATGTCGTAGCGGGCCATCAGGTTGACGAGGGAGTAGCTGCCTTGCATGTAGGTGTCCGGGTAATAGGCTGCCTTGCTCTGCCAGTTGATGCCGCCGCCGACCGTCAGCTTGTCCAGCGCGCCGGGCAGGCGGTAGCTGGTGAAGGTTTTCAGGCTGTGCCGGGGAATCTGCGTGACGATCCTCTCGTCGTTCTTATCGGTGCTGACACTGTGGGTGTAGCCTGCGCTCAACTGCCAGCCAGGCGTCAGTTCACCGTTGATTTCGAGTTCGAAGCCCTGGGTGGTGGTGCCTTGCTCGGTTCGGTAGGCGGAGAACGATGGGTCATAGATAGCGAGGTTGTCCTGTTCGGTCCTGAACAGCGACAGGCTTGAGGTAAGGCGGCCTTCGTCGAAACTGGCCTTTATGCCGGCTTCGTAGCTGGTGCCTTCTTCCGGGGCCAGCCGGTTGCCACTGGCATCACGAACCCAGTCGCCCTGGGGGTTGAATATCTTCGTATAGCTGTTGTAGAGCGACCAGGTGTCATCCAGTGCCTGAACCAGGCCGACATAGGGAATGTAGACGCCGCTTTCCCGGCGACTGTTCTTGCTCTTGGCGCCGTTGTTCGCGGTGTAGTCGTAGTTGTCCCGCCAGTCGAGCACGCGGTTGCCCAGGATCAACTGGGTGGTATCGGTCAGATGCAGGCGTGTGGTGAGGTAGGCGGCATATTGATAGACCCGGCTATCGCTTTCCCCATAGGTGGAGAATTGCGGTTTTGGTGCATTGCCGCTCCAATCGTGGATGTTCGCGATGGGGCTAGATACCGAGAACCAGCCATGGTCGGTGCTGTTCAGGGTGTCGAGCTGGGAAAGCGTAACGCCGCCGATCAGCTCATGTTCCCGCCCGAGTAGCTTGAACGGGCCTGTCAGATAGACGTCCAGCGCGTCTTGCCGGGTAGGGTCTGCCTGGAATCGCGTTGACTGAAGACTGGTTCCCGCGCCACTGGCCTGGTCGGGCGAGCCACTGAGGTAGGTCACCACGGCGTCATAGACATAGCGGGTGTGGCTGTATTCCGCCTTGGCGCTCCAGCCACTGTCGAACTGGTGCTCCAGTGAGATGAAGAGGTTGTTCGTGGCGTTGTCGTAGTAGGACCAGTTCGGGGCGCTGTTGGCCGAGCGTTTGAAGTCGGTACGCTGGCCATTGCTGTAGAAGAGTGGAAAGCCGCTGCGTAGCGGAGCATCGGCATTGCTTGTCTGGTGGCTGAAGCCCAGGGTCAGTAGCGTGCGATCGCTCAGGTCCAGTTCCGTGATGCCGTAGAGGGTGATGTCTTCCTGCTCGTAGTGGTCGACCCAGGCCCGCTGGCTCTTATAGTCGGCGACCAGGCGGCCACGGAGGTTACCGCTCTGATTCAGCGGGCCGGACAGGTCCAGGCCACCGCCATAACGGTCCCATGAGCCTGCCTGGGCGTTCAGGATCACCTGCGGTTCATAGGTCGGGCGCTTGCGGATCATATTGATGGTCGCCGACGCGGTTCCCATGCCACTGACCAGGCCGGTGCTGCCCCTGACGATTTCCACCCGGTCGTAGATGGCCGTGTTGTGCCGGTAATTGGCCAGGGAGGATGAGGTCGGCACGCCATCGATCGAGAAGTTGGCGATGGAGAACCCGCGCGACCAGAATGAGTTGGCATCCGCGCCGAGCGATTCCCTGATCACCGTAATCCCCGCAGTGGCTTCCAGTACGTCCGTCAGGCTGTCCAGGCGCTGGTCGTCCAGTCTTTGCCGTGTGAGGACGGTGATCGATTGCGGTGTTTCCTGTAGCGACAGGTTGAGCCGCGTCGAACTGCTCGACGAATGCGTGGTGTAGGAGCCGGTGCCTTCCGTGATCGAACCAGGGGCCTTGCCGGAGATACTCACGGCACTCAGTTCCAGCGCATCCAGTGCCAGTGGCGACCGCGCTTCCAGCAGCCAGTTGCCGCCGCTGCCTTGCCTGGCCAGCAGGCCACTGCCCGCCAGCAAGTGTGCGAGGGCACTGCCGACGTCGCACTCTCCATCCAGTGCTTGCGCCCTCTTTCCCCTTACCAGTGATGGATCGTAGGGCAGGGTAATGCCGGCCTGCTGGGCTAACGTGTTGAGCGCTTGCTCCAGCGGTGCGGCGGGTAACTGGTAGTGGCGTACCTGGCTGGTTTCTGCGGCCTGTACCGTCAGGGATGGGCTGCCGACGATTCCACCAAGCAGGACGGCCTGCAAGGCCAGGGCAAGGGGGCTGTAGCAGAGCGTGCTACGGATCATGAGGGTGGCTCCTTCGTTATTGGCTGATCGTTATTGCTGTATGTCGAAGAGCCCGGAAAAACCCTCAAGAGATTTTGATAATTCTTAGAACCTGTTCACGATCTCGCGAGCTAGAGCACTGCAAGGCAAAAACAGGCGAGGAAGCGGAGTTTACGAGTTGTAAATGAGCATTCCGAGCCTGTTTTTAACGCAGCAGGGCCGACGCGTAGCAGATTGTGAGCAGGTTCGAAGCGTTTATTCGTGTGTACTGCCGGCCTCATGCCGGAACGATGCGTGTCCATAGCCGGGTGGTGCGCTCGATGCGCACCGGCAGCGAGTCCGCCAGGGCGTCCAGCGCCTTGTCGATATCCCCGAGTTGGAACACGCCGGAAACGCGCAGGTCGGCGATGGTGTCTGCGCAGATCAGCCAGCCATGGCGATGACGCTCCAGCTCTCGTGCCAGCTCGGCCAGCGGGAGTTGGCGGGCGACCAGTTGGCCGCGTGTCCAGGCGCTGCCATCCCGTGCCGGTTGTGCGACGCGAATGCTCTGCGTCGGGGTGATGCGGTAATTCTGGCCTTGCGTGGCGATCAATGTCTCGGCTGCTGCACGGTGAATACCGACGGCCCCTTGGTCGACCTGCAGGTCGGTGTGGCGTTCGTCCTGGCGCACCGAGAAGTGCGCACCCAGCGCCTGCAGTCGCGTGTGCCGGGTATGCACCCAGAAGGGACGGGGATCGCCGTGGGTGTCGAGGTGAATTTCCCCGCGTTGCAGTTCGAGCAGGCGTTGCCGCGCGTCGAAACGTTCGAGCACCGCGCTGCCGGTATTGAGTTGCAGCCGGCTGCCATCGCTCAGCTCGAAGCTGCGCCGTTCGCCCGTGCTGGTACGGTAGTCGGCGACGGGGAGGTGGTCCCAGGCCAGCCAGCCGCTGGTCCCGACGGCCCCGAACAGGCTCAGCAGTTTGATCGCCTGGCGTCGATCCAGTCGTTGCCGGCCCAGGCTCTCCAGTGTCTGCAGGGCGACTTGAGGTGGCAGCGGGGCTAGTTTCTGGAAGCGCTGCTCGGTGTGTTGCAACGCCTGCCAAGCGAGCGCATGCAGCGGATTGGCGGCGAGCCAGTGGCTGAATTCCGCTTGCTGCGAAGGGCGTTGTTCGCCGGAGTGCAGGCGGACCATCCAGTCGATGGCCTGATCGAGGATGGCTTCAGGCAGCTCCGGTGTGGTCGCTTTCACTGTCCTGCCCGGCGTTGCACGAGGTAGCAGTGGCGGATGGCGCTGGCCATGTATTTTTCCACCGAGCTGATGCTGACATCGAGGTGTTGCGCAATCTCCCGGTAGCCCATTCCCTCCAGGCGCGACAGCAGGAAGGCGCTACGAACCTTGCTCGGCATACCGTCGAGCAGGGCGTCGATCTGGGCCAGGGTTTCCAGGATCAGCAAGCGGGTTTCCGGGGAAGGCGCTTCGGCCTCCGGGCACTGGGCGAGGCTGGCCAGGTAGGCCTGTTCCAGCTTGCGCCGGCGAACCTGGTCAATCATCAGACCATGGGCGATGGTGCGCAGCCAGGCGCGCGGTTCCCGTATATGCGCGGTCTGTTCCGGGCGGATCAGGGCGTAGAGAAAGGTGTCGTGGGCGAGGTCGGGTGCACTGTCATGGCTGTGCAGTCGGCGCCTGAGCCAACTCAGCAGCCAGGCGTGGTGATCGTGGTAAAGCGTCTGGACGTCCGCTTTGTCAGTGGAGCCGGGAGGGTGGATGGACACTGCTGCGGCTACCTCTGAAACAGGATGCGGATGTGAATTCGTCGCATCCTATTTCTTCGCAAGGTGTGACCGCAAGCTCCGGGCGGTTGTACCCGGAGTGGGTTCGTCAGCCTTTGTTCTTGCGTTTGGGTTTCGGACGGCCTTGCACGCATTTGAAGCGCGGTTCGCTCTTGCAGATGACGTAGACACGGCCGCGGCGCTTGACGATCTGGCAGTCGCGATGGCGCAGCTTGGCCTGTTTGAGGGAGGAGACGACCTTCATTGGCCACCTCCGGGGAAGCCGGCGAAGCGCTTGTTGAAGCCAGCCACGCGGCCTTCGCTCTTGGTCTGGCGCTGCTGCCCGGTGTAGACCGGGTGCGAGGCGCTGGATACATCCAGGGCGATATAGGGGTAGGTGACGCCATCGCTGTGTTCACGGGTCTTGTCGCTCTGTGCCGTGGAGCCGATGAGGAAGTAGACGTCGGCGGCGACATCGTGGAAGAGAACAGGGCGGTAATCGGGGTGGATGCCGGGTTTCATCTGAGAGCCTTCATGTTATGAGATAACATTTTTAATAATAACGCTTTTCGTCTCTGTGGCAATCCTCTCGTTTCGTGAGCGCTGCACGCCTATAATCGCCCGCCCTAAATTCCGACACAGGTGCATGCTCAATGACGACCTCCTACCTTGATCACAATGTGGCGCTCATGACGCACCTGCGCAGCATCCTGGCCGCCGTGGGGGAAAGCGAGCAGGTGGAGGACGAGAGCCATGCCCTTTTTCTTGAACGCTTCGATGAGGTGGTGAGCGATCTGGCAAGCGTGGGGCAGGAGAACTACCTCGGCCAGGAGCTGATCTGCCAGGTCTTCCAGCGCTATCCACAGATCGCCCACCTGGTCCCGCGCGATCTGCTTTGGTTCTTTGGTGGCGATTGCCTGCACTTCATGCCGGACGAGGAGATCGCGATCTTCCAGGCCATCGACGAGCGCCGTTTCGAGGCCGAAGAGGCTGGCGAGGATTTCGACTGGGCTCAGGAGCTGCAACTGATGGCGCTGCCAGAGAACAGTCCACGGCATTGATGGCGGAGCGGTCGCCTGGCCTGTATCTATCGGTATAATCGCCGCCTTTTGCATAGGGGAATGTGCCATGCGCGAGCGTCTGCTGGCGGCGGAAAAGGTCAAGTCCATCGAGTGGCGGGACGGACGGCTTTATCTGCTGGACCAGCGCCAGTTGCCGCAGGACAGCGTATGGCATTGCTACGACACGGCCTCCGGCGTGGTGCAGGCCATTCGTTCCCTGGTGGTGCGTGGTGCGTCGGCCATCGGTATCAGTGCCGCCTACGCCATCGTGCTTGCGCTGCGTGCCCGTCTCGAGGCCGGTGGTGATTGGCGTGGCGCACTCGAAGAAGACTTTCACCACCTGGCCGCTTCTCGCAGTACGGCGGCCAACCTGGGCTGGGCGCTACGGCTGATGCGTGAACGACTCGACCGTTGCCGTGCGGGCGAATCCCCCTTGCATGCACTGGAGCAGCAGGCCATCGCCATCCACCAGAGCGACCGCGAGGCCAATCTGGTCATCGCGCAGTTGGGGCTGGATGCCATCCGCAAGTACCAGGGCAATGCCCAGAATCTGCTGACCCATGGCAATGCCGGCGCACTGGCCAGTGGCGGCTTCGGCACGGCCCTTGGCGTGGTGCGGGCGGCCAGTGAGGAAGACCTGGTGGAGTGCGTCTACGTCGACGAAACCCGCCCTCGTTTGCAGGGTTCGCGCCTGACTGCCTGGGAGCTGGAGATCGAAGGCATTCCCGTCCTGCTGAATGCTGACGCGGCGGCAGCGCACCTGATGAAGGTGCGTGGCGTGACCTGGGTGATCGTCGGGGCCGACCGCATCGCCGCCAATGGCGATGTCGTCAGCCAGATCGGCACCTACCAGCTTGCGGTACTGGCGATGCACCATGGTGTGCGCTTCATGGTTGCGGCCCCCAGCTCCAGCATCGACATGACCCTGGAAACGGCGGAGCTGCTGGATCTGGAAGAGCGCGGCGACGATGAGCTGCTGGGCTACGATGGACAGCGCATGGCGTTGGGCGTCGAAGTGTTCAACCCGGCGTTCGATGCGACCCCGGCGGACCTGATCGACCTCATCGTCACCGAAAGGGGCATCGTCGAGCGGCCGACCAGCGAGAAGATCGCGACGCTCATGAGTCGCCGCCACCTGCACTGATGTTCCTCGCACGAATGAACGGCGGCCAGGAGGCGTTCGGCGGGCGCGTTGCCTGCTCCTGCGCCGGCTTGCCTTGTGTTACTATCCCGCGCTTATCGCAGGACCCTGCTGACTATAAGGAACCAGGCTTCCATGGGCGAACTGGCCAAAGAAATTCTTCCCGTCAACATCGAAGACGAGCTCAAGCAGTCCTATCTCGACTATGCAATGAGCGTGATCGTCGGTCGAGCCTTGCCGGACGCGCGTGATGGCTTGAAGCCGGTGCACCGCCGTGTCCTCTATGCCATGAGCGAGCTGGGCAACGACTGGAACAAGCCGTACAAGAAATCCGCCCGTGTGGTCGGTGACGTGATCGGTAAATACCACCCCCACGGCGACTCGGCGGTGTATGACACCATCGTGCGCATGGCCCAGCCGTTCTCGCTGCGCTACATGCTGGTCGACGGCCAGGGCAACTTCGGTTCGGTGGATGGCGACAACGCGGCCGCCATGCGTTACACCGAGGTGCGCATGGCCAAGCTGGCCCATGAGCTGCTGGCCGACCTCGAGAAGGAAACCGTCGACTGGGTGCCCAACTACGACGGCACCGAGCAGATCCCGGCGGTCATGCCGACCAAGATCCCCAACCTGCTGGTCAATGGTTCCAGCGGTATTGCCGTGGGCATGGCGACCAACATCCCGCCGCACAACCTCGGCGAAGTGATCGATGGTTGCCTGGCGCTGATCGACAACGCCGATATCAGCATCGACGAACTGATGCAGTTCATCCCCGGCCCCGACTTCCCCACGGCGGGCATCATCAACGGTCGTGCCGGCATCATCGAGGCCTACCGCACTGGCCGTGGCCGCATCTACATCCGCGCCCGCGCCGATATCGAGGACATCGACAAGGTCGGTGGCCGCCAGCAGATCGTCATCACCGAGCTGCCTTACCAGTTGAACAAGGCGCGGCTGATCGAAAAGATCGCCGAGCTGGTGAAAGAGAAGAAGATCGAAGGCATCACCGAGCTGCGCGACGAGTCCGACAAGGACGGTATGCGTGTGGTGATCGAGTTGCGCCGTGGCGAAGTGCCGGAAGTGGTGCTCAACAACCTTTACGCGCAGACGCAACTGCAGAGCGTGTTCGGGATCAACGTGGTGGCGCTGATCGATGGTCAGCCGCGTACGCTGAACCTCAAGGAACTGCTGGAAGCCTTCGTCCTGCACCGTCGCGAGGTGGTGACCCGGCGTACCGTCTACGAACTGCGCAAGGCGCGCGAACGCGGCCACATCCTTGAAGGCCAGGCGGTCGCATTGTCCAACATCGACCCGGTGATCGCGCTGATCAAGGCGTCGCCGACGCCGGCCGAGGCCAAGGAAGCCTTGATTTCCATGTCGTGGGAGTCGAGTGCGGTGGTGGCCATGGTCGAGCGCGCTGGCGCCGAATCCTGCCGCCCCGAAGGGCTGGACGAGCAGTTCGGCCTGATAGACGGCAAGTATCACCTGTCGCCGGAACAGGCCCAGGCGATCCTGGACCTGCGCCTGCATCGCCTGACGGGTCTCGAACATGAGAAGCTGCTGGGCGAGTACCAGGAAATCCTTGCCCAGATCGGCGAACTGATCCGCATCCTGACCAGCCCCGAGCGGCTGATGGAAGTGATTCGCGAGGAGCTGGAGAAGGTCAAGGCAGAGTTCGGCGACAAGCGTCGCACCGAAATCACCGCGTCCCAGACCGACCTGACCATGGCCGACCTGATCCCCGAAGAGGAGCGGGTGGTGACCATTTCCCATGGTGGCTATGCCAAGAGCCAGCCGCTGGCCGCCTACCAGGCGCAGCGTCGCGGCGGCAAGGGCAAGTCGGCCACGGGCGTCAAGGACGAGGACTACATCGAACACCTGCTGGTCGCCAACAGCCATGCCACGCTGCTGCTGTTCTCCAGCAAGGGCAAGGTCTACTGGCTGAAGACCTTCGAGATTCCCGAGGCTTCGCGCGCGGCCCGTGGCCGTCCCATGGTCAACCTGCTGCCGCTGGACGAGGGTGAGTTGATCACCGCCATGCTGCAGATCGACCTGGAAGCGCTGCAGCAGAATGCCGGCGATGAGGACGATCTGGACGATCTTGAAGGCTCCGTGATCGAAGGCGAAGTGGTCGAGGCCGAGGTCGAGGAGGCCGATGGCGAGACTGCCGAGCTGGTCGCCGAACCGACCGGCGCCTTCATCTTCATGGCCACCGCCAAGGGTACGGTGAAGAAAGTGCCGCTGGCGCAGTTCAGCAAACCGCGCAGCTCCGGCCTGATCGCCCTGAAACTGGACGAAGGCGACCGCCTGATCGCCGCTGCCATCACCGATGGTGCGCGGGAAGTCATGCTGTTCTCCGAGGCTGGCAAAGTGATCCGCTTCGCTGAAAGCGCCGTGCGCACCATGGGCCGTAACGCCCGAGGTGTGCGCGGTATTCGCCTGGCGCAAGGTCAGCGCCTGATTTCCATGCTGATCCCCGAATCGGGAGCGCAGATCCTCACGGCGTCCGAGCGTGGCTATGGCAAGCGCACTGCACTGAGCAAGTTCCCGCGTCGCGGACGTGGCGGCCAGGGCGTCATCGCCATGGTCTGCAGCGAGCGCAACGGCAAGCTGGTCTCTGCCATCCAGGTGCAGGAAGGTGAGGAAATCATGCTGATTTCCGATCAGGGCACACTGGTGCGTACGCGCGTCGACGAAGTCTCCAGCTCCGGGCGTAATACCCAGGGCGTCACGCTGATCAAGCTGGCCAAGGAGGAAACCCTGGTCGGACTGGAGCGGGTGCAGGAGCCTTCCGAGGACGAAGACGCCGAGTTGGATGAGGCGCTGCCCGGCGATGAAGCCGTGGACGGCGAGGCTGAGCAGCAGCCGGAAGAGTGACGACGACACAACGGCGGGCCTTCGAGCCCGCCGTTGTGGTTGTACCGCGATGGCTCCGCATCGTGCGGGGTGGACGAGATCATTTGAGCGAGAGTGGATGTGAGCAAGCGAGCCTTTAATTTCTGCGCCGGCCCTGCCGCGCTTCCGGAAGCCGTACTGCAGCGTGCACAGGCGGAACTCCTCGACTGGCGTGGCAAGGGCCTGTCGGTCATGGAAATGAGCCACCGTAGCGACGACTACGTCGCCATCGCTGAAAAGGCCGAGCAGGACCTGCGTGACCTGCTGGCGATTCCTTCGAACTACAAGGTGCTGTTCCTGCAAGGTGGTGCCAGCCAGCAGTTCGCTGAGATCCCGTTGAACCTGCTGCCTGAGGATGGCATTGCCGACTATATCGACACCGGTATCTGGTCGCGCAAGAGCATCGAGGAAGCGCGTCGCTATGGCAACGTCAACGTCGCTGCCAGCGCCAAGCCCTATGACTACTTCGCCATTCCCGGGCAGAACGAGTGGGCGCTGAGCAAGGATGCCGCCTATGTGCATTACGCCAGCAACGAAACCATCGGCGGCCTGCAGTTCGACTGGATTCCTGAGACGGGCGACGTGCCGCTGGTGGTGGACATGTCTTCGGACATTCTGTCGCGTCCGCTGGACGTCTCCCGCTTCGGTCTGATCTATGCCGGCGCGCAGAAGAACATCGGTCCTTCCGGGCTGGTGGTGGTGATCGTTCGCGAAGACCTGCTGGGGCGCGCCCGCAGCGTCTGCCCGACCATGCTCGACTACAAGGTGTCGGCCGATAACGGTTCCATGTACAACACACCTGCGACCTTCTCCTGGTACCTCTCCGGGCTGGTCTTCGAGTGGCTGAAGGAGCAGGGCGGCGTCGAGGCCATCGGCCAGCGCAACCATGCCAAGCAGGCGCTGCTCTACGGCTTCATCGATCGTAGTGAGTTCTACACCAACCCGATCAACGTCAATGCCCGTTCCTGGATGAACGTGCCGTTCCGCCTGGCCGACGAGCGCCTGGACAAGCCGTTCCTGGTTGGCGCCGATGCGCGCGGCCTGCTCAACCTGAAAGGCCATCGCTCGGTCGGCGGTATGCGCGCCTCGATCTACAACGCGGTTGGCCTGGATGCGGTCGAAGCGTTGGTGGCCTACATGGCCGAGTTCGAGAAGGAGCATGGTTGATGAGCGAGGCTGACCAGCTCAAGGCATTGCGCCTGCGCATCGACAACCTGGATGAGCGCCTGCTCGAGCTGATCAGTGAGCGCGCCCGCTGCGCCCAGGAAGTCGCACGGGTGAAGACCGCCTCGCTGTCGGAAGGCGAGCAGCCGGTGTTCTATCGTCCGGAACGCGAGGCCTGGGTGCTCAAGCACATCATGGAACTGAACAGGGGGCCGCTGGACAACGAGGAAGTGGCTCGTTTGTTCCGCGAGATCATGTCCTCCTGCCTGGCGCTGGAGCAGCCGTTGCGCGTGGCCTACCTTGGCCCTGAAGGGACCTTCTCGCAGGCGGCGGCCCTCAAGCATTTCGGCAATTCGGTGCTGAGCAAGCCGATGGCGGCGATCGACGAGGTGTTCCGCGAGGTGGTCGCCGGGGCGGTGAACTTCGGCGTGGTGCCGGTGGAGAACTCCACCGAGGGCGCGGTCAACCACACCCTGGACAGCTTCCTCGAGCACGATATCGTCATCTGCGGCGAAGTCGAGCTGCGCATCCACCATCACCTGCTGGTGGGTGAAACCACCAGGACCGACCGCATCACGCGCATCTACTCCCATGCCCAGTCGCTGGCGCAGTGCCGCAAGTGGCTCGACGCCCACTACCCGAACGTCGAGCGCGTGGCGGTTTCCAGTAACGCCGACGCGGCGAAACGGGTCAAGAGCGAATGGAACTCTGCGGCGATCGCCGGCGACATGGCCGCCAGCCTCTACGGGCTGACCAAGTTGCACGAGAAGATCGAAGATCGTCCGGACAACTCCACGCGCTTCCTGATCATAGGCAACCAGGAAGTGCCTCCGACCGGTGACGACAAGACCTCGCTGATCGTTTCCATGCGCAACAAGCCCGGTACGCTGCATGAGTTGCTGCTGCCGTTCCATGCCAATGGCATCGATCTGACCCGGATCGAAACCCGTCCGTCGCGCAGTGGCAAATGGACCTATGTCTTCTTCATCGATTGCATGGGCCATCACCAGGACCCGCTGGTCAAGGACGTGCTGGAGAAGATCAACGGCGAAGCGGTGGCGCTGAAAGTACTGGGTTCCTATCCTAAGGCCGTTCTCTGACCGCAGCGGCAAGCTGCAAGCCTCAAGCTGCACGTGGGTTGGCCTGAGGCTTGAAGCTTGCGGCTCGAAGCTCGAGGCTTATTTATGTCGTGTGATTTCCTCACCCTGGCGCAGCCAGGCGTACAGCAACTGTCCCCTTACGTCACGGGCAAGCCAATCAGCGAATTGGCGCGCGAGCTGGGTATCGATCCGAGCGAGATCGTCAAGCTGGCCAGCAATGAAAACCCGCAAGGTCCCAATCCTCGCGTACTGCAAGCCATCGAGCAGGCGCTGGCGGAGTTGACGCGCTACCCCGATGGCGGTGGCTACGAGCTCAAGCAGAAGCTCGCCGAGCGATTCGCCATCGATCCTGCCGGGATTACCCTGGGCAACGGTTCCAACGACATCATCGACATCGTCGCCCGCGCCTTCCTCGGGCCAGGCAGCAATGCTGTCTACAGTGCCCATGCCTTTGCTGCCTACCCCATCTCGACTCAAGCCGTAGGCGCCGAGAGCAAGGTGGTCGCGGCCATCGACTATGGTCACGATTTGGAAGGTATGCTGGCGGCTATCGATGCGCAGACCCGGGTGGTCTTCGTCGCCAACCCGAACAACCCGACCGGCACCTGGTTCGGTCCGCAGGCTCTGGAAGGTTTCCTGGCCCGCGTGCCTGAAAATGTGCTGGTGGTGCTGGACGAGGCCTATATCGAGTACGCCAGTGGCGATGACCTGCCGGACGGCCTTGGCTATCTGTCGCGTCATGCCAATCTGCTGGTGTCGCGTACCTTCTCCAAGGCCTATGGGCTGGGTGCGCTGCGTGTCGGCTATGGGGTCAGTTCGCCTCGGATTGCTGAGGTGCTCAATCGCGTGCGCCAGCCGTTCAACGTCAACTCGCTGGCCCAGGCCGCCGCCTGCGCGGCCCTGGACGACCTCGAATACCTGCGGCGCGGGCGCGACATCAATGATGCCGGCAAGGCGCAACTGGAGCAGGGCTTCGCGGCGTTGGGGCTGTCCTGGATTCCTTCTCGCGGCAACTTCATCGCGGTGAATGTCGGGCGCGATGCCGGGCCGGTGAACCAGGGGCTGTTGCGCGAAGGTGTGATCGTGCGCCCCATCGCGGGTTACGGTATGCCGGAATTCCTGCGGGTTTCCATCGGCACCGAACAAGAGAATGCTCGTTTCCTGGCTGCGCTGGGCAAGGTGCTGGCTTCGTGAAGTCATCGCCCGCCTTCGGTCGTGTCCTGGTGATCGGGCTGGGCCTGATCGGCGGCTCATTCGCCAAGGGGCTGCGGGCCTCCGGCTTGTGCGAGGCGGTGATCGGTTTCGATCTCGACCCGCAGTCGCGCCGGTTAGCGGTGGAATTGGGTGTGGTCGATCGCTGCGCGGAAACGCTGGAAGAGGCCTGCCGTGAGGCCGATCTGATTCAGTTGGCGGTGCCGATACTCGCCATGGAGCGCCTGCTGCGGACACTGGCGGGGATGAAGCTCGATCTTCAGCGCATCGTCCTGACCGATGTCGGCAGCGCCAAGGGCAGTGTGGTGCGTTGTGCGGTCGAGGCATTCGGCTGCAACCTGCCACGCTTCGTGCCGGGGCATCCCATTGCCGGCTCCGAGCAGAGTGGCGTGAGCGCGGCCAAACCGGCGCTTTTCCGGCGTCACAAGGTCATTCTCACGCCGCAGCCGGATACCGATCCTGAGGCGCTGGCACTGGTCGACCGGGCGTGGCGGGTGCTGGGGGCCGATGTCGAACATATGGCTGTCGAGCACCATGACGAAGTGCTGGCGGCCACCAGCCATCTACCGCACCTGCTGGCCTTCGGTCTGGTCGACTCGCTGGCCCGGCGCCATGAGAACCTGGAAATATTCCGCTATGCCGCTGGTGGATTCCGCGACTTCACGCGGATCGCCGGTAGTGACCCGGTGATGTGGCATGACATCTTCCTGGCCAACCGCAAGTCGGTCCTGGCGACCCTGGACGAGTTCCAGGCCGATCTCGATCAGCTGCGCCAGGCGATGGTCGATGGAGATGGCCATCATCTGCTGGGGGTTTTCACCCGGGCGCGAGCGGCCCGTGAGCATTTTGGCAAGATCCTGGCCGGGCGTGCCTATGCCGAGGACGAATACGCCGACAGTCCGAATCTGCGGGTGGAGAGGGGCGCGCCACTGGTTGGCGAGGCGTCTGTTCCCGGTGATCGGCTGATCGCCCTGTGGGCAATCGTGCTGGCCGCCCTGGCGGAAGGGCGCAGTGAGATCTCCGGGTTCCGTGCCAGTGAGGATTCGCTGGCGACTATCCAGGCGTTCCGCGACATGGGTGTCGTCATCGAGGGGCCACAGCAGGGCCGGCTACTGGTCCATGGTGCCGGGCTCAATGGCTTACAGGCGCCTCCGGGGCCGCTCTATCTCGGTGGTTCGCTCCGAGCCATGCGCATGTTCACCGGCCTGCTGGCGGCGCAACCTTTCGATTGCATGCTGACCGGTGACGCGCAGTTGAGCCGAGAGCCGATGGCGGCGGTCGTTGGCCCTCTGGTCGCGATGGGAGCCAGTATCGCCCTGCATGAAGGGCATGCGCCTGTCCGTATCTGTGGGCGGCAGGTTTTGCAGGCGAATGATGAGCAGCCTTCGTGCGAAGCGTCTTCGGCGCTTTTGCTCGCAGGTCTGTATGCCCCCGGCGTGACGTACCTGCATACCTCCTCAAGCCTGGAAGCTGGCCTGCTGGGAGGCTTTGGTTGGCCTGTCCGGCTCGACGGGAATGAAGTAGCGCTCCCTGGCGGCTATCAACTGGCGGCAACGACCGTTGCCGTGCCGGGGGATGCAATGATGGCGCTGGCTCTCGTGTTGGCAGCCACTCTGAGTCGTGGTTCCGAGGTTACTCTCGAATCCGTTGCGGTGACGCCAGCGTTCGAGCGTGGTCTGTCCATTCTGGAAAGCATGGGGGCGGATGTTTGCCTGCTTCGGCAGGTCGATAGGGTCGGTGTGCCGACCGCAAGCTTCAGGGTGCGCTCTGCCTCTTTGCAAGCCGTCGAAATTGCCGTCGATGCAGCATCGCTACTTCCTTTCCTGCTCATCGCGGCTGTTTGCGCTACGGGTGAGAGCCATTTTCACGGGTTCGATGCTTTGCTCGAGCAGGATCGGCAGCGTGTCGAGCAGTTGCTCGGCAGTCTGGGCGAGTTGGGTGTTTCTGCGGCTATCGACAAGGGCGCACTGACGCTCAGCGGTGGTGCGCTCGTGGGTGGCAGTGTCTCGGCGCACCATGATCCATCACTGGCCATGGCCTTGTGTGCGGCTGGGCTGGTTGTCGACGGTGGGCTGGAAATACGCGAGAGCCCGACGTCGCTGCGGGATTTCATCGCATTTGCCGAGCGATTCGGCATGCGGATCAATACAGAGGCTGGTTTATGAGTGCAGAGATATCCGTCATCACGATCGACGGCCCCAGTGGTTCCGGAAAGGGGACGGTGGCGACACTGCTCGCCAGGCAACTGGGCTGGAATTTCCTCGACTCGGGGGCGTTGTATCGCATTCTGGCCCTGGCGGCTGAAAAGCATGGCGTGGCGCTGGATGACGAAGTGCGCCTGGCTTCCCTGGCGGCTTCGCTGGATGTTCGTTTCGGTGCGGAAGGTGAAGGCGCAACGGTCATTCTGCTCGAGGGCGAGAACGTCAGCGAAAGCATTCGCAATGAAACGGTCGGGGCGGGGGCGTCCAGGGTCGCGGCATTGCCACAGGTGCGCAGTGCCTTGCTGCAGCGGCAGAAAGATTTTCGCATGTCGCCGGGCCTGGTGGCCGATGGCCGTGACATGGGGACGGTGGTCTTTCCTGATGCGCGGCTGAAGGTGTTTCTTACGGCCAGCGCCGAGGAACGGGCGCGCCGGCGCTTCTTGCAGTTGAAGGGCAAGGGCGATGATGTTAATCTCGCGAGTCTTATCGATGAGATACGTGCCCGCGACGAGCGTGACACGCAACGCACTGTGGCACCCTTGAAACCGGCTGACGACGCCGTGTTGCTGGACTCCACCGCGCTGACCATCGAGCAGGTGCTTGAACGTATTCTGAGCGAGGCCGCCCGTCGCGACCTCGCCTGATGAGGGGCCGCATGTGCGGTCCGTCGAAAAGAAGGCGGGTGGGAATCCAGACCCTGTTCCACAGGCCTTTTATTAATGAGTCAACCCATATCGTCTGGGATGTGGAGATTGGGCGGAATCCCGTCCGAGAACAGCAGGAATCAACATGAGCGAAAGCTTCGCGGAACTCTTTGAAGAAAGCCTCAAATCCCTCGACATGCAACCGGGCTCCATCATCACTGGCCTGGTGGTCGACATCGACGGTGACTGGGTCACTGTACATGCCGGCTTGAAATCCGAGGGCGTCATCCCTGTCGAGCAGTTCTACAACGAACAGGGTGAACTGACCATCAAGGTGGGTGACGAAGTCCATGTCGCTCTGGATGCGGTGGAAGATGGTTTCGGTGAAACCAAGCTGTCCCGCGAAAAAGCCAAGCGCGCCGAAAGCTGGATCGTTCTGGAAGCAGCCTTCGCTGCCGAAGAAGTGGTCAAGGGCGTCATCAATGGCAAGGTCAAGGGTGGCTTCACCGTCGACGTCAATGGTATCCGCGCGTTCCTGCCGGGCTCCCTGGTCGACGTGCGTCCTGTCCGCGACACCACTCACCTGGAAGGCAAAGAGCTCGAATTCAAAGTCATCAAGCTCGACCAGAAGCGCAACAACGTTGTCGTTTCCCGTCGCAGCGTGCTGGAAGCCGAGAACAGCGCCGAGCGCGAAGCCCTGCTGGAATCCCTGCAGGAAGGCCAACAGGTCAAGGGTATCGTCAAGAACCTCACCGACTATGGTGCGTTCGTCGACCTGGGCGGCGTCGATGGCCTGCTGCACATCACCGACATGGCCTGGAAGCGTATCAAGCATCCGTCGGAAATCGTCAACGTTGGTGACGAGATCGACGTCAAGGTCCTGAAGTTCGACCGCGAGCGTAATCGCGTATCGCTGGGTCTGAAGCAACTGGGCGAAGACCCATGGGTTGCCATCAAGGCTCGCTACCCGGAAAACACCCGCGTCGTGGCCCGCGTCACCAACCTCACCGACTACGGCTGCTTCGCCGAGCTGGAAGAGGGCGTGGAAGGCCTGGTGCACGTTTCCGAAATGGACTGGACCAACAAGAACATCCACCCGTCGAAAGTCGTTCAGGTTGGCGACGAAGTGGAAGTCATGGTTCTGGACATCGACGAAGAGCGTCGTCGTATCTCCCTGGGTATCAAGCAGTGCAAAACCAACCCATGGGAAGACTTCTCCGGTCAGTTCAATAAGGGTGACCGCATCTCCGGCACCATCAAGTCGATCACCGATTTCGGTATCTTCATCGGCCTGGACGGCGGCATCGATGGCCTGGTCCATCTGTCCGACATCTCCTGGAACGAGCCGGGCGAAGAGGCTGTTCGCCGCTTCAAGAAAGGCGACGAGCTGGATACCGTCATTCTCTCGGTCGACCCGGAGCGCGAGCGCATTTCCCTGGGTATCAAGCAGCTGGAAGACGATCCGTTCTCCAACTACGCTTCGATCAATGACAAAGGCAGCATCGTTCGCGGTACTGTCAAGGAAGTCGATGCCAAGGGTGCCATCATTGACTTGGGCAACGATATCGAAGCTACGCTGAAAGCTTCTGAAATCAGCCGCGACCGCATCGAAGATGCCCGCAATGTGCTGAAAGAAGGTGACGAAGTCGAAGCCAAGATCATCAGCATCGATCGCAAGTCCCGCGTCATCAGCCTGTCCATCAAGTCGAAGGACGTGGATGACGAGAAAGAAGCCATCCAGGGCCTGCGCAAGCAGGACGCCGTGGAAAGCACCGGCCCGACCACCATTGGTGATCTGATCCGTGCGCAAATGGAAAACCAGAACTGAGTTCTGATCTCCATTGAAAAGGGCGACTTCGGTCGCCCTTTTCGTATCCGAGAATTTCATGAGTGGGCACGGCCCCTGGCGATGGGTGACTTCTGTCATTCGAGCTAATAGAATGCATCCCCATTCTGGGGCCGGAACGCCCGGCTTATGTCTGTGCAACGAGGAAAATACATGCAAGTTTCTGTTGAAAGCACCTCTGCTCTTGAGCGCCGCCTGACTATCGGCGTGCCGGCCGAGCGTATCGAGACCGAAGTCAACAAGCGTCTGCAGCAGACCGCCAGCCGTGCAAAGATTCCAGGTTTCCGCCCGGGCAAAGTGCCGATGAGCGTGATCCGTCAGCGTTATGAAGAGGCTGCTCGCCAGGAAGCCCTGGGTGATGTCATCCAGGCTACTTTTTATGAAGCAGTCGTGGCTGAAAAGCTGAACCCTGCCGGCGCGCCTGCGGTCGAGCCCAAGGTCTTCGAAAAGGGTAAGGACCTTGAGTACATCGCGACTTTCGAGGTGTTCCCAGAGTTCGAACTGGCTGGTTTTGACGGCATCGAAGTCGAGCGCCTGCAAGCTGAAGTCGGTGAGTCTGACGTCGACAACATGCTGGAAATCCTGCGCAAGCAGAGCACTCGTTTCGAGACCGTTGCTGATCGCGCGGCCGAGAACGGCGATCAGGTCAACATCGATTTCGTTGGCAAGATCGACGGAGAAGCGTTTGCTGGTGGTTCTGCCAAGGGCACTCAACTGGTGCTTGGCTCTGGCCGCATGATTCCTGGTTTCGAAGAAGCCCTGGTGGGCGCCAAGGGCGGTGAAGAGCGTGTGATCACGCCAACTTTCCCCGAGGACTACCAGAACCTCGACCTGGCTGGCAAAACTGCCGAGTTCACTGTCACCGTCAACAGCGTTGCCGAGCCCAAGCTGCCGGAGCTGGACGATGAGTTCTTCGCCCGTTTCGGCGTGACGGAAGATGGCCTGGAAGGCTTCCGTGCCGAGGTCAAGAAGAACATGGGGCGCGAACTGCGCCAGGCCATCAAGACCAAGGTCAAGACTCAGGTCATGGACGGGCTGGTCGACAGCAATCCAGTCGAGGTGCCGAAAGCGCTGCTGGATAACGAAGTCAACCGCCTGCGTGCCCAGGCCGTCCAGCAGTTCGGCGGCAACATCAAGCCCGATCAACTGCCTGCTGAACTCTTTGCCGAGCAAGCCAAGCGTCGCGTCGTGCTGGGGCTGATCGTCGCCGAAGTCGTACAGAAGAACGAACTCAAGCCTGATGAAGCCCGTGTCCGCGAGCTGATCGAGGAAATGGCGTCTGCCTATCAGGAACCTGAGCAAGTGGTGGCCTGGTACTACAAGAATGACGAGCAGCTGAACGAAGTTCGTTCTGTTGTACTCGAAGAACAAGTTGTAGATACTGTTCTCAAGCAGGCCAAGGTAACCGACAAGTCGGTGTCCTATGAGGAAGCCGTCAAGGCCGCGCAAGCACCTCAAGCCGCCTGATTCATCCGTTCGAGTACGCCAGCATAAGCCAGCCTCGCGCTGGCTTATGCATTTGAGGCAATGACACAGGGAGTAACCTTAGCTATGTCCCGCAATTCCTTCATGCATGTTCCGGACATCCAGGCCGCTGGCGGTCTTGTCCCGATGGTGATCGAGCAGTCGGCGCGCGGTGAGCGGGCCTATGACATCTATTCGCGCCTCCTGAAAGAGCGTGTGGTGTTCCTCGTCGGGCAGGTCGAAGACTACATGGCCAACCTGCTGGTTGCGCAGTTGCTGTTCCTCGAAGCGGAAAATCCCGAGAAGGACATTCACCTCTATATCAACTCCCCGGGTGGTTCCGTCACGGCTGGCATGTCGATCTATGACACCATGCAGTTCATCAAACCGGACGTCACCACCACTTGTATTGGCCAGGCCTGCAGCATGGGTGCATTGCTGTTGGCTGGTGGCGCAGCGGGCAAGCGCTATTGCCTGCCGCATTCGCGCATGATGATTCACCAGCCGCTCGGCGGCTTCCAGGGGCAGGCCTCGGACATCGAGATCCACGCGCGCGAAATCCTGACCATCCGCGAGCGCTTGAATCGTATCCTGGCCGATCACACCGGGCAGCCGATCGATGTCATTGCGCGTGATACGGACCGCGACAACTTCATGAGTGCCGAGGAGGCAGTCAAATACGGCCTGATCGACCAGGTTCATAGCCGCCGCCAACTGGCTATCTGACTCTTTGCTCCGGGCGCAGGCCGCCTGGGGTTGAAAACGCCCCCGATTGCCTTCATCTTGTCTTGCAAGACTACCGTATTGGATTGACCGAATGACTGACACCCGCAACGGCGAGGATTCCGGAAAGCTCCTGTACTGCTCTTTCTGCGGAAAGAGTCAGCACGAAGTGCGCAAACTGATTGCCGGCCCCTCCGTTTTCATCTGCGACGAGTGTGTCGACCTGTGCAACGACATCATCCGTGAGGAGGTGCAGGAAGCCCAGGCCGAGAACAACTCGCACAAACTGCCAACGCCCAAGGAAATCAGCGGCATTCTCGACCAGTATGTGATTGGTCAGGAACGTGCGAAGAAGATTCTTGCAGTCGCTGTCTATAACCACTACAAGCGCCTCAACCAACGCGACAAGAAGGAAGAAGTCGAGCTGGGCAAGAGCAATATCCTGCTGATCGGCCCAACCGGTTCCGGTAAGACGCTGTTGGCAGAGACGCTGGCTCGCCTGCTCAACGTTCCCTTTACCATTGCTGATGCGACGACGTTGACCGAAGCAGGTTATGTCGGTGAAGACGTCGAGAACATCATCCAGAAGCTGCTGCAGAAGTGCGATTACGATGTCGAGAAGGCTCAGATGGGCATCGTCTACATCGACGAGATCGACAAGATCTCGCGCAAGTCGGACAACCCCTCCATCACTCGCGATGTGTCTGGTGAAGGTGTGCAGCAGGCACTGCTGAAGCTGATCGAGGGCACTGTCGCCTCGGTGCCGCCGCAAGGTGGTCGCAAGCATCCCCAGCAGGAGTTCCTGCAGGTCGATACACGCAGCATCCTGTTCATCTGCGGTGGCGCCTTTGCTGGCCTGGAGAAGGTCATTCAGGGGCGTTCCACGCAAGCGGGCATCGGTTTCGCCGCCGAAGTACGCAGCCGTGAGCCGGGCAAGAAAATCGGCGAGGCACTGCGCTCGGTGGAGCCGGATGATCTGGTCAAATTTGGCCTGATTCCCGAGTTCGTCGGTCGATTGCCTGTGATCGCTACATTGGATGAACTGGATGAGCCGGCATTGATCCAGATTCTGACCGAGCCGAAGAACGCGCTGACCAAGCAATACGCCAAGCTGTTCGAACTGGAAGGCGTCGAGCTGGAGTTCCGCTCCGATGCCCTGAAGGCTGTCGCCAGCCGGGCTCTGGAGCGCAAGACGGGTGCGCGTGGGTTGCGCTCCATTCTTGAGGGCGTTCTGCTCGACACCATGTACGAGATCCCTTCTCAGAAAGATGTCAGCAAGGTCGTGATCGATGAAAGTGTCATCGAAGGTTCTTCCCAGCCGCTCTTGATTTACGAAAGTGCCGAGCCGCCAGCCAAGGCTGCACCTGAGGCTTGATAGATAAAGGGGCCATTCGGCCCCTTTGTTTTTTCATCCTTGTTTTTTGCATGATGGGCCCTCATGTTAAGGGTTCGTCAATGCGTATCAGTCTTGCCCGTTCATCGCCGTCGTAGAGCCCAATTATGAAAACAACCATCGAATTGCCCCTTTTGCCGCTGAGAGATGTCGTGGTTTATCCACACATGGTGATACCGCTATTCGTTGGGCGTGAGAAATCCATCGAGGCCCTGGAGGCGGCGATGGCCGGCGAGAAGCAGATACTGCTGATCGCACAGAAGAATCCTGCGGATGATGATCCAGCCGAGGATGCGCTGTATCGGGTTGGCACCGTTGCCACCATCCTTCAATTGCTCAAGTTGCCCGACGGAACAGTGAAAGTTCTGGTCGAGGGCGAACAGCGTGGCGAAATCGAATCATTCATCGACAACGCTTCCCACCTCTGTGCGGAGGTGCAGTTGCTCGATGAGGTCGACGTCAGCGAGAAAGAGGCCGAGGTTTTCTCCAGGACCTTGCTGGGGCAGTTCGAGCAATACGTACAACTCGGCAAGAAGGTTCCTGCCGAAGTCCTGACATCGCTTTCCTCAATCGATGACCCTGCGCGCCTGGTCGACACCATGGCTGCCCATATGACGCTCAAGATCGAGCAGAAGCAGGCCATTCTGGAGGTGGCTGAGCTACCCGCGCGTGTCGAACATGTCCTGGCGCTTCTGGATGCCGAACTCGATCTGCTGCAAGTGGAGAAGCGCATTCGGGGGCGCGTCAAGAAGCAGATGGAGCGCAGCCAGCGCGAGTACTACCTGAACGAGCAGATGAAGGCCATTCAGAAGGAGCTGGGCGATCTGGATGAAGGGCACAACGAAATCGATGACCTGAAAAAGCGCATCGATGACGCTGGCATGAGCAAGGATGCACACACCAAGGCCATGGCCGAGCTGAACAAGCTCAAGCAGATGTCGCCGATGTCGGCCGAGGCCACGGTGGTTCGCTCCTATATCGACTGGTTGGTCAATGTGCCCTGGAAGGCTGTCAGCAAGGTTCGTTTCGATCTTGCCAAGGCTGAAGAGGTCCTGGATGCCGACCATTACGGACTCGAAGAGGTCAAGGAGCGCATCCTTGAATACCTTGCAGTGCAAAAGCGAGTGAAAAAGCTCAAGGGGCCGGTCCTGTGTCTGGTGGGGCCACCCGGTGTCGGCAAGACCTCGCTGGCCGAATCCATTGCTCGTTCGACCAATCGCAAGTTCGTCCGTATGGCGCTCGGTGGGGTGCGGGACGAAGCGGAAATCCGCGGGCACCGTCGAACCTACATCGGCTCCATGCCAGGGCGCCTGATCCAGCGCATGAGTAAGGTCGGGGTGCGTAACCCGCTGTTCCTGCTGGATGAAATCGACAAGCTGGGCAACGACATGCGTGGCGATCCAGCGTCGGCCCTGCTGGAAGTGCTCGATCCCGAACAGAACCACAGCTTCAATGACCACTACATGGAGGTCGATTACGACCTTTCCGAGGTCATGTTCCTCTGTACAGCCAACTCGATGAACATCCCTGCGCCATTGCTGGACCGCATGGAAGTCATCCGCCTGCCTGGCTATACCGAAGATGAAAAGATAAACATCGCCATCCGCTATCTGGCGCCCAAGCAGATCAAGGCTAACGGATTGAAGGCCAGTGAACTGGCATTCGACGATTCTGCGCTGCGAGACATCATTCGCTATTACACGCGAGAAGCCGGTGTGCGTAGTCTGGAGCGCCAACTGGCGAAGGTCTGCCGCAAGGTGGTGAAGGAGCATGGCGCGACGAAGGCGCTCAGTCTGCGCATCGACACGAACAATCTCGAACACTATCTGGGCGTACGCAAATTCCGTTACGGACTGGCCGAGGAACAGGACCAGGTGGGCCAGGTGACTGGGTTGGCCTGGACGCAGGTTGGCGGTGAACTCCTGACGATTGAAGCCGCAGCGATGCCTGGCAAGGGCCGTCTGACCAAGACCGGTTCCCTGGGCGATGTCATGGGCGAGTCGATCACTGCTGCGATGACGGTGGTGCGTAGCCGTGCACGCAGCCTTGGGCTGGAGCCTGAATTTCATGAGAAGCAGGATGTCCACATCCACGTACCTGAAGGGGCAACGCCCAAAGATGGTCCGAGTGCCGGCATCGGTATGTGCACTGCACTGGTTTCCGCGCTGACGCAGATACCTGTGTGTGCCGATGTGGCCATGACTGGGGAAATCACCTTGCGTGGCCAGGTGCTGGCGATCGGGGGGCTGAAAGAGAAACTGCTGGCCGCCCACCGGGGAGGGATCAAGACGGTCATCATCCCTGAAGAGAACCAGCGCGATCTGAAGGAAATTCCTGAGAACATTAAACAGGACCTGCAGATTAAACCGGTCAAGTGGATTGACGAGGTCCTGCAAATTGCGTTGCAATATGCCCCGGAGCCCTTGTCTGATACGGTTCCAGAGATTGTTGCAACGGAAGAAAAGCGCGAGCTAGACTCCAAGGAAAGGATCAGCACGCATTAGTCCGGGGCATGATTGACAAAATTTTGGGTGCCTTGATATAAACGGCCCCTTGTCAGCAGCGCTCAGCATCGCTTTGCTTACACCCGAAAAATCGAAGATACGACTCCATAGAATATTCAAGGGGATTCAAGAGTGAACAAGTCGGAACTGATTGATGCCATCGCCGCATCTGCTGATATCCCGAAAGCTGTCGCCGGCCGTGCGCTGGACGCTGTGATCGAATCCGTCACCGGTGCTCTGAAAGCTGGCGACTCTGTTGTCCTGGTCGGCTTTGGTACCTTCGCTGTCAAAGAGCGTGCCGCTCGTACCGGTCGTAATCCTCAGACGGGTAACCCAATCAGCATCGCTGCTGCAAAAATTCCGGGTTTCAAAGCCGGCAAGGCTCTCAAGGACGCGGTCAACTAAGCGTCTTCGATCCTGACTCTAGCTTGTAGAAGCGACTGGTGCTGGTTCACCCCTGTATCCCAGTCGTTTCAAAGCACCGAGAGGGCGCATCCATGGATGCGCCTTTCTTTTATCTGGACTCACCTGCGCTGTTCGTCGTATTACGCAGCTACCCGGGGGATGCATGCTTCAAAACATCAGGGATAATTCTCAAGGCTGGATTGCCAAGACCATCATCGGCGTCATTGTGGTCCTGTTGGCACTGACCGGCGTTGAGGCCATATTCAACTCGGGCGGAAACAGCCGCGATGTAGCGGAAGTCAACGGCGAAAAAATTGCTCAGGCGGATCTTGAGCAGGCTGTGAACATGCAGCGCCGTCAACTGGCACAGCAGTTCGGTCGCGATTTCGACGCTTCCTTGCTTGACGATCGTCTGCTGCGTGAGGCTGCGCTTTCCGGTTTGATCGAACGACAGGTTCTCCTGCAAAGCGCCGACAAGGCTGGTTTTGCCTTTTCCCAGGCGGCTCTGGATCAGTTGATCCTGCAAACACCGGAATTTCAGGTCGATGGCGCATTCAATGCAGGCCGTTTCGATCAGGTCATTCAGCAGATGGGTTACAACCGCCTGCAGTTCCGTCAGTTGCTGGAGCAGGAATTACTGATCGGTCAGTTGCGTGCGGGTATTTCCGGTACCGGATTCGTCACTGATCGCCAGGTGGCTGACTTTGCTCGTCTCGAGCAACAGACGCGTGATTTCGCCAGCATCATCGTCAAGTCCAATCCGGATGTGGTCGAGGTGTCCGACGAGGAAATCAGCGCCTACTACAGTGCCAATACCGATCGTTTCCGCTCCCCGGAGCAGGTCGTGGTCGAGTATGTAGAGCTTCGCAAGGAGTCCTTCTTCGATCAGGTGGAGGCTTCGGATGAAGAGCTGCAGGAGCTATACGAGAAGCAGATTGCCAACCTGGCCGAGCAGCGCCGCGCTGCCCACATTCTGGTCGAGGCTGGGGATCGCTCCGAGGCACAGACCAAAGAGCGTCTTGAGCAGATTGAGGCACGCTTGAAAGCCGGCGAAGATTTTGCTGCGGTGGCCAAGGAGTTTTCCGACGATACAGGTTCTGCCGCAGAAGGTGGTGACCTCGGCTTCGCTGGCAAGGGCGTCTACGATCCGGCCTTTGAAGATGCGCTCTACGCCTTGCAGGAAAATCAGGTTTCCGCTCCGGTCCAAACCGAATTCGGTTGGCACGTGATCAAGCTGCTGGGTGTCCAGTCTCCAGTCGTTCCGAGTTTCGACAGCCTCAAGCCCGAGCTTGAGCGTGAAGTGAAGGCGCGTCAGGTAGAGCAACGTTTTGTCGAAGCAGGCAAGCAGCTTGAGGACTCCGCCTTCGAGGCAGCTGATCTTGCCCAGCCGGCCCAGGAGCTTGGCTTGACTGTCAATACGACACCTGCATTCGGCCGCGACGGTGGCGAAGGCATCGCCTCCAACCGGCAGGTGCTGCAGGCCGCTTTCAGTGATGAAGTGCTGGTCGACGGTGCAAACAGTGGCATCATCGAACTTGATCCGGATACTTCCATTGTCCTGCGTGCCAAAGAGCATCTGCAGTCGGAGACACTGCCGCTGGAGAAGGTCAAGGACGCCATTGCCCGGCAATTGCGCAAGGAAAAAGCAACCGAGAAAGCTTCTGCGGAAGGCCAGCAACGGCTTGTCCAGGCAAAAGCAGGAGAGCTCAAGGATCAGTGGAGTGTTGTCGAGGCGGCAACCCGTGCGCAGGAGAATGTTGCTCCGGCCGTATTGCAAGCGGTATTCCGCATGCCAAAACCCAAGGATGCGCCAACTTATACAGGTGTCACGCTGGCAAACGGCGATTATGTCGTCCTGCGTCTCGATGGTGTCAGTGAGCCAGAAGACACACTGAGTGACGAGGATAAGTTGAATTACCGGCGCTTCCTGGCCTCCAGGTCGGGCCAGCTGGATTTTGCGGCCTATCGCGATTATCAGCAGGCCAAAGCCAAGATTGAGAAACTGTAAGCAGGTTTCTTGATGCGACTTCACAAGCCCGGCTTATAACGCCGGGCTTTTTGTTGGTCGAAGTTATGTTTGGGCTGGTGTCTTGTGGTTTTAGGTGGTCACCCGCGTACACAAATCCATTCTCACAACTCACGGAGTCCTCTGGCAGCAGAGAGACGACGAACGTTGACTTGGTGAATGATGTCCACGCGAGCGAGTGCAAGATCAAGAATGAATCCCCTGCAATTTGTGAAAGCCAAATAAAAACCCCGGCCATAATAGCCGGGGTTTTTGATGCAAGTTCCGCTAGTGTCTAGCGAAGCACTTACAGCAGCGGGATGGTGTAGCTGACAATCAGGCGATTCTCGTCGATATCCCGAGCGTAGTTGTTACGCACGGTCGCATTACGCCAGCGAATGTTCAGGTTCTTGAAGGTGCCATCCTGAATGGTGTAGGCGATATCGGTATCACGCTCCCACTCTTTGCCGTTGCTGCCGTTGGCGCGGTCAAAACCATCGCCTGTCAGGTAGCGGGTCATCAGAGAAAGGCCTGGAATACCGATGGATGCGAAGTTGAAGTCATAACGAGCTTGCCAGGACTTCTCATCCTTGTTGGCGAAATCGTTGATCTGCACGTAGTTGACCAGGAAGGGGTCGGTTGCGCCGCCAACGTAGGCGAAGCCGGTGTCACCGCTCATCTTCTGATAGCCGAGGCCGAAGCTGTGGCCGCTCAGAGAGTAGGTGACCATGGCGCCAAGCGCCTTGTTGTCGATGTTCGTGCGACCATCGTCCTTGGAGCGTGCATAGCGCAGGTCAGTCTTCAGCGATTGGCCTTCACCCAGCGGCAGGACATGCACCAGATTGGTGGAGTGCTGCTTGTAGAGGTCTTCCAGCTTGCTGTAGTAGTAGGTCGCTGTCAGGTCCTTGGTGATGGCATAGCTGCCGCCCAGGTAACGGAAATCGTCGGATTCGTTGTCATCGACGGCGAGAGCTGCGCCATTCTTGGCCGTGATGCCACGACGGTTACCCGTCTGGACTGTCATCACTTCATGGTTGCTGGAGTTGCGCAGGTTGGTGCGGTTGGCATAACCCAGGTCGAGGGTCAGGCCGTCGATTTCCTTGGAAACCAGTTGGGCGCCTTGCATCAGTTGCGGCAGCAGGCGGCTGTCGCTGGTACCCAGGGCAGGGTTCTTGAATTGCAGGCTACCGATCTTGAGGACTGTATTGGACAGTTTGGCTTTGGCAGCCAGGCCGAATTCGGAGTAGTTGTCCGGAGCATCATCCTTGTAGCCACCCGGCAGGAGGCCGGTGCCGCCAGTACCGCCGCCCGAGTTCAGCTGTACGCCGAGCAGGCCAATGGCATCGACGCCAAAGCCGACGGTGCCTTCGGTGAAGCCGGACTCGTAGCGCAGCAGGAAGCCTTGTGCCCATTCTTCTTGCTTGGACTGGCGGCTACCTGCGGTTCCGCCATCACGGAAATCACGATTGAAGTAGAAGTTACGAAGTTCCAGGCTGGCTTTGCTGTCATCAATGAAGGCTGCCTGAGACAGCGAAGGGATGGCCAGCGTTGCTCCCAGAGAAGCCAGGGCTACACCCCGTGCAATTGGAGTCTTGAGCATTTCTTATTTCTCCTCGTATGGGTGATGCTCTGATTACTGCTTTGTTTTTTTGTTTTTACGAACGGCCTATGCACTAAAACATTACAGTGCAATTTCAGCCCTTAGACTTTAGTCTTTGATCCTTATAAGTAAAGGGCTTATGGCCAATAGGTACGAACTTTTCTCGCATGGGCAGAAAGGCTCGTACCTGGAATGACTCAGATCACTTCGGCCCAAAGGTCGTATTCATCGGCGTGGGTAATAAGGGCGCGGACTTTATCACCGGGCTTCAGGGGGCGTTCGCTGTCGAGGTAGACATTGCCGTCGATCTCCGGCGCGTCGGCCCAGGAGCGGCCGATGGCACCTTCTTCATCCACTTCGTCGATCAGCACTTCTATCTCCTGGCCGATCTTGCGCTGCAGGCGTGCGGCGCTGATGGCCTGCTGGTGGGCCATGAAGCGCTCCCAACGTTCTTGCTTGATTTCGTCAGGCACGGGCTCGAGTCCCAGGTCGTTGGCCGGCGCGCCATCCACCGGGGAGTACTGGAAGCAGCCGACACGGTCGAGTTGAGCCTCGCTCAGCCAACCGAGCAGGTACTGGAAGTCCTCCTCTGTCTCGCCGGGAAAGCCAACGATGAAGGTGGAGCGAATGGTCAGTTCGGGGCAGATCTCGCGCCATTGTTTGATGCGGGCGAGGGTCTTGTCTTCGAAGGCGGGGCGCTTCATGGCCTTGAGGACTTTCGGGCTGGCGTGCTGGAACGGGATGTCCAGGTAGGGCAGCAGCTTGCCGGCCGCCATCAATGGGATCACGTCATCGACGTTGGGGTAGGGGTAGACGTAGTGCAGGCGCACCCAGACACCCATGCTCGACAATGCCTGGCACAGCTCGAGCATACGGGTCTTGACCGGCTGGCCATTCCAGAAGTCGGTCTTGTATTTGAGGTCGACCCCGTAGGCGCTGGTGTCCTGGGAGATCACCAGCAGTTCCTTGACGCCAGCCTTGACCAGGCGCTCGGCTTCGCTCAGCACATCGCCTACCGGCCGGCTGACCAGCTTGCCGCGCATCGAAGGGATGATGCAAAAGCTGCAACTGTGGTTGCAGCCTTCCGAAATCTTCAGGTAGGCGTAGTGGCGCGGTGTCAGTTTGATGCCTTGTGGTGGCGTCAGGTCGATCAATGGGTTGTGATTGAGCTTGGGTGGCACCACCTCATGCACGGCATTGACTACCTGTTCGTACTGTTGGGGGCCCGTCACGGCCAGTACGTTGGGGTGCACGTCGCGGATGCTACCTTCTTCCACGCCCATGCAGCCGGTGACGATGACACGGCCGTTTTCGGCGATGGCCTCACCAATGGCATCCAGGGACTCGGCCTTGGCGCTGTCGATGAAACCGCAGGTATTGACGACCACGACGTCAGCGTCCTGATAGGTCGGTACGACGGTATAGCCCTCCATGCGCAGTTGCGTGAGGATGCGCTCGGAATCCACCAGGGCTTTGGGGCAGCCAAGGGATATAAAACCGACACTCGGAGCTTTGCTCTCTTTCTGAATAGTCATGACTGATCACGGGTAGGTAAAAATCGCGCGCGAGTATACAGGCCTTTATAAGGGCCTGCGATCCGCTGCACGCTCGAAGGCATGGCGTTCAAGCTGCTTGTGCCGTGCCGTTAGCTGGTAGACTGCGCGACCAGTTTTGCGGAGGTAGTCATGACGCTGCTCAAGTTCACCGATGTTTCCCTTGCCTACGGCGCCATGCCGCTTCTCGACGGCGTGTCCTGGCAGATCGCGCGCGGCGAGCGGGTCTGCATCATCGGTCGCAATGGCACCGGGAAATCCAGCATGTTGCGCCTGGTAAAAGGCCAGCAGGCAGCGGATGACGGTGAGATCTGGCGCGCCCCGGGCCTGAAGATCGGTGAGTTGCCGCAGGAGCTGCCACGTGCGGATGAGCGTACCGTCTTCGACGTGGTGGCCGAGGGACTCGATGGTGTCGGTCAATTGCTCGCCGAATACCATCACTTGAGCCAGAACATCCGTGATGATGAAGACCTGAACAAACTGATGCACGTACAGCAAGCGCTGGAAGCGAAGGATGGCTGGCGTCTGCAACAGTTGGTGGACAGCACCCTGAGTCGTTTGCAACTCCCAGCCGACAAGACGCTCGCCGAGCTTTCCGGCGGCTGGCGGCGGCGTGTGCTGTTGGCCCAGGCACTGGTTTCCGAACCGGACCTGTTACTGCTCGACGAGCCAACCAACCACCTGGACATCGGCGCTATCGCCTGGCTCGAAGAAGCCCTGTTGGGCTTCAACGGCGCGGTGCTGTTCATCACCCACGACCGTGCCTTCCTGCAGAACCTGGCCACTCGCATCCTCGAACTCGACCGAGGCCACCTGATCGACTGGAACGGCGATTACGCCAGCTTCCTCGTGCACAAGGAGCAGCAACTGGCGGCGGAAGAAACCGCCAATGCGCTGTTCGACAAGAAGCTGGCCCAGGAAGAAGTCTGGATACGCCAGGGTATCAAGGCGCGGCGCACGCGTAACGAAGGCCGCGTACGGGCCTTGAAAGCATTGCGGGTGGAGCGTAGCGAGCGCCGTGATCGGCAGGGCAAGGCCAATATCCAGCTCGAAGTCGCAAGCAAATCTGGCAAGCAGGTGATCGTGGCCGAGGATGTATCCTTTGCACATGCCGCCGGCGGGGAGACGCTGATTCGTGATTTCTCGATGGTGTTGCAGCGGGGCGACCGTGTCGGTCTGCTGGGCGCCAATGGTACCGGCAAGACAACACTGCTGAAGTTGCTGCTGAGCGACCTGCAACCCAGCAGCGGTCTTATCGAAACGGGGACCAAGCTGGAAATTGCCTATTTCGACCAGTTGCGTCATCAGTTGGACCTTGAGAAAACCGTGGTCGACAACGTGGCGGAAGGTCGTGATTTCATCAGCATCGACGGCCAGAACCGCCATGTGCTCAGCTACCTGGGGGATTTTCTGTTCAGCCCTCAACGGGCTCGTACACCGGTCAAGGCGCTGTCAGGGGGAGAGCGGGCGCGCTTGCTGCTGGCCAAGCTGTTCAGCAAGCCGGCCAACCTGCTGGTGCTCGATGAGCCAACCAACGATCTGGATGTGGAAACCCTGGAGCTTCTGGAAGAGGTGCTGCTGGAGTTCAAGGGCACCGTTCTGATCGTGAGCCATGACCGGGCATTCCTCGACAATGTGGTGACCAGCACGCTGGTGTTCGAAGGTAATGGTCGCGTCCGGGAGTATGTCGGTGGATACCAGGACTGGCTGCGCCAGGGTGGTTCCATACGACTGCTGGGTGCTTCGGAGGAAAAACCGCAGCCGGTTGCCGAGGTCGCCATCCAGACTGCCCAGCCAGTCGCCGCAGCGCCGGCCGAGGCTCCCCGGAAGAAACTCAGCTACAAGCTGCAACGCGAGCTGGAAGCCTTGCCGGGTCAGATCGAGGCGCTCGAAAACGAGATAGGGCGCGTGCAGCAGGATATCGCCAAACCGACCTTCTATCAGCAGGCGCCTGATGTCACGGCTGCGGCCCTGGCCCGCCTCGAACAGTTGCAGGCCGAGCTGGACGTGCTACTGGAGCGTTGGGCCGAACTGGAGGGATGAGAGGCGGGCAGGCTGTCCTGCGATGGCCTGCCCAGCGCCGCTGTATGGCTTCAGGTGTTCTTGCTCAAGCGCACTGCCAGCACGTCGCAGGGCGCACCGTGCAGGATATCGTCGGTGGTCGAGCCGAGCAGCAGTGCCAGTCCATGCCGGCCATGGCTGCCGACGACGATCAGGTCGCAGCCCAGTTCACCCGCCAGACGATGGACTTCCTGGCGGGGCTGCCCATAGAGCAGGTGCCGCTGGGCGGTCGGGAGTTCCGGGTATTGTGTGGCGAAGGTGTCCAGGCGGGCGCGGGCCTGTTCGAATTGCTGCTCCTGCAGCAGTGAAAGGTCCATCGGCACATCGCCACCGAATGCCATGGCCATGGGCTCGATGATGTGCACCAGTTCCAGCTCGGCATCGTTTGCAAGCGCCTGGGCTTTCTGTACGACGGGCAGGCAGTCCTCGGTCAGGTCGATGGCGACCAGAATATGTTTATAGGTCATGGCGGTGCTCCTGAAATAGCGGCTGCCCAACTTTATACGGCCTCTCGGTCAGGTATTCCAGCGCCAGTTTGTTGCGGAAGTTGCTGTATCATTCCCGCCTTTGCGGCTGATACTTCGCTGTGACGGCATTCCGAGACGTCCTATGTTGATATTTGAGAACGATTACTCCCTGGCCTGGACCCTCTATGCAGTGGCGGCGCTGGGATGCCTGCTGGTCTGGTGGCGCATGACTCGCTGGATGTGGCGCTGGTTGCGCGAGCCCCTGCGCCTGCTGATGGCGGTGTTGTTGCTGACACCGACCATCCTCGATCCGGAGCAGGGTACCTACGCCCCGGCCGTGGCGATCACCGCGCTGGATATGCTGTTTCATGTAGGTGACAACGCCTGGCGAGCGGTTTCCGATCTGGCGCTCTATGGGTTGTTTGCGCTGGGCGGCTATCTTCTGTTCGCGCTGGTGCGCTGGGCTTTCGAACGCAACCGAGGGCCACAGGGCCGCTCGCCTGCGCGCCAGGTGCATGAAGACGACGAACCCAGGCCAAGCGTTCGAGAACGGCTCGAGCCACGAATCTAAGCAGGGCGGAAAGGGCAAATGTGCGAATTGTTGGGCATGAGTGCCAATGTGCCGACAGACATCGTCTTCAGCTTCACCGGGCTGATGCAGCGAGGCGGCAAGACCGGCCCGCACAAGGACGGCTGGGGCATCGCCTTCTATGAAGGCAAAGGGCTGCGGCTTTTCCAGGACCCTGTGGCCAGTTGCGACTCCGAGGTCGCGAAGATGATCCAGCGCTACCAGATCAAGAGCGAAGTGGTGATTGGCCATATTCGCCACGCCAACGTCGGCAAGGTCGGACTGGTCAATACGCACCCGTTCGTGCGCGAACTCTGGGGCCAGCACTGGTGTTTCGCCCACAATGGTCAACTGGGTGACTTTGCACCTGCCAAGGGTTTTTACCAAGCGGTGGGCGATACCGATAGCGAAGCCGCATTCTGCGATCTTCTCAACCGGATACGCTCTGCATTTCCCGAGGCAACCGACGCCGAGACCTTGCTGCCAACGCTGATCGAGGCCTGCAACGAATACCGTAGAAAGGGCGTGTTCAATTGCCTCTTGAGCAATGGCCAGTGGTTGTTCAGTTTCTGTTCGAGCAAATTGGCACAGATCACCCGTAGGGCACCGTTCGGCCCGGCGCAACTGAAGGATGCCGACCTGACGGTGGATTTCCAGTCGGAAACCACGCCCCAGGATGTGGTTACTGTCCTGGCCACCGAACCCTTGACCGAAAATGAACAGTGGAGCCTGCATGAACCCGGGCAGTGGAGCCTGTGGCGCCTCGGCGAATGCGTGGGCTCAGGGAGAGTCGACTGATGCTGCGTAGCTATCTGCGTCTGGTGCTGTTTGGCCTGGGCCTGTTGATCGGGGTGCAATGGCCTGGCTTTATCGAGGCTTATGCGTTGCGTGTTGATGCGCACCGCCAAGAGGCCGAGATCGGCCTGCAGGGTTTCCGTGAGACGGCGGAAAAATTCTTCCAGGGCGACCTGAACAAACTGGTCACCCATTATCGCGCCAGTGATGATCCGGTAATCCGCAGTGATGCGCGCAGCCTGGAAATCCTGGTGCAGCGTGTCGAATTGCTTGACCGGGAATGGCAGGCCATGAACGGCCCCTGGTATGCGCGCGCCTGGCATGTGGCCTTTGCGGCCGATAGCCTGTTGCGGGCCGAGACCTACGCGGGCTATCGCTATCAGGTGCTGCTGACACCTGAAGCCATCACTTGGGGGCTTGGCGGCGCGTTGCTATTGTCCTGGCTGGTGGAGCTTGTGTTTCTGGCCGTGCACCGTCTGCTCGTTGGGCGCCCCCGCGTCTCGCGCTTTTCCTGATCCGCACTATCCGGACAGTGCGTCCATGCCACGCTCAAGACCTTGCAGGGTCAGCGGGTACATACGGCCCTGCAGCAACTCACGGACGATACCGGTCGAGTGTGAGTAGCCCCAGGATTCTTCCGTGTAGGGGTTGATCCAGATGAGCTTCTTGTAGCGTTCGGTGAAGCGCCGCATCCAGACATGACCGGCTTCTTCGTTCCAGTGTTCGACGCTGCCGCCCGGCTGGGTGATTTCATAGGGCGCCATCGAGGCGTCACCGACGAAGATCACCCGGTAGTCCTCGCCATAGGTGTTAAGCAGGTCGAAGGTCGAGGTGCGCTCGGCCATGCGCCGCACGCTGTTCTTCCACACTGATTCGTAGATGAAATTGTGGAAGTAGAAGTACTCGAGGTGCTTGAACTCGCTGCGGCAGGCCGAGAACAGCTCTTCGCAGACCTGGATATGCGCATCCATCGAGCCGCCCACGTCGAACAACAGAAGCAGCTTGACCGCATTGCGCCGTTCCGGGCGCATCTGGATGTTCAGCAACCCGCCATCACGCGCCGTTTCGCTGATGGTGCCCGCCAGATCCAGCTCGTCACGGGCGCCCTGGCGAGCGAACTTGCGCAGGCGACGCAAGGCCATCTTGATCGTACGTGTACCGATCTCGACCTGATCATCGAGGTTGCGATATTCACGCTGCTGCCAGACCTTGACCGCCTTGCTCTGGCGCGCACCTTCGCTGCCGATGCGAATGCCCTCGGGGTTGTAGCCACCCGAGCCGAATGGGCTGGTACCGCCTGTGCCGATCCATTTGCTGCCGCCGGCATGGCGTTCTTTCTGTTCTTCCAGGCGCTGACGAAAGGCCTCGATCAGTTTATCGAGCCCGCCCAGTGATTGTATCTGCGCGCGCTCCTCGGCTGTCAGGCTGCGCTCGAACGCCTTGCGCAGCCATTCCTCAGGGATCAGGGCTTCAAGGTGTTCGTCGAGGTTCTGGAGGCCATTGAAGTAAGCGGAAAAAGCCCGGTCGAACTTGTCGAAATGGCGTTCGTCCTTGACCAGCAGGCTGCGCGCCAGGAAGTAGAACGCCTCCATATCGGCGAACACCAGGTGCTGCTCCAGGGCCTCATGCAGGTCAAGCAGCTCGCGCAGGGAAACCGGCACCTTGGCCGTGCGCAATTCGTTGAACAGACCGAGCAGCATGTTCTGTCCCTCGCGTTCAGCGCTTTTCGCGCCGGCTCATGAAAGCCAGACGCTCGAGCAGCATCACATCCTGCTCGTTCTTGACCAACGCGCCGGCCAGGGGAGGGATGGCCTTGCTCGGGTCGCGCTCGCGCAGCAAGTCCACACCGATCTGGTCGGCCATCAGCAGCTTGAGCCAGTCCACCAGTTCGCTGGTGGAGGGTTTCTTCTTCAGGCCGGGTACCTTGCGGATGTCGAAGAATATATCCAGGGCTTCAGCGACCAGCGTGCTGGCTATGCCGGGATAGTGCACATCGATGATCCGCTCCAGGGTCTTGCGGTCCGGGAAGGCGATGTAGTGGAAGAAACAGCGGCGCAGGAAGGCATCCGGCAGTTCTTTCTCGTTGTTCGAGGTAATGATGATGATCGGCCGCTGCACGGCCTTGATGGTTTCCCCCGTCTCGTAGACGAAGAACTCCATGCGGTCGAGCTCCTGCAGCAGATCGTTGGGGAACTCGATATCGGCCTTGTCGATCTCGTCGATCAGCAGGATGGCCCGTTGGGGCGAGGTGAAGGCTTCCCACAGCTTGCCCTTGCGAATGTAGTTGCGGACGTCGTTGACCCGTTCGGCGTTCAGCTGCGAGTCGCGCAGTCGGCTGACAGCATCGTATTCGTAGAGTCCCTGGTGGGCCTTGGTGGTGGACTTGATATGCCAGGTGATCAATGGCGCAGAGAAGGCTTCCGACAATTGCTCGGCAAGCAGCGTCTTGCCAGTGCCGGGCTCACCTTTTATCAGCAGTGGGCGTTGCAGGGTGACGGCAGCGTTGACCGCCAGCTTGAGATCGTCGGTGGCGACATAGGAGGCGGTGCCTTCGAATTTCATCGGTTCTACCTGCGGGCCGGAATTATGTGTTCGACTATATACATGTCCGCGAGATCGGCCAGTATGGCCGGATTCGCTTGGGTACGAACATTGATGTCGACCGACTGGGGCAATTATATGCTTGGCATCGTGTGATGAAAGAGCTCTTGAACGCATTTTCTGTGAAGGCTGGCTATTGTACACGTCATGATTACTTCCCTCGCCACTTGGAGTGGCATGGCAGTTAGCCTGTTCAGGCTATCGCCCCCAGCAGCAATGATGAATACGGAAATTTGATATATAAGATGAAGTTGAGAGTGCGTGAGCCTCTGCTGTTTGTGTTGAAAACGCTACCGGTCAGTTGCTTTGTACCTAAATATAATCCTGTTCTTTCTGCCGAGTTATAGGTACGTGTGGTATGCGAAATCAGCACGATTCGGTAGAAATTACGATGGATTACAAGCATGAAATAACTGCATTTTTTGCATCATCTTGTTGGGACTGAAGCCAAACATAGTTAGTAATCCATACGGTTATCTGCGAGCTATTTGGTAATTCTCTAATTTCAGCGCTTAGGTAAAGGTGGCCGAGATCACTAGTTTTGTCTATGCGATAGCCTTGTATGAGAGGCCTGACAAATACAAAATTTGGGATTAGCATTGATTCCCAAGCCTGACTCACACACTCGGATATCTCAATCGGGCTTTTTACACTACTCCACTCAAAACGATTGGCTTCTGCTTTGGATTGACTTGCGGGAGGGCCGGCGCATGCACTTAGAAAGCCTAATGCACTCACAAAAATTGAATTTTTGAAATTTTGGTAAATTTGTTTCATTTTCTTCCTTTATGAACTGTGCCGGGTATCACGGAGGCTATTTCGTTTGAGTCAGGTGGAAACGGATATCGCGATCTGACTCTGTTCGTATAGTGCCTCAAACTCCGCTGGTTGCCTATTTCCAATCGGCGCTGGTGGTTGAACCAAGTCACCCACTTTTGAGTTTCCCATTCCAAGGTCCCTACGCTTTTCCATGCATCTCACTTGTGAATCAGCTCAGCTTTGTAGAGGCCGTAATGCTCTTTGCTATCACGTTGTCGTAGCTGTCCTGGTGCTGCCAACTGAGGATTCAATGTCTGCTTCACCCAGCCGTTCGCTGTAACTAATCGACAGGTATTGCCCCCCCTGTAGCCGTGATGATCCGGACGATGAGGTTCGGGCTGGCGTGTGTAAAGTGCCTGCTCAAGCGCGTCCAGAGGCATGCACCGACTGACACGCCGGTCGACGATGAACCGGGAATGAACGTCCACGATGAACGCCACATAGTCGAAGTCAAGCCGGCTATTTTTGTGGTGGCGAAGTGGCTGGCAGTGGCGTAGCCATCGTAGCTAGCCTTTACAGGTTCAGAAATGAGCCGAAGAGGTTGCTCAAGCCACACTTTGACGAATATGAGTCAGCATTCGACTTGCCGCCTGGCCATGGGCGACATAGGCTCTTGAACTTGTCTTTGCCTTTTCAGGAACTGCAAGCATGAGCCGAATTTTTTCCGACAACGCCAGCAGCATTGGTAATACGCCGCTGGTCCTGATCAATCGCCTCGGCCCCAAGGGCGTCAGCATCCTGGCCAAGATCGAGGGTCGCAACCCGGCCTACTCGGTCAAGTGCCGCATCGGAGCTGGAATGATCTGGGATGCGGAAGAGAAGGGGTTGCTCAAGCCCGGTATGACCATCGTCGAGCCGACCTCGGGCAATACCGGTATCGGCCTGGCCTTTGTCGCCGCTTCGCGAGGCTACAAGCTGATCCTGACGATGCCGGCCTCCATGAGCCTGGAACGACGCAAGGTGCTCAAGGCTCTGGGTGCCGAACTGGTGCTGACCGAGCCGGCCAAGGGCATGAAAGGCGCCATCGAGAAAGCCCAGGAAATCGCAGCAGCCGATCCGGCACAATTCTTCCTGCCCCAGCAATTCGAGAACCCGGCCAACCCTGCCATCCACGAGAAGACCACCGGGCCGGAAATCTGGAATGACACCGATGGCAATGTCGATGTGCTGGTCGCTGGCGTGGGCACAGGCGGCACCATCACGGGGGTCTCCCGCTATATCAAGCAGACCAAGGGCAAGCCGCTGTTGAGCGTGGCGGTCGAACCCGCAGGCTCTCCGGTGATCACCCAGGCGCTGGCTGGCGAAGAAATCAAGCCCAGCCCGCACAAGATCCAGGGTATCGGTGCGGGTTTCGTACCGAAGAACCTCGATTTGTCGCTGGTGGATCGTGTCGATCTTGTCGAGGATGAAGAGGCCAAGGCTGTCGCCCTGCGCCTGATGCGCGAAGAAGGCATTCTTGCGGGTATCTCGGGTGGTGCGGCGATGGCGGCGGCTATTCGTCTGGCCGAGCAGCCGGAGATGCAGGGCAAGAATATCGTCGTCATCCTGCCGGACTCGGGCGAGCGTTACCTGTCGACGATGCTGTTTGCTGATCTGTTCGATGAAAAAGAACTGGTGCAGTGAGCGCAAGGCCGTGAGTTGCCGGTTTTCCGCGAGGCACACTGCTGGCCGGTAGGTAAATCCACTGTATCCCCTCGCAGGGGCGGCATTCTGCTTTTACGGGTAGGATGCCAACCCTTTTCGCTGCGAAAGGCACTCATGCTCCATGGCTCGCCCGCAATGTTCCCGCTGCTGCCGTCCTGCCAGCCACTGCTTGTGTCCACTGATACCGGACCTCGCCAGCCATACCCGTGTCTTGATCCTGCAACACCACAGTGAGACCGGGCATGCATTGAATACTGCTCGCCTGGCTGCGCTCGGCTTGCGTAATGCGCAACTCTGGGTCGGTGAGCGTTTCGAGGCTCTGGAGGCCTTGCTGGCTGCCGAGATGGAAGGCGTTGCACTGCTGTTTCCGGACGAGTCGGGGCGCGAGCCTGCCTGTGGGGCGATACCGTCGAAACCGGGGCTATTGCTGGTGCCGGATGGCAGTTGGCGCAAAGCGCGCAAGATCCTTCACCTGAATCCATGCCTGAAGTGCCTGCCTCGGATTAGCCTGCCGGCCGGGCAAGTCAGTCGCTACCGTATTCGTAAAGCGCCGATGGCAGGGGCCTTGTCTACGGTGGAAGCAGTGGTTCAGGTGCTGAACAGACTGGAAGCGCCTACGCGTTTCGATGAGCTGCTACGGCCTTTCGAGGCGCTGATCGAGGGGCAGATCGAGGCGATGGGAGAGGATACGTTCCAGCGTAATCATGTCGGCAAGGGCGCCGATACGTACGCGACGACCAGTCCGGAACCGGACCGGTCGACCTAGGCGAGAGTCAGGCTGGGAAGAGCTCGCTCAATTTGAGCGCCAGCATCATGTCGCCTTCGGTGCGCAGGCGGCCACCCATGAAGGCCTGCATGCCGTCCGTTTCACCGCTGATGATGCCCTTGATGGTCTCACTGTCCATGATCAGGGTGACGTTGGCATCGTCGGACTCGCCTTCCTTGAATTCGCCGGTTCCGTCCTTGACGACCAGATAGTAGTTGCTGGCATCGGTGATGTTGAACTGGAAGATCAGGTCCAGGCCGGCAGCGGCGCTGGCGTTGAACTTGGCTTGCATACCCTTGATGGTTTCGTCTACGGAGCTCATGGTCGATTCCTTCTTATAGGCTGTGGGGGCTGACTCCTCGGCATGATGGAGCCGAATGCCGACCAGACTGCGGGTATAAGCCGCAGTACTGCACGGTTTTCGCGAGGGTAGGGGCAAGGCCTGGGAGTGTCAACGTAAATTCATACGATTGTTTGAAATGCCTTTTTCTAGCTCGAAATGAGGGGCATCGGTATGCTGATGCTTCGATGCATGAGCTTGCCTAGGAGGGTATGTGGAATTTCTTGCTGACTACGCTGGATTTCTGGCCAAGACACTGACGGTGGTGTTCGCCATCATTGCCATCTTGATCGCCCTGGCGGCACTGCGCCGGGCCAGAGGGGGGCAGCAGCGAGAGGGTGAGCTGGAAGTGCGCAGGCTCAATGATTTCTACAAGGGCCTGCGCCAGCGGTTGGAGCAGGCTGTGCTGGAAAAGGATGCCCTGAAAGCGCTGCGCAAGCAGGAAGCCAAGGCCGAGAAGGCTTCACGCAAAGAGGCTGCGCCGTCAGCTTCTCGGGTCTTCGTGCTCGACTTCGACGGCGATATCAAGGCTTCCGCCGTCGAAAGCCTGCGTCATGAAGTGACTGCGGTCCTGACCCTGGCAAAACCCACCGATGAAGTCGTAGTACGCCTGGAAAGCGGTGGCGGCATGGTGCACTCCTACGGGTTGGCCGCTTCGCAACTGGTGCGTATCCGCGATACCGGCATTCCCCTCACAGTCTGTGTCGACAAGGTGGCGGCCAGTGGCGGCTACATGATGGCCTGCATCGGCGGCAAGATACTGGCGGCACCATTCGCCATCCTTGGTTCCATCGGTGTGGTGGCGCAGTTGCCGAACCTGCACCGGTTGCTGAAAAAGCACGAAGTCGATTTCGAGGTGCTCACTGCTGGTGAGTACAAGCGCACCCTGACCGTGTTCGGTGAGAATACCGACAAGGGGCGGGAGAAATTCCAGGAAGACCTGGAAACCACCCATGAACTGTTCAAGGACTTCGTAGCCCAATACCGCGAGCAGCTCTCCATCGATGAGGTGGCCACTGGCGAGGTCTGGCTGGGAACCCGTGCCCAGGCTTTGCGCTTGGTCGACGAGATCAGCACCAGTGACGAATACCTGGCGGACCGCGCCGCGAATGCGCAGGTCTTCCATGTGCACTATGCACAACGCAAGAGCCTTCCCCAGCGCTTCGGCCTGGCAGCGGCAACAGCCTGCGAGCAGGCGCTGAGTCGAGGCTGGAGCCGTCTGAGCGAACAACGATTCTGGCAATAAGGAGAAGAATATGACCCACTTCAAGGCATTGCAGGTCCATGAACAGCAAGGTTCTTTCGTTTCCAGCATCGTCGAGCGGCGTGTCGACGAGCTGCCGGCAGGTGAGGTACTGATCCGCGTCCACTATTCATCCTTGAACTACAAGGATGCACTGTCGGCCAGTGGCAATCGCGGTGTCACCCGCGAGTACCCGCATACGCCTGGCATCGATGCTTCCGGAGTGGTGGCAGAGTCCTCGGTTGGCGAGTTCGCCGTGGGGGATGAGGTCATCGTTACCGGCTACGACCTGGGCATGAATACGTCGGGCGGTTACGGCCAATACATCCGTGTGCCCGCGTCCTGGGTGATCAAGCGCCCAAGCGGCCTTTCCCTGCGCGAAGCCATGTTACTGGGAACCGCCGGCCTGACTGCCGCCCTGTGCGTGGAAAAGCTCGAGCGAGCCGGCCTTGAGTCGGGGCAGGCACAAGGTCCGGTATTGGTGACAGGTGCCACGGGCGGTGTGGGCAGCATTGCCATCGCACTGCTGTCCAGCCTTGGCTATGAAGTGGCGGCGGTCACCGGCAAGGCGGAGCAGGGCGACTTTCTTCGTGCGCTGGGCGCCCATCATGTTGTCGAGCGTTCGGTTCTACAGGCCGGCATGGAGAAAGCGCTGCTCAAGGAGCAATGGGCTGGTGCGGTGGATACGGTGGGTGGAGACATCCTGTTCAATGTCGTCAAATCCCTGCGTCGCGGTGCGAGCGTCGCCTGCTGCGGCTTGACCGCCGGTGTCAATTTCCAGGCCAGTGTGCTGCCCTTCATCCTGCGTGGTGTGAACCTGCTGGGCGTGGATTCGGTGGAGATTCCGCTGGTGGTGAAAGCGTCCATGTGGGACAAGCTGTCCCTGCAGTGGAAGATCCCGCACCTGGACGAGCTGGTTCATGAAGTGAGTCTGGAAGAGCTGCCGAAGGCCATAGAAACCACATTGGCCGGCAAGCAGGTAGGGCGTGTGCTGGTCAGCCTGAAGGATTGACCCGATAAGCGCTCCAACCCTGCCCGCGAAGCATTGCGCTATTCGCGGGCAGGTCCAGCCAAGGCTGTATCAGCCGCGACGGCGGAACAGTGGCAGTGGTTCGTCCGCAGCAGGCTGGTAGGTTACGGAAAAGTCGCTCAATCCCTCCAGGGCTGCATGCGGATCGCAATCCGCCCGCACCGCGAATGCATCGAAACCGCAGCGATTCATCAGGAACAGCTGGTCACGCAGCACATCGCCAATGGCGCGCACCTCCCCTTTGTAGCCATAGCGCTCGCGCAGCAGGCGGGCGCTGGAGTAATGGCGGCCATCGGTGAATGCCGGGAAGTTGAGCGCGACAAGTTGGAAGTCACCCAACTGCTCTGCGATATCTTCGACGGCTTCATCTGCATCCAGCCATACGCCCAGTTCGCCATCCCGCGCCTTCAGGGCGGGGGCGTGCTCTTTCCAGAGCGTGAACGGCACGATCAGCTTGCCGCTGTTGGGCAGTGCATCAAGCGCTGTGTCGCGCGCGACCAGGCTCCAGTCATCGTCGATGACCTGGCGGTTCTTAATGATTCGCTGCATAGACGCGCTCCTTGAAGAGGTCAATGCCGATTCGGCGGTAGGTGTCGATGAAACGCTCGTCTTCGGTACGTTGCTCTACGTAGACGGTGATGATCTTCTCGATCACGTCGGGCATCACATCTTGCGCGAAGGATGGGCCGAGGATCTGGCCCAGGCTGGCATTGCGCCCGGCGCTTCCGCCCAGGGAGACCTGGTAGAACTCGGCGCCTTTCTTGTCCACGCCGAGAATGCCGATATGGCCGACGTGGTGGTGGCCACAGGCGTTCATGCAGCCAGAGATGTTCAGGTCGAGGTCGCCGATGTCGAACAGGTAGTCCAGATCGTCGAAGCGGCGCTGGATCGACTCGGCGATCGGGATCGACTTGGCGTTGGCCAGCGAGCAGAAGTCGCCGCCCGGGCAGCAGATGATATCGGTCAGCAGGCCGATATTGGGGGTGGCGACGCCCAGTTCGCGCAGCTCGTTCCAGAGTTCGAACAGGCGGCTCTGCTCGACATCGGCAAGAATCATGTTCTGTTCGTGGGAGTTGCGCACTTCGCCGAAGCTGTAGCGATCGGCCAGGTCGGCGATGGCGTACAGCTGCTTGTCGGTGACGTCGCCAGGCGCGACCGCCGTGCTCTTGAGCGACAGGGTGACGGCGGCATAGCCAGGCTTCTTGTGCGCCACGACATTGCGCTGGCGCCAGCGGGCGAAACCGGGGTACTCGGCATCGAGGCTGGCGAGCAGCTCGTCCTGGTCTGCCAGTTGCAGGTAGTGCGGATCGACGAAGTACTGGCTGACGCGCTGGACTTCTTCACTGGTCAGGGTGTTCGGGCCATCCTTGAGGTGCTGCCACTCGGCTTCGACACGCTCGGCGAACACTTCAGGTGTCAGGGCCTTGACCAGAATCTTGATGCGCGCCTTGAACTTGTTGTCGCGACGACCGTAACGGTTGTAGACGCGCAGCACGGCATCGAGGTAGGTGAGCAGGTGCTGCCAGGGCAGGAAGGGGCGGATCAGGCTGCCGACGATAGGGGTACGGCCCAGGCCGCCACCCACGGTGACGCGGAAGCCCAGTTCGCCTGCTTCTTCGACGCACTCGAGGCCGATATCGTGCACTTCGATGGCGGCGCGGTCACTGACGGCACCGTTGACGGCGATCTTGAACTTGCGCGGCAGGAAGGCGAATTCCGGGTGGAAGGTCGACCACTGACGGATGATCTCGCACCAGGGGCGCGGGTCGATCAATTCGTCCTTGGCGACGCCGGCGAACTGGTCGGTGGTGGTATTGCGGATACAGTTGCCGCTGGTCTGGATCGCATGCATCTGCACGGTCGCCAGCTCGGCCAGGATTTCCGGCACGTCTTCGAGTTCCGGCCAGTTGTACTGCACGTTGGTCCGGGTACTGATATGGGCATAGCCCTTGTCGTACTTGCGTGCGATATCCGCCAGCTTGCGGACCTGGGTCGAAGACATCAGGCCATAGGGCACGGCAACGCGCAGCATGGGGGCGAAACGCTGGATATAGAGGCCGTTCTGCAAGCGCAGCGGACGGTACTCTTCGCCGCCCAGTTCACCGGCGAGGAAGCGGCGCGTCTGGTCGCGGAACTGGCGTACGCGATCCTCGATGATATGTTGGTCGTACTGGTCGTAAACGTACATGAGGCGTCCTGTTATTCAGGCTGATTGCAGCTTTTATATCGCGCACACGGTCGCGCGGGAGGGCAAGATACCAGTTATCCGCTTATGCACCAAATCGAAGTTTTAGAATAAGAATATTCATTCCATCTATATGGCGATGCCATGAATGCAGCCCCCAATGCACGCCTCCGAGCGCAGGAAAGGCTGCCTGGGAATCACTCTTATTCCGTCAGTGAGCTCTCACCGGATATCACTCTTGTATTGCGAGGCGCAGCCGTGGCCCTGGCGCGCAATTGCCCGCAACCGCCATCGATTTCCTGCCCTGCGGAATCGCGAACCTTGGTCAGGACGCCATTGCTGTGCAGGTAGCGCATGATCTGGCGTGTGCGTTCCGTGGCCGGGCGTTGGAACTGGTCATTCTCCATGCTGTTGTAGGGAATGATATTGAGGATGGCGAACTTGCCCTTGAGCAAGTGTATAAGAGCGTCCATTTCTTCCTGAGAGTCGTTGATACCGGCCAGCAGCGTCCACTGATACTGGATGGGGTAGTTCCCGTCGCGGGCATAGACTTCGGCATGTTCCACCAACGCTTGCGGGCTGATGCGCGGAGCTTTCGGCAACAGGCGTTCGCGTAGCGCGCCATTAGTGCTGTGCAACGATAGCGCCAACGCTGGCTTGACCCGCTGTTGCGGCAGGCGCTCGAAAACGCGCATATCGCCGACGGTGGAGAACACCAACTGCTTATGGCCGATACCGCCCATCGTGCCAAGCAGGTCGATGGCTTCCAGAACATTGTCGAGGTTGTGTGCGGGCTCGCCCATGCCCATGAAGACCACCTTGTTGACTGCGCGCAGCCGACGGGCGATGGCGACCTGGGCGACGATCTCGGCGCTGCCGAGCTGGCGCAGCAGCCCTGAGCGGCCCGTCATGCAGAAGATGCAACCGACAGCGCAGCCCAATTGGCTGGAAACACACAAGCCGCCCCGAGGCAGCAGCACGCTTTCGACCATTTGCCCGTCAGCCAGCTCGACCAGTAACCGGTTCGAGCCGTCCTCGCCAGGGTTCTGTGTATGCACGCGGGCCAGTCGTTGCCACTCATCCTCCAGGCCGGGCAAGGCCTCGCGCACCGCGAGCGGCAGGAAGTCCTCGCTTTTCTGGCGCCGCGTGCCGCTGCCTGGCGGTAGGCCTTGCAGCCACATACGCATCAAGCGCTGGCTGTGGACCTCTTTTGCGCCTGTTCGGGCGAGCTGCTGGTAAAGGTCGGATATACGCATGGTGTCTTCGGGCGGGTCTCAGGATCAGGCGAAACGTCGGCTGTTGCAGGCAATGGCTACCAGCATCAGTGCCACGGCGGCAAAGGCAAAGCCGAGGGAACTGAAATGTGCGATGGCGCCGATGAGTGCCGGCCCCGCGAGCACTCCCGCGAAGCCGATGGTGGTGGCGGCGGTGACAGCCTGGTGAACCGGCATGCTCTTCTGTTGGCTGAGCGAGGAGATCAGCACGGGCGAAACATTGGCGCAACCCAGCCCGCAGATGCCATAACCCACCAGGACCAGTGGCCAGGCATCGGCCCATATGCTCAGCAGGATGCCGCTTGCCGCCAGCAGTCCGCCGAACAGAATGACGCGCACGGTCCCCAATATCCGGGTGAGCCTGTCACCCGTGAAGCGGCCGAGGGTGATCATCAAGGCGAAGCTGGCGTAGCCGAGGCCTCCCCGTGCCGTGTCCAGGGCCTTTTCCTGTGTCAGGTAGAGCGCACTCCAGTCGAGGATGGCGCCTTCGGCCAGGTAGACCACGAAGCACATTGCACCGACCAGCAGCACCATGCCAGTAGGCCGCATGAATGCGACGCCACCTCCGGGCGCACGATCCGGCAGGAATCCACGGTAGACGACCAGCGTACCCACGAGGATAAGCAGGATCATGGCCGCCGTGCCGGTGGCAGGCTGCAGGCCAAGCATCAGCAGGGCAGTCAGCAGCAGGGAGCCGCTGATGGTGCCCAGGCTGAACATGCCATGAAAATTCGACATCAGCCGTTTGCCGGCACTGCGCTCCACCAACAGCGCCTGGATATTGAGCACCACGTCGAGCACGCCCAGGCTACCACCGAAGCAGAACAGCGCCAGGGCCAGCAATGGCAAGGAGCTTGTCAGGACCATGCCGGCAAGGGCCAGCAGCAGGAAGGCGATGCAGGCAATGATGACCGGGCGGATGCCTACGCGGGCGACCAGTAGCCCGGAGAGCGGCATCCAGGTCAGTGAGCCGAAGCCAATGCACAGCAACAGGATGCCGAACAGCGCATCGCTCATTTCGATGCGCTCTCGTGCATAGGGCACCAGCGGCGCCCAGACGGAAAGTCCCAGGCCCGCCATGAAAAAGCCACTGCGGGTGGCTCGGCGTATCAGGGGAGAGTCGTTCCTGTCGGTCATGTGGGGTGTCTTGGTCTACGAGTCGCGTAATTAAGTCGCGTAATAAAAAGCATAAAGTCCGGTACATGTCGAACCGGCCCCATCAAGGGGCGGCCAACATACACGAAAGACGATGACAGTGCGCCTGCCGCCTGGCCTGTAGGTGACGGGCCAGGCAGAATGCCCGCCTGCTCAGTGAGCACTTTCAATCGATACTGAACGTAGGGAGCCGCATGCCGAGTCTGGTGCTGGATATCGTGATTTCCCCCGAGCGCTTGCTGGCGCTTTACCAGGGGCGGGCCAATCGCATCCTGGTGCGCAGCCGTGAGGGCAAGCGTGTCAGCCTGCCGGCTCATCACCTGCGGCCATTCTTCAGCCGGGAAGGGCTGAATGGCAGCTTCGTACTGGACTTCACCGACAAGGGCGAACTGATCAGTCTGCGGCGCCTGTAATCCCGCCGCCGCGATCTGCAGCCGCACACGGAAGCCCCTGTTATACTGCCGCATCGTCATGGTCTCGACACTGGATTGCGCATGTATAACCTGGCCCGCCAGTTACTTTTCAAACTCACGCCAGAAACCTCCCATGAACTGTCGCTCGAATTGATCGGGGCGGGGGGACGCCTGGGTCTCAATGGGTTGCTGACTCGCAAGCCTACTGCCTTGCCGGTCACGGTCATGGGGCTGGAGTTCCCCAATCCGGTCGGTCTTGCCGCCGGGCTGGACAAGAATGGCGAGGCCATTCTCGGGTTGTCGCAACTGGGTTTCGGTTTTCTCGAGATCGGCACGGTCACGCCCAGGGCGCAGCCGGGCAATCCCAAGCCACGCCTGTTTCGCCTGCCCGAAGCCGAAGCGATCATCAACCGCATGGGCTTCAACAATCATGGGGTGGATGCCCTGCTGGCGCATGTGGTCGCGGCAGACTTCAAGGGTGTGCTGGGCATCAATATCGGCAAGAACTTCGACACACCCGTCGAACAGGCCGATACGGACTATCTGCTCTGCCTGGAGCGTGTCTATCCGTATGCCAGCTATGTCACGGTGAATGTCAGTTCACCCAATACCCCCGGCCTGCGCAGCCTGCAGTTCGGTGAGTCGCTCAAACAATTGCTCGACGCACTGCGTGCCTGCCGCGAACGGCTGGAAATCCAGCATGGCCGACGTGTACCGCTGGCGGTCAAGATCGCACCTGACATGACCGACGAAGAAATCGCGTCCGTGGCCCAATCCGTACTCGATGCAGGCCTGGACGGGATCATCGCGACCAATACCACCCTGGCCCGCGACGGTGTCGCCGGTCTTGCTCATGCCGATGAGGCGGGTGGATTGTCGGGGGCTCCGGTGCGTGACAAGAGTACGCATACGGTACGTGTCCTGGCTGAAGCCTTGGGCGGACGTCTACCCATCATCGCGGCGGGCGGTATAACGGAAGGGCGCCATGCGGCGGAGAAGATCCAGGCCGGGGCCAGTCTGGTCCAGCTGTATTCGGGGTTCATCTACAAGGGACCGGCCCTGATCCGGGAAGCCGTGGATGCGATTGCAGTGCTACCGCGCTGAGTCAAGCGGGTAGGGGCTCCTGGGAGCCCCTGGTGCAGCGAATTCTACTGGCCAGGATCAGCCGACAGCTCGTAATTCATTCAGCCGATGCAGACCGGCTGTTCCGGTCAGGCCGTCCCAGTTGTCTCCGCGACCCTCGCGCCAGCCGTTGATCCAGGCTTGGCGGATGCCGGGGTGGGAAAATGGGCACAGATCACGGGATTTACCATGGATGCCATGTTGATAACCGCGCAGAAATGCTCGTTCCATCGGATCACGCTTGAGTCTTCTCATTGGGTATTGCCCTCAGTGGTTGACTGGTGTTCCTGCTTGTGATGAAGCTTCGTTACTGCAGAGAGGTCGCTGCCGGCGTGGCGACCTCCGGCCAGTGCGTAAAAATGACTGGCCGGTCGAGTTCTAACCCAATGCACCTGTGGCTGGAATGATCGTTTTGTCATAAGCACGTAACCTGACCATGGTGCTAACCCATAAGCTATAGCCCCATAACGCTGTAAGGGGCGGCCCTGACAGACTTTTCACGCAGTGGGAGATCCGAGTTCCCCTGCCATAACGACCGTGACCATCCGACGAAGGGAGGGCGCGGCCTACCCATTGCGACTCACGGATGCCTCATGAGCGATCGCCACGAACTGATACTGACGTGCCCCAAAGGGCTGGAAAACCTGCTGCTGGCCGAGGCGAGCGAACTCGGACTGGAAGACGCGCGCGAGCAGGTCTCTGCCGTACGCGGCCAGGCCAGCCTGGAGGTGGCCTATCGGCTGTGCCTCTGGTCACGCCTGGCCAACCGTGTGTTGCTGGTGCTCAAACGCTTTCCCACGCAGAGCGCCGAGACGCTCTACCAGGGCGTCCATGAGCTGGACTGGTCCGAACACCTGAGTGCTGATGGGACCCTGGCCGTCGAGTTCAGTGGCGTGGGTTCGGGCATCGACAACACGCACTTCGGCGCCCTGAAGGTCAAGGATGCCATCGTCGATCGCCTGCGTACGCCGACAGGCCTGCGGCCTGGGGTCGACAAGGTGAATCCTGATTTACGCGTGCACCTGCACCTGGAGCGCGGGCAGGCTGTGCTGTCGATCGACCTGTCCGGGCACAGCCTGCATCAGCGCGGCTATCGCCTCCAGCAAGGTGCGGCACCACTGAAGGAAAACCTGGCTGCCGCCATCCTGATCCGAGCCGGTTGGCCACGTATCGCGCAGGAGGGCGGTGCGCTGACCGATCCCATGTGTGGTGTCGGTACTTTCCTGATCGAAGGGGCGATGATCGCTGCCGATATCGCCCCCAACCTGAAGCGTGAGCGCTGGGGCTTCAGTCACTGGCTTGGCCATGTCCCGGCGATCTGGACGCGATTGGCCAATGAAGCGAAAGAGCGCGCCGAAGCCGGGCTGGCCAAGTCGCCACTCTGGATTCGAGGCTATGAGGCTGATCCGCGCCTGATCCAGCCGGCACGCAACAATATAGAGCGTGCGGGACTGTCGGAGTGGGTGCGCATCTATCAGGGTGAACTGGCGACCTTCGAGCCACGCACCGACAAGGGCCAGAAAGGTCTGGTGATCTGCAACCCGCCGTATGGCGAGCGGTTGGGCGACGAAGCGAGCCTGCTGTATCTCTACCAGAACCTGGGCGAGCGTCTGCGCCAGTCCTGCCTTGGCTGGGAGGCGGGCATCTTCACGGCCGCCCCGGATCTTGGTAAACGCATGGGTATTCGCAGTCACAAGCAATATGCGTTCTGGAACGGAGCCTTGCCTTGCAAGTTGCTGTTGATGCAGATCGATCCTCAGAGTTTCGTGACCGAACGGCGCGAACAGCAGGAAGTGCCAACGGCGCGCCTGAGCGAAGGCGCACAGATGTTCGCCAACCGCCTGCGCAAGAACATGCGTACGCTGGGCAAGTGGGCACGTCGCGAAGGTGTGGAATGCTATCGGTTGTATGACGCGGACATGCCTGAATACGCCGTTGCGGTGGATCTGTATCGGGACTGGGTGCATGTGCAGGAATACGCACCGCCGCGCTCCATCGATCCGGTAAAGGCCCAGGAGCGATTGATGGATGCGCTGTCCGCCTTGCCGCAGGCACTGGAAATCCCCCAGGACCGTATCGTGGTCAAGCGGCGTGAGCGCCAGACAGGCACTCGCCAGTACGAGCGGCAAGCAACCAAGGGGGAATTTCTCGAAGTGGCGGAGGGCGGGGTCAGGTTGCTGGTCAACCTGACCGACTACCTCGATACCGGTCTGTTCCTCGATCATCGCCCGCTGCGCCAGCGCATCCAGCACGAAGCCGCCGGCAAGCGCTTTCTCAACCTGTTCTGCTACACGGCGACGGCGACGGTGCACGCTGCCCGTGGTGGTGCTCGGAGCACCACCAGCGTCGACCTGTCGAAAACCTATCTGGATTGGGCGCGGCGCAATCTGGCGCTCAATGGTTTCTCGGACAGGCAGCGCCTGGAACAGGCGGATGTCATGGAATGGTTGCGCAGTGACCGCGGTGAATACGACCTGGTCTTCATCGACCCGCCGACGTTCTCCAACTCAAAGCGCATGGAGGGGGTTTTCGATGTGCAGCGCGATCATGTCGAATTGCTCGACCTCGCCATGGCCAGACTGGCGCCGGGTGGTGTTCTGTACTTCTCGAACAACTTCCGTCGCTTCTCCCTGGATGAGGGGCTTGCTTCACGCTATGTAATAGAAGAGATCAGTGCGCGAACGCTGGATGCCGACTTCCAGCGCAGCAGCCGTATCCACCGCGCCTGGATGATCAGCGCAGGTAAATGAGCGTGGCCGGACGGTGTGGCGCGCTGGGCGCCGTCCACACCGCCGAGGCGTTCAGACCGCTGCCGATATCGGTGCGCTGATGAGGGTGGAGGCATCTGCGCTCTGCGGGTTCTGGATATTGACCGCGTGCAGCCCCTTGGGCCCCTGGATGATCTCGAACTTGACCGCTTGCCCGGCTTTCAGTGTCTTGTAACCATCCATCTGTATGGCCGAATAGTGGGCGAACAGGTCCTCACTCTCGCCATCGGCAACGATGAAACCGTAGCCCTTGGCATTGTTGAACCACTTGACCTTACCACTTAGCATGCTGGTATCCCTCTGCAAAGGAGTCCATTACTGGAGTAACATCCATTTCATTCTGCGCTCACGAGGCCCGCTGGGTCTGTCGCGCACAACCCGTTACCGATGTAGGCACTTACCGTTTTTATCATCGTTTGGCTGATAGTCAAGGTGGCTCGTCGGCTGCCGTGAAACACATCAACCATTCCGGCTGTCCGGCCCAGATCGAGAAACCGATACGCATGCATGCAATACCCGAGATTCGTCAGTCTTCCGGCCAGGATCACTATGACGACACAGATGGTCATGATTCCGGCATCGCTGTGCAGGAGGCCAAGCCTGCTTTACAGGCGCCGCCGATGTATAAAGTGATCATGTTCAATGACGACTACACGCCAATGGACTTCGTCGTCGAGGTGCTTGAAGGTATCTTCAGTCACAACCGGGAGCAGGCCACCCGGATCATGTTGGCCGTCCATACGGAAGGAAAGGCGGTGTGCGGTATCTATTCGCGTGATATCGCTGAAACCAAGGCCGCTCAAGTCAATCAATATGCTAGGGAATGCCAGCATCCGCTGCTCTGCGAGATAGAGAAAGACGCTTAATCCGAAGAACGGTCCAGGCAAGAGGTGAAGCTATGTTGAATCGAGAGCTGGAAGTCACTCTGAATCTGGCCTTCAAGGAGGCCCGTGCCAAGCGGCATGAGTTCATGACGGTGGAGCACCTGCTGCTGGCCCTGCTCGATAACGAGGCGGCTGCCGCGGTATTGCGTGCGTGCGGTGCCAGCCTGGATAGGCTGCGTCACGACTTGCAGGAGTTTATCGACTCCACCACGCCACTTATCCCTCAGCATGATGAAGAGCGCGAGACGCAGCCGACCCTGGGGTTCCAGCGTGTGCTGCAGCGTGCGGTATTCCATGTGCAGAGTTCCGGCAAGCGCGAAGTGACGGGCGCCAACGTGCTGGTGGCCATTTTCAGCGAGCAGGAAAGCCAGGCTGTGTTCCTGCTCAAGCAGCAGAACGTGGCCCGTATCGACGTCGTCAACTACATCGCCCATGGGATTTCCAAGGTTTCCGGCAATGAGCCCGGGGAAAGCGACGCGGAAATGCAGGACGAAGAGAGCGTGGAGGGTGGCAGCACAAGCAGCCCGCTCGACGCCTATGCCAGCAATCTGAACGAGGCGGCGCGCCAGGGTCGGATCGACCCGCTGGTCGGGCGCGAAAGCGAAGTGGAGCGCGTCGCGCAGATATTGGCGCGTCGACGCAAGAACAACCCGCTGCTGGTGGGCGAGGCGGGTGTCGGCAAGACGGCGATCGCCGAAGGGCTGGCCAAGCGTATCGTCGATGGCCAGGTGCCTGACCTGCTGGCCGACAGCGTGGTCTATTCCCTGGACCTTGGCGCCTTGCTGGCTGGCACCAAATACCGTGGCGACTTCGAGAAGCGCTTCAAGGCGTTGCTGGGTGAGCTGCGCAAGCGGCCACAGGCGATCCTGTTCATCGACGAGATCCACACCATCATCGGCGCCGGTGCGGCATCCGGCGGTGTAATGGATGCTTCCAACCTGCTCAAGCCTCTGCTGTCTTCCGGGGAAATCCGTTGCATAGGTTCCACGACCTTCCAGGAGTTCCGCGGCATTTTCGAGAAGGACCGGGCGCTGGCCCGGCGTTTCCAGAAGGTGGATGTCAGCGAACCCTCGGTGGAAGACACCATCGGCATACTGCGTGGCCTCAAGAGTCGCTTCGAGCAGCACCACCACATCGAGTACACGGATGAGGCGCTGCGTGCCGCGGCCGAACTGGCGGCGCGCTACATCAATGATCGGCACATGCCGGACAAGGCCATCGACGTGATCGATGAGGCCGGGGCCTATCAGCGCCTGTTGCCGGAGGAGAAGCGCGTCAGCAGTATCGATGTGCCCCAGGTGGAAGATATCGTGGCCAAGATCGCCCGTATTCCGCCCAAGCACGTCACCTCTTCGGACAAGGAGCTGCTACGCAACCTGGAGCGTGACCTCAAGCTCACGGTCTTCGGTCAGGACGATGCCATCGATTCGCTGGCGACGGCGATCAAGCTGTCACGTGCAGGCCTGAAGGCGCCGGACAAGCCCATTGGCTCGTTCCTGTTCGCAGGCCCGACCGGTGTCGGCAAGACCGAGGTGGCCCGCCAGTTGGCGCGGGCCATGGGGATCGAGCTGGTGCGCTTCGATATGTCCGAGTACATGGAGCGGCACACGGTCTCGCGTCTGATCGGCGCGCCTCCGGGCTACGTCGGTTTCGACCAGGGTGGCCTGCTCACCGAGGCGATTACCAAGCAGCCGCATTGCGTTCTGCTGCTGGATGAAATCGAAAAGGCCCACCCGGAAGTCTTCAACCTGCTGCTGCAGGTGATGGACCACGGCACCCTGACCGACAACAACGGGCGCAAGGCGGACTTCCGCAATGTCATCCTGATCATGACCACCAACGCCGGCGCGGAAACCGCTGCGCGGGCGTCGATCGGCTTCACCCATCAGGATCACACCTCGGATGCCATGGAAGTCATCCGCAAGAGCTTCACGCCCGAGTTCCGTAACCGCCTGGACAGCATCATCCAGTTCGGCCGTCTCAGCCACGAAGTCATCAAGAGCATCGTCGACAAGTTCCTGGTGGAGCTGCAGGCACAACTGGAGGACAAGCACGTCACGCTGGAAGTCTCGGAAGTGGCGCGCAACTGGCTGGCCGAACATGGCTACGATGCGCAGATGGGTGCGCGCCCCATGGCGCGCCTGATCCAGGATCGCATCAAGCGTCCGCTGGCCGAGGAAATCCTCTTTGGCGAGCTATCCCATGGCGGCGGCGTGGTGCACGTGGACATGCAGGGCGAGGAACTGCATTTCGAGTTCGAGATCGCCGAAGAAATGGCCTGAGTGTTTTTGCGGGCCAATTGAAAAAGCCCGGCAAGGAAACTTGCCGGGCTTTTTCGTATCTCGGATCAGCGTGCGCGGTAGGTGATACGACCCTTGCTCAGGTCGTACGGGGTCAGTTCGACCCGTACCTTGTCACCGGTGAGAATCCGGATGTAATTCTTGCGCATCTTCCCGGAGATGTGCGCGGTAACGACATGCCCGTTTTCCAACTCCACGCGAAACATGGTGTTTGGCAGGGTGTCGACGACAGTGCCTTCCATTTCGAAGCTGTCTTCTTTCGACATTCAGTAAAGTCCTCGGTGACCAAAGAGTAGCCTGATACAAGTCGATGCCCAGGCAAAAGCGGCGGGTATTGTGCCCGAAATGGCCACTAGAGCCAAGGCTTCAGTTGAGTCGTACCCATCGCTGATTGACCAGGAGCTCGATTGGCCGGTATTCGGTCTTGTAGTTCATTTTCCGGCAGCCCCTGATCCAGTAGCCAAGGTAGAGCGCATCCAGTTCCAGGCGGGCAACTTCTTCGAGCTGCCAGAGAATCGCGTAACGTCCAAGGCTTCGATGGGCCTGCTCGGGTTCATAGAAGGTGTAGACCGCCGACAGCCCGTTGGGCAGCACGTCGGTGACCGCCACGGCCAGCAGTTGCCCTGCCTGGCGAAATTCGTAGAAGTGCGAGAAGGGCAGGTCCCTGACGAGGAAGGACATGAACTGCTCGCGGCTGGGGGGATACATGTCGCCATCGGCATGACGCTGTTCTATATAGCGGGCATAGAGCGCGTAGATTTCGTCGGTACAGGCGGGACGGCTGCGTGTCACTTCCAGGTCGGCATTGCGCTTCAGGATGCGTTTCTGCTGGCGATTGAATACGTGTGCGGCCACCGGCAGCCGTGCAGGCACGCATGCGCTGCACGCCTGGCAATGGGGGCGGTAGAGGTGGTCGCCACTGCGGCGGAAGCCGACTTCCGATAACTGCGCGTAAACCTCCTCGTCCATGGGCTGGCTGGGGTCGAGAAACAGCGTCGTGGCCTGCTGCTCTGGAAGGTAGCTACAGTCGTGTGGCTGTGTGGCATAGAATTTCAGGCGCGCCAGCGAGGTCATGGTCAACCCTCATCCATTTCATGGCGTCAGTTTAGGAGACAGCCGTGCCGCTCTGCCAGTTCGACTCGCCCGGCTTGCCCAGGTAGTCACGCAGGGCCGTCGCGAACGCCTGCCGGGGTATTTCGCGTGCACCGAGGCTGGCCAGATGCCGGGTGTGCATCTGGCAGTCGATCAGTTCGAAGTTCCACGCTTGCAAGCGTCTGGCCAGATGGACGAAGCCGATCTTCGAGGCATCCGTGACATGGCTGAACATGGACTCGCCGAAGAACAGCCGTCCCATGGCAAGACCGTACAAGCCACCCACCAGCCGCTCGTCCTGCCAGACTTCCACCGAGTGCGCCACGCCCAGCGTGTGCAGTCGCAGATAGGCTTGTTGCATCGGGCTGGTTATCCAGGTGCCGTCGGCATCCCGGCGAGGCCCGGCACAATGACCGATGACGGCAGCAAAGTCCTGGTCGAAGGTGATCTGGAAAGGCTGTCGGCGCAGGCTCTTGCCCAGGCTGCGCGACACGTGCAACTCGGCAGGGAACAGCACCATGCGCGGGTTTGGCGACCACCAGAGCAACGGCTGTCCCTCCTGGTACCAGGGGAAACAGCCATGCCGGTAGGCGGCCAGCAAGCGCTCGACGCTCAGGTCGCCACCGGCGGCCAGCAACCCGTTCGGCTCGCGCAATGCGCTTTCGAGCGGTGGAAAGCCATGGTAGTCACGCGACAGCCAGGTCAGCATCGGGCGCTCCCGACTCAGTTGTCGAGGAACCTCTCGGCATCCAGTGCCGCCATGCAACCGGCACCGGCAGAGGTGATGGCCTGGCGGTAGATATGGTCGGCTACGTCACCTGCGGCGAAGACGCCAGGGATACTGGTGCTGGTGGCGTCGCCCTGGCTGCCACCTTTGACCACCAGATAGCCGTCATGGGTGTCGAGTTGCCCGACGAACAGCTCGGTGTTCGGCTTGTGGCCAATGGCGATGAAGACACCTGCCGCGTCGAGGCGCTTCTCTTCTCCGGACTCCGTGCTTTTCAAGCGCGCACCCGTTACGCCACTGGCATCGCCCAGCACTTCTTCCAAGGTGTGGTTCCAGTGCAGGCGGATATTGCCGTTGGCGGCTTTCTCCAGGAGTTTGTCCTGCAGGATCTTCTCCGAGCGCAGCTTGTCGCGGCGGTGGACCAGGTGCACTTCCTTGGCGATGTTGGACAGGTAAAGCGCTTCCTCGACCGCGGTATTGCCGCCACCGATGACCGCGACCACCTGGTTGCGGTAGAAGAAACCATCGCAGGTGGCACAGGCGGATACGCCGCGTCCGGCAAAGGCTTCTTCCGATGGCAGGCCCAGGTATTGGGCCGATGCGCCCGTGGCGATGATCAGCGCGTCGCAACTGTAGGTGGCGTCGTCGCCCTTGAGCAGGAACGGGCGCTGCTGCAGTTCGGCGGTGTGGATATGGTCGTGGACGATTTCGGTGTCGAAACGCTCGGCGTGCTCGCGCATGCGCTCCATCAGCGCCGGTCCGGTCAGGCCTTCGACATCGCCGGGCCAGTTGTCGACTTCGGTGGTGGTGGTCAGTTGTCCACCCGGCTGGATTCCGGTGATCACCAGGGGCTTCAGGTTGGCGCGAGCGGCATAGACGGCAGCGGTATAACCGGCAGGGCCAGAGCCGAGAATGATCAGACGTGAATGCTTGACTTCACTCATAAAAAGCCCTCATAAGCCTTTGTTTCGAAATGGATGAACCTGTGCCGCAAAAGGCACACAAAGAAAACTGGCGGTTATGCTACACCGAAGCATCGCGAAAAGCCCAAACCGGCTTGGTATGCGTGCGGCATCCTCCGTACAATGCCGCAGACTGGTTCACCGAGCGCGCCCAGGGCGCAGGATATAGAGCGTTTTGAAGAATCCCGTATCAACAGCATCGACCTCAGCCTGGCGGCAGCAACTGGGCTCCCGCCTCAAGGAAGGAGCACTGATTGCCCTTGGTGTGCTTTGCGCCTACCTGTGGATGGCCTTGCTCACCTACGACGCAGGTGATCCGGGCTGGACGCACACCAGCAACGTGGAGCAGGTGAAAAATGCCGCTGGACGGGCAGGGGCCTGGTTCGCCGATGTGCTGTTCATGGCGCTGGGTTACTTCGCCTATCTGTTTCCCCTGTTGCTCGCGGTCAAGACCTGGCAGGTCTTCCGTGCACGTCACCAGCCCTGGAGCTGGAGTGGCTGGTTGTTCTCCTGGCGGCTGATCGGTCTGGTATTCCTGGTGCTGTCCGGCTCGGCGCTGGCCTATATCCATTTCCAGGGCGCTTCCGGCCTGCCGGGTTCGGCAGGTGGCGCGCTGGGCGAAAGCCTCGGCAACTGGGCCGAGGTGACTTTCAATGTGCAAGGCAGCACCCTGGTGCTGCTGGCGTTCTTCCTCTTCGGCCTGACGGTATTCACCGACCTCTCCTGGTTCCGCGTGATGGACCTGACCGGCAAGATCACCCTCGACCTGATCGAGTTGATCCAGAGCTTCTGCAGCCGTTGGTGGAGCGCGCGCAACGAGCGCCGGCAACTGGTCGCGCAACTGCGTGAAGCGGACGACGTGGTCAATGAGGTGGTCGCACCGGTGGTGCCCGACCAGCGTGAGCGCGCGCGCGCCAAGGAGCGCCTGCTGGAGCGTGAAGAGTCGCTCAACCGGCACATGAGTGCCCGGGAGAACCGCGTGGTGCCCGTCATCGAGCCGCCAGCTCCGCCGAAAGCGGCCGAGCCGAGCAAACGGGTGCTCAAGGAGAAGCAGGCGACACTGTTCGTCGATACCCTGGTCGAAGGCAGTTTGCCGCCCATTTCTCTGCTCGATGCCCCCGAGAAGAAGCCGAAGCAGTACTCGCCCGAGTCCCTGGAAGCGATGTCGCGCTTGCTGGAAATCAAGTTGAAGGAGTTCGGGGTCGAGGTCGTCGTCGAGTCGGTCCATCCCGGTCCGGTGATCACACGTTTCGAAATCCAGCCCGGCGTCGGGGTGAAGGTCAGCCGCATCTCCAACCTGGCCAAGGACCTTGCCCGCTCCCTGGCGATGGTCAGCGTGCGTGTGGTCGAGGTGATTCCGGGCAAGACCACGGTCGGTATCGAGATTCCCAACGAAGACCGGCAGATCGTGCATTTTTCCGAGGTGCTGTCTTCGACCCAGTACGATGAGGCCAAATCACCGGTCACCATCGCCCTTGGCCATGACATCGGCGGTCAGCCGGTTATCGCCGACCTGGCGAAGATGCCGCACCTGTTGGTGGCGGGTACGACCGGTTCGGGCAAGTCGGTGGGGGTCAACGCGATGATCCTGTCGATCCTCTTCAAGTCGACGCCGCAAGAGGCGCGCTTGATCATGATCGACCCGAAGATGCTCGAACTTTCGATCTATGAAGGCATTCCGCACCTGCTGTGCCCGGTCGTCACCGACATGAAGGAAGCCGCCAACTCGCTGCGCTGGAGCGTTGCCGAGATGGAACGCCGCTACAAGCTGATGGCGGCGATGGGGGTGCGTAACCTGGCGGGCTTCAACCGCAAGATCAAGGATGCCATCGAGGCCGGCGAGCCGTTGCACGACCCGCTCTACAAGCGCGAGTCGATGGATGACGAGCCGCCTTACCTGAAGCCCTTGCCGACCATCGTCGTGGTCGTGGACGAATTCGCCGACATGATGATGATCGTCGGCAAGAAGGTCGAAGAGCTGATCGCCCGTATCGCGCAGAAGGCGAGGGCCTCGGGGATTCACCTGATCCTGGCCACCCAGCGTCCTTCGGTGGACGTGATCACCGGTCTGATCAAGGCCAACATCCCGACCCGCATGGCGTTCCAGGTGTCGAGCAAGATCGACTCGCGCACCATTCTCGACCAGGGTGGCGCGGAGCAACTGCTGGGTCACGGCGACATGCTCTACCTGCCGCCAGGCACCGGGTTGCCGATCCGCGTGCATGGCGCTTTCGTCTCCGACGACGAAGTGCACCGCGTGGTCGAGGCCTGGAAAGCCCGGGGCGCACCGGATTATGTCGAGGAAATCCTGGCTGGCGTGGAAGAGTCGGGCAGTGGTTTCGAGGGCGGTTCGGGCGGTGAGGGCGAGGACAGCGAGAGCGACCCGCTGTATGACGAGGCGGTCAACTTCGTCCTCGAGAGCCGTCGCGCGTCGATCTCCGCCGTGCAACGCAAGCTGAAGATCGGCTACAACCGCGCCGCCCGCATGATCGAGGCGATGGAAATGGCCGGTGTGGTCAGCGCCATGAATACCAATGGCTCGCGCGAAGTGATTGCGCCGGGCTCTCACCGCGACTGAGTCGCACAGAGGCACTATGCAATTGATCCGTTCGTTGTTCGCATCCGCTCTGCTGATTTCCATGCCGGTGCATGCCGATGCATTGTCCGCCCAGCGCCTGAGCGGTCTCTTGAGCCAGGCGGAAACCCTGACCGGGCGTTTTTCGCAGCTCTCCCTGGATGGCAGTGGCACGCAACTCCAGGAAACCGCGGGTGAACTCGCACTGAAGCGCCCCGGACAGTTCCGCTGGCATACCGATGCGCCGATGGAGCAGGTGCTGGTGTCCGACGGCAAGAAGGTCTGGCTGTATGATCCGGACCTGGAGCAGGTGACCATCCAGCAACTCGACCAGCGCCTGACCCATACCCCGGCGCTGCTGCTGTCCGGCGATGTCTCGCGTATCAGCGAGAACTTCGAGGTCACGCACAAGGAGGCGGGTGAAGTAGTGGACTTCACGCTGACACCCAAGGCCAAGGACACCCTGTTCGATAACCTGCGCCTGTCTTTCCGTGGCGGTGTGATCAACGATATGCAACTGATCGACAGCGTCGGCCAGCGGACCAATATCCTGTTCAGCGGCGTGAAGATGAACCAGCCGATCGACACCAAGCAGTTCCATTTCGAGATTCCCGAAGGGGCTGACGTCATTTCCGAGTGAGCCGCCGCCCGGCAGCGGGCGACGACCAGCAGATACGAGGAGCCATCACGCGATGGACCTGTTCAAGCGCGAACCTGTCGCCCAGCCCCTGGCGGCTCGCTTGCGCCCGGAGAATCTGGACGAATACGTCGGTCAGCAGCACCTGCTGGCCCGTGGCAAGCCCCTGCGGGAAGCTCTGGAGCAGGGCGCCCTGCATTCCATGGTGTTCTGGGGCCCACCAGGCGTTGGCAAGACCACCCTGGCACGCCTGCTGGCAAAGGTTTCGGATGCGCATTTCGAGACGATTTCGGCGGTGTTGTCCGGGGTCAAGGAGATCCGCCAGGCGGTAGAGATCGCCAAGCAGCAGGCGGCCCAGTACGGGCGCAAGACCATCCTGTTCGTCGATGAGGTCCACCGCTTCAACAAGTCGCAGCAGGATGCCTTCCTGCCTTATGTGGAAGACGGCACGCTGATCTTCATTGGCGCCACCACCGAAAACCCTTCTTTCGAACTGAACAATGCGCTGCTGTCGCGGGCGCGGGTCTATGTGCTCAAGGGGCTGGACGAGACCGCGTTGCGCAAGCTGGTGAACCGGGCATTGACCGAGGAACGAGGCCTGGGCGCGCTGAACCTGACGTTGCCAGAGGAAAGCCTGGCCATCCTCATGGCGGCAGCAGACGGCGACGGTCGGCGTCTGCTCAACCTGCTGGAGAACGCTGCCGACCTGCTCGAGCCTGGTGAAAGCGTCGCCCCGGAGCTCTTGCAGAACCTGCTGGGCGACAGTCGCCGTCGCTTCGACAAGGGAGGAGAAGCCTTCTACGACCAGATATCGGCGTTGCACAAATCCGTACGAGGCTCCAACCCAGACGCCGCGCTGTACTGGTTCGCGCGTATGCTCGACGGCGGTTGCGACCCGCTCTATATCGCCCGCCGCGTGGTGCGTATGGCCAGTGAGGAGGTGGGCAATGCCGATCCTCGCGCATTGAACCTGTGCCTGGGCGCCTGGGAGGTTCAGGAGCGCCTGGGCAGTCCCGAGGGCGAGCTGGCGGTGGCGCAGGCCATCGTCTACCTGGCCTGTGCGCCGAAGAGCAATGCGGTCTATGCCGCGTTCAATGCCGCGCGACGCGATGTCGCGGAAAATGGCTCGCATGAAGTGCCGCTGCACCTGCGCAATGCGCCGACCCGGCTGATGAAGGAGCTGGGCTATGGCGAGGAATACCGCTATGCCCATGACGAGCCGGATGCCTATGCCGCCGGGGAGGACTATTTCCCCGAAGCCATGGAGCCGCGCCACTACTATCAACCCGTGCCACGCGGCCTCGAAAGCAAGATTCGCGACAAGCTGGAACACCTGGCACGCCTGGATCACGAGAGCCCACGGCAGAGGCGCAAGCCATGATACGCATGCTGCTGATGATCTCCTGCGCCGGTGTCGCGGGCACCTTGCTGCGCTTCGCTGTCGGGCTCTGGGTCACCCAGCACTGGCCGCGCCAGTATTTCCTCGCGACACTGGCGGTGAATCTGGTCGGTTGCCTGTTGATCGGCTATCTCTATGCCTTTTTTCTCGACCGACCGGCCATCTCGCCTGAATGGCGCAATACCCTGATCGTCGGCTTCGTCGGTGGCCTGACGACCTTCTCGAGCTTTTCCCTGGACAACCTGCGCCTGCTCGAGAGCGGTCAACTGGCGACCTTGTTCGGTTACATGGGCCTCAGTGTATTCGGCGGGCTGCTGGCGACCTGGCTGGGGCTGACCCTCGCCAGGCTCTGAGCCGGACAGTACACTGCACCGCCTGCCCTTACTCATCCAAGAAACTCCAGAAGACGAGAACCATCATGCTTGATTCGAAACTGCTGCGCAGCCAGCTACAGGACGTCGCGGCCCGCCTGGCCACCCGTGGCTATACGCTGGACGTGGCGCGTATCGAAGCGCTCGAGGCGCAACGCAAGACCGTACAGAGCCGCACAGAGCAGCTCCAGGCCGAGCGCAATGCACGCTCCAAGGCGATCGGCAAAGCCAAGCAGCAGGGCGAAGACATCGCGCCGCTGCTGGCTGAAGTGGACCGTATGGGCGCGGACCTCGAGTCAGGCAAGCGTGAACTGGAGGCGATCCAGACGGAACTCGACCAACTGCTGCTGAACATTCCCAACCTGCCCGACGCCTCGGTGCCGGTCGGCGCGGACGAGGAGCAAAACGTCGAAGTGCGTCGCTGGGGCACGCCGACGACGTTCGACTTCGCGATCAAGGACCATGTCGCCCTGGGCGAGCAGCACGGCTGGCTCGACTTCGAAACCGCCGCCAAGCTCTCCGGCGCGCGTTTTGCCCTGATGCGCGGCCCCATCGCCCGACTGCACCGCGCCCTGGCGCAGTTCATGATCGACCTGCACACCCGCGAGCACGGCTATGAAGAGGCCTACACCCCGTATCTGGTGCAGGCGCCGGCGCTGCAGGGCACCGGTCAATTGCCGAAGTTCGAGGAAGACCTGTTCAAGATTTCCCGTGAGGGCGAGGCGGACTTCTACCTGATCCCGACCGCCGAAGTGTCGCTGACCAATATCGTTTCCGGCGAGATCCTTGACCTGCGTACGCTGCCGTTGAAATTCGTCGCCCACACGCCGTGCTTCCGCAGCGAGGCGGGTGCCTCTGGTCGCGACACCCGCGGCATGATCCGCCAGCACCAGTTCGACAAGGTCGAGATGGTGCAGATCGTCGAGCCGTCGCGTTCTTTCGAGGCGCTCGAAGAGCTTACGGGCAATGCCGAGAAGGTGCTCCAGGCGCTTGGCCTGCCTTATCGTGTCCTGGCGCTGTGCACCGGTGACATGGGCTTCAGCGCGACCAAGACCTATGACCTGGAAGTCTGGGTGCCGAGCCAGGACAAATACCGTGAGATTTCCTCCTGCTCCAACTGTGGCGACTTCCAGGCGCGGCGCATGCAGGCCCGCTACCGCAACCCCGAGACGGGCAAGCCGGAACTGGTGCATACCCTCAATGGCTCTGGCCTGGCAGTGGGCCGCACGCTGGTCGCAGTGCTGGAAAACTACCAGCAGGCGGATGGCTCGGTGCGGGTTCCGGATGCGCTCAAACCCTACATGGGCGGCATCGAGGTGATCGGTTGAACGCTGTCGATCCGACCTTGATCCGCGTGCGGGGGTATTGAGCGGTATGGAGTTTCTTCCGCTGTTTCACAACCTCAAGGGACGTGCCGTCCTGATCGTCGGTGGCGGCACCATCGCCCTGCGCAAGGCTCGTCTGATTGCCCAGAGCGGGGCCGTGCTGCATGTCGTCGCACCACAGATCGAGCCTGAGCTCGAAGCGTTGGCGGAGCACTGCCGGCCGCGTGCCTACCAGGCCAGCGACCTGAACGGCATGTCGCTGATCGTCGCCTGTACCAATGATCTAAAGGTCAATGCCCAGGTTTCGCACGATGCCCAGGCGCTGGGCATTCCGGTGAACGTGGTCGATGCGCCCGCACTTTGCAGCGCCATCTTCCCGGCCATCGTCGACCGCTCACCATTGATCGTCGCCGTCTCCAGCGGTGGTGATGCACCGGTACTGGCTCGGCTGGTGCGTGCCCGGATCGAAACCTGGATTCCGGCGGCTTATGGCCGCCTGGCCGGATTGGCCAAGCGCTTCCGTTCGACCGTCAAGGAGCGTTTGCAGGATGCCCGGCAACGGCGTCTGTTCTGGGAGGAGGTCTTTCAGGGGCCCATCGCCGAGCAGGTCCTGGCCGGGCAAGACGACAAGGCAGCCGCTCACCTGGCGGAGCGCCTGGATACGTTCGGCAGTCCCGCGCAAGGAGAGGTTTATCTGGTCGGTGCCGGTCCGGGCGATCCTGACCTGCTGACGTTCCGTGCCCTGCGGTTGATGCAGCAGGCCGATGTGGTGCTCTATGACCGCCTGGTGGCACCGGCGATCGTCGAGCTGTGCCGCCGTGATGCAGAGCGTGTCTATGTCGGCAAGCAACGCGACCAGCATGCTTTGCCCCAGGGGCAGATCAACCAGCAACTGGTCGACCTGGCCTTGTCTGGGAAGCGCGTCCTACGCTTGAAAGGGGGCGATCCCTTCATTTTCGGTCGCGGCGGAGAGGAGATCGAGGAGTTGGCGGCCCATGGCATACCTTTCCAGGTGGTGCCTGGCATTACCGCGGCCAGCGGTTGTGCGGCCTACGCAGGGATTCCGCTGACGCATCGCGATCATGCCCAGTCGGTCCGCTTCGTGACCGGACACCTGAAGGACGGCAGTTGCGACCTGCCCTGGCAGGACCTGGTCGCGCCGGGACAAACCCTGGTGTTCTACATGGGCCTCGTCGGGCTGCCAATCATCTGCCGGGAACTGATCGCCCATGGTCGTTCGGCGCAAACGCCGATTGCACTGGTCCAGCAGGGCACCACGGAGAATCAGCAGGTATTCACCGGCACACTGGGCGATATGCCGGAGCGCATTGCTTCTGAGCAGGTCCAGGCGCCGACTTTGCTGATCGTCGGCGAGGTCGTCACCCTGCGCGACAAGCTGGCCTGGTTCAAGGTCTGATTGGCATCACCTTTTGTGTATCCCCTTGCCTGGCAGATGCTCCCTGCCGGGTAGGGCTTGCAGGTCGAGTGCTGGTCCCTTCGGTACGATGCCGTTGGCATTGATCGCGCGGTGGCTCTGGTAGTAGTGCCGCTTGATGTGCTGCAGGTTGACTGTTTCGGCAATGCCTGGCCACTGGTACAGCTCGCGCAGCCAGCCGCTCAGGTTGGGATAGTCGCCGATGCGGCGCAGGTTGCACTTGAAGTGCCCGTGGTAGACAGCGTCGAAACGCACCAGCGTGGTGAAGAGGCGCCAATCCGCTTCGGTCAGGTACTCTCCTGTCAGGTAGCGACGTTCGTGCAGCAAGGCTTCCAGATCATCCAGGCTGGAAAAAACCGTATCGAACGCCGCTTCATAAGCTGCCTGCCGGGTCGCGAAACCCGCCCGGTATACCCCATTGTTGAGGTCTTCATAGATGCGCTCGTTGAGCTTGTCGATCTCTTCACGCAGGTGGGTGGGGTAAAGGTCGAGAGGTGAAGCCGTCAGGTCATCGAAGGCATCGTTGAAGATGCGGATGATATCGGCCGATTCGTTGTTGACGATGCGCTGGTGTTTGCGGTCCCAGAGCACGGGTACGGTGACCCGGCCGCTGTAGCCGGGGTCGTCCAGCGTATAGAGCTGGTGAAGGTACTGCAGTCCTTGCAAGGCGTCGCCGCTCGACCCGAGACTCTGGTCGAAGGTCCAGCCATCCTCGGCCATCAGCCAACTGACCACGGACATACTGATCAGGGATTCCAGCCCCTTGAGCTTGCGGTAGATGAGCGTCCGGTGGGCCCAGGGACAGGCCAGCGATACATACAGGTGGTAGCGTCCCGCTTCGGGCTGGAAGTCGCCCTCTGCGCTGATCCAGTTGCGTCGCTGCGTCGCCTGGCGCCGGAACTGACCATCCTTGTCGATCAGATCTTCCTGAGCGAACCAGACACCCTGTGCAAGACGTCCCATGCCGGTCTCCTTTCAGTCGTTTTTCGACAGTCTATGAGCGATACGACCGTGAAAACGACGGAAAGGCTGCTGATAACGATCTTTCTGGTCGATCGGTCAGAAGCAATTGGCTGGCCGGGGCAGGCCGGCAAGGCGTGCGGCCCGCTTTGCTGGAGGCCCCTGGAACAAGGCATTCAGGTAAAGACTGTTGCCTTTTTCCGCGCCGAGCTTGAGCGACACGTACTTGATCAATGGGCGATTGGCTGGAGCCAGTTGGAATTCATCGTAGAAGCGGCGCAGCAACTCGAGTATTTCCCAGTGCCGCTCATCCAGTTCGATGCCTTCGTCCTGTGCCAGTGCCCGGGCGACCTCGGGCTGCCAGTCGTCCAGCTCGACCAGATAACCATCCGGGTCCAGGGGAATGTCACGACCGGCTACATGCAATGCGTTCATGACCAACTGGTGCTCTTCGCGTGGAGACAGCAGAGATCGACGAACCCCGGATAGTCGACCTCGGTAAGGCGTTCGGGCAGATCGGTCAGCGCCCTGGCCTGGATATCCTCGGCCAGGGCATACAGGGCAATAGCGACCGGCAGGCACTCGATCGCCTGGCGCTGGCGGGTTCCGCTGGCGAGCGCATAGGTGGCGTCGCCACACAGCAACAAGGCATCCCCGGCTTGCAGGAGCCGGAGGCAGGTATCCAGGCGGCTGCCGTCGAAAGGCGAGTGGGAGAGTATGTGCAGTGTGCTCATCAGAGGCAGATCACGTGGTCATGGGTGGCGATAAGGGCGCGCAGTGCCTCGTCATCGAGCACGCTGGCCGGGATGGACAGTTCGCCCTCGGACAATCCGCGTTCGAGCAGGCTATGTCGGCAGACATGGATGGCCTCTATGCCGAACAGCGGCAAGGCTTGCAGGTTCGCGGCCAGGTCCTTTTGCTCCAGGCAAGACGCGGCCTGCCCGGGAGAAAGCTGGAAAACGCCGTCATCGAGAAACAGCAGCGATATTGGCAGCTCGAACGCTCCGCCAGCCAGGGCGATATCCAAGGCCTCACGCGCGCCAGAACCTGACCAGGGTGATTGTCGGCTGATGATCAACATGGAGCGCATGTTCAATGCCCTCCGAAACAGACCAGGCGGTCTGCCTGCTGCGCGGCGTCATGCAACTGCCCCAGGCCGGACAGGCTCCACTCCGTGGCGAGGTTGGCCGCAGGTCGGGTATGACGAGCGCCTTCCTGCTGGTCGAGCACACCACGGCGCAAGGCGGCCGCGATGCACACGACCCCATCGAGCTGGTGCGCCTGGATGAACTGTCGCCACTGCTGGGCAACGTCCGACTCGTCCTGAGGAAACACGAGGTTGGCCGATGCCGTCTGCACGCCATCCTGATAGAGGAATACCTGCACGATCTCATGCCCCTGCTGCAATACCGCCTGGGCAAAGCGCAGCGCGCGCCGGGCTGCGGGCGAGTGAGCAGGGGAGAACAGTGCAATGGCGAACTTCATACAGCGCTCCACATCGGGAAACCGGGCGTCATGATACTGCTTCAGTCCATGAAAACGAAAAGCCCCGAGAGGTCAGGCCTCTCGGGGCGCGTTGGCTACCCTGGTACGAATCAATCGTCGGAGCCGAAGATTCCCAGCAGTTGCAGCAGGCTGATGAACAGGTTGTACAGCGCGATATACAGGCCGACGGTGGCCATGATGTAGTTGCGCTCGCCACCGTGGATGATGGCGCTGGTCTGGAACAGGATGCAGGCCGAGGAGAACAGCACGAAGCCTGCGCTGATCGCCAGTTGCAAGCCGCTGATCTCGAAGAACAGATTCGCTACGACAGCTCCAAGCAGGACGAAGAAACCGGCAGTGATGAAACCGCTGAGGAAGCTCATGTCCTTGCGCGTGACCAGCACGAAGGCGGAGAGGCCGAAGAACACCAGCGCGGTCATGGACAGGGCAGTGGAAACCAGCTCGCCACCGTTTGCCATGCCCAGGTACATGTTGAGGATCGGGCCTAGGGTATACCCCATGAAACCGGTCAGGGCGAAGGTGGAGACCAGGCCCCATACCGAATTGCGCAGTTTCGCCGTGATGAAGAAGAGCCCCAGATAACCGACCAGCAGGACGATCAGGTTTGGATAGGGAGCATTCGCCTGCATCGCCATGTAGGCGACCACCCCACTGAAGGCCAGGGTCATGGCCAGCAGGCCATAGGTATTGCGCAGAACGCGGCTGACCGCTTGCTGGTCCGCCTGCGCATGGCCAAGCGCGTATTCGTGTTCGTGCATGTGCGGCACTCCTGTCGATAGGGTAGAAACGGCACGATCATAACAGAGCGATACTGCGGATTGACGACAGTGTTTGACAGTGTGTGTCGATTCGGTATGATTACGCCGCAAATTTGGAGGTGTGGCCGAGTGGTTTAAGGCAGCGGTCTTGAAAACCGCCGTGTGTAACAGCACCTAGAGTTCGAATCTCTACGCCTCCGCCACCTGATACCCTGAAAGCCCCGTAATCCGGGGCTTTCGCGTTTCCGGGGTGGCACAGTCCGATCATTGGTCAAGGTGCCGTTTCCGAACTGGGGAGCACGATGGATATCTGGGTAGCGTTTCAGGCCTTCATTCTGGGTGTGGTGGAGGGGCTGACCGAGTTCCTGCCGATCTCCAGCACCGGACACTTGATCGTGGTCGGCGATCTGCTGGCCTTCAATGGCGAAACCGCTACGGCGTTCAAGATCATCATCCAGCTCGGTGCCATCCTGGCCGTGATGTGGGAGTTTCGTGCACGTATCTTCGGGGTATTGCGAGGGCTGCCGAATGAGCCCAAGGCACGGCGTTTCACCGGTAATCTGCTGCTGGCGTTCATTCCAGCGGTCATTTTCGGCCTGACGTTCGCCGATCTGATCGAGTACTGGCTGTTCAACCCGATCACGGTGGCGACCGCCTTGATTCTGGGCGGCATCGTGATGATCTGGGCGGAAAAGCGCGAGCACCCGATCCGAGCGGAGTCGGTGGACGACATGACCTGGAGCCTGGCGTTCAAGGTGGGCCTCGCCCAGTGCCTGGCGCTGATTCCGGGTACGTCCCGATCCGGCGCCACCATCATTGGCGGCCTGGTGTTCGGTCTGTCGCGCAAGGCGGCGACGGAATTTTCCTTTTTCCTGGCGATGCCGACCATGGTCGCGGCGACGGTCTACTCGCTGTACAAGTACCGCGACATCCTGCAATGGAGCGATCTGCCGATCTTCGCCATCGGCTTCGTCACCACCTTCGTCGTGGCGATGCTCACTGTGCGTGCCTTGCTGAAATTCATCGCCAATCACAGCTACGGGGTGTTTGCCTGGTACCGCATTGCATTCGGCCTGTTCATCCTCGCGACCTGGCACTTCCAGTTGATCGACTGGAGTACGGTGCAGCCCTGACGCGCTACCTTTGCTCGTCCAGCAGCAATCCGGGCTGCTGGCGCTTCGGCAACCGGCGGACCACCAGTTGGTGCGAGCGCACCAGTGCACGACGCAACTCGTCCTCGCCGAGCGGTAACTGGCGGGCGTTCATATTGATCCAGTGTGCACGCGCCAGGTACGGGGCGGGGTGGATGCCTGGGCGATCGACATAGCCGAGGAACAGGTCGTCATCGACCTTGAAGGCCAGCCCTTCACCGAGAAAGTCGAGGACGGCGAACATCTTGTTGCCCGCCACGGAGAACACCCGGTTGCTGCCCCATTTGAAGTCTTCGCGGGCGCCTGGCAGTGACAGGCAGAATGCGGCGATCTGTTCCGGGGTCATCATCCTTTCCCATAGCAAACGGTTGAGCGGGCAAGTCTATCGGCTTCGCGCTCGATCAAAAAAGCCCCGGAGATCATGGAATCCCCGGGGCGTAAGCGATTGGCGGAGCGGGGCCAATCGAAAGCGGAAAGTGTGTGGCTACCAGCCGCCACCAAGCGCCTTGTAGAGGGCGACGATACCGCTGTACAGCTCGACCTCGGCCGAGGCCTGGGCATCCTCGGCCGCCAGGCGCTCACGCTCGGCATCCAGCAGCACCAGGAAATCCACGGTGCCTTCGCGGTAGCGGATCGTCGCCTGGCTCGCGGCGGCCCGACTGGCTTCGGCCTGGCGCACCAGCGAGAGCAGGCGCTGTTGACGCTTGCCGTAGTCGCTGAAGGCGTTGTCCGTTTCCTCCAGCGCCAGCAACACCTGTTGCTCGTACTGCGCCAGGGCGCCATCGGCGTCGGCTTCGGCACCACGAAGACGGGCGCGTACGCTACCGAGGTCGAAGGCTGCCCAACTGATGCTCGGCGCCACGCTCCACGCCCGCGCATCCGCTGCGCCCAGTTGCGAACCTCGCCCGGCAGTGAAACCGAGGAAGCCGGACAGGCTGACCCGAGGGAACAAATCCGCCGTGGCCACGCCAATATCCGCTGTGGCGGCCGCCAGCCGGTGTTCGGCGGCGCGCACGTCTGGGCGTCGGCGCAGCAGCTCGGATGGGTCGCCAATGGGCAGAGCTTTGGCGATGGCCGGCAGTGGCCTGGCGGACAGGTCCACCCCCAGCCGTTCGGGCCGCTGGCCGAGCAGGGTGGCGATACGGTTCTGTGCGCGCACCTGCTGCGCCTGCAGTTGCGGCAGGCTGGCTTCGGTGGCGGCCAGACGGGCATCGGCACGCAGCACGTCCAGTTCGCTGCCGACACCCGCGTCGCGCAACTGCTCGGTGATGGCCCGCGAGTCCTGCTGGTTCTTCAGATTGTCGCGGGCGATACGTTCGCGCAGTTGTGCCCCGCGCAGGGTGCCATAGGCGTCGACCAGCTCGGCGATCAGGCTCACCTGCAACTGGTAGTAATCGGCCTCGGCCACTTCGATGCGTGCTTCACTGGCTTCCAGTTGACGCTGGATACGGCCGAACAGGTCCAGCTCCCAGACCGTGTCAAGGCCAAGGTCATAGCGTTCCTGACGGATGCGCTGCTCGCTGGTCGGCGGCTGCTGGCCCTTGCCGAACTCGCTACCAAGACGGCTGGTCACGGTGGGGAAGCGGTCGTTGGCCGTGTCGTCACGAATCGCCCGGGCGGCGCGCAGGCGATTGAAGGCCACGCGCAGCTCGCGGTTGTCCGTCAGCGAGCGTTGCACCAGTTGGTCCAGGATCGGATCGTCGAACTGCTGCCACCAGGCGCTTTCGAAGCGCGAGCGGTCGTAGTTGCCCGCGTCCTGTGTGGCGATGTGCGCAGGTTCGGTGACTGGCACCTGATAATCCGGGCCGACAGCGCAGGCGCTGAGTGCCAGGGCGAGCAACGCGGGCATGCCGGCCTTGGCGAAATGGGCGCCAGAGAGGCTTCGCGAGCGATATCCAGGCTCGCGAGGGATATGTGGCAGGTTCATGCATGGACCTCCGTCTGAATGGCGTTGGCCTTGCGTGCTTCGCGTTTTTCGACGAACGCGCGGATCAGCACGTAGAACACCGGGGTAAGCAACAGGCCGAAGAAGGTCACGCCGATCATTCCTGAGAACACCGCGACGCCCATGGCATGGCGCATCTCGGCACCGGCACCGGTGGACAGCACCAGCGGCACCACACCCATGATGAAGGCGATGGAGGTCATCAGGATCGGGCGCAGGCGCAGGCGGCAGGCTTCCAGCACGGCGGCGACGCGATCCAGGCCTTCTTCCTGTTTGTCCTTGGCGAACTCCACCAGCAGGATGGCGTTCTTGCACGCCAGGCCCACGAGTACGATCAGGCCTATCTGGGTGAAGATGTTGTTGTCGATACCGGCCAGGATCACCCCGATGATGGCGGCGAACAGCACCGTCGGCACGATCAGGATCACTGCCAGCGGCAGGCTCCAGCTTTCGTACTGGGCGGCCAGCACCAGGAAGGCCAGCAGCACGCAGAGCGGGAAGATGAAGATCGCGGTATTGCCGGCAAGGATCTGCTGGTAAGTCAGGTCGGTCCACTCGTAGGTCATGCCATTGGGCAGTTCCTCGGCCAGCAGGCGGGCGATGGCGACCTCGGCCTGGCCGGAGCTGTAGCCCGGTGCCGCGGCACCGTTGACTTCGGCGGTGAGGAAGCCGTTGTAGTGCATCACCCGGTCGGGGCCTGCACTGTCGTCGACCTTGACGAAGGCCGACAGCGGCACCATTTCGCCCCGGTTGTTGCGCACCTTCAATTGGCCGATCTGTTCGGGCTCCAGGCGGAACTGCTGGTCGGCCTGGACATTGACCTGGTAGGTGCGACCAAAACGGTTGAAGTCGTTGGCGTACAGCGAGCCCAGGTACACCTGCAGGGTGTCGAACACATCGCTGATGGCCACGCCATGGGTCTTGGCCTTCTCGCGGTCGATGGCGGCATCCACCTGTGGCACGTTGACCTGATAGCTGGTGAACACCGACATGGGGTTCAGCTCCGGCAGTTGCCGCGCCTTGTTGAGGATGTTCTGCGTCTGCAGGTACAGCTCGTCGTAGCCCAGGCTGCCACGGTCCTGAATTTGCAGACGGAAGCCGCCGATGGTGCCCAGTCCCTGCACCGGTGGCGGCGGGAATATGGCGATATAGGCATCCTGGATACCGGCGAACTGCGCATTGAGTTCGGCGGCGATGGCGCTTGCGCTCAGCGATGGGTCCTTGCGCTCATCGAAGGGCTTGAGCGGCGTGAAGACGATGCCGCTGTTGGGGCTGTTGGTGAAACCGTTGATCGACAGGCCCGGGAAGGACACGGTGTTCGCCACACCAGGGTGCTGCCCGGCGATCTCCGACATGCGCTTGATCACGGCCTCGGTGCGATCCAGCGTCGCCGCATCCGGCAACTGGGCGAAGGCCACCAGGTACTGCTTGTCCTGTGGCGGTACGAAGCCGGTCGGCGTGTTGGCGAAGCCCAGGTAGCCGAGCGCCAGCAGGCCCACATACAGCACCAGGGCGATGCCGCTGCCGCGCAGCACACGGCGCACGGTGCCGACATAGCCGTTGCTGGCCCGCTCGAACAGGCGATTGAACGGGCCGAACAGCCAGCCGCCCAACAGCTTGTCGAGCAGGCGTGAGAAGCGGTCCTTCGGCGCATGGTGGTCCTTGAGCAGCACGGCGGCCAGGGCGGGCGACAGAGTCAGCGAGTTGAAGGCGGAGATCACCGTTGAGATGGCGATGGTCAGCGCGAACTGCTGGTAGAACTTGCCGGTCAGGCCGGAAATAAATGCAGTCGGTACGAACACCGCGCACAGCACCAGGGCGGTGGCGACGATCGGTCCGGTCACTTCCTTCATGGCCTGGCGGGTCGCATCCAGCGGCGACTTGCCGAGGGCGATGTTGCGCTCGACGTTCTCCACCACCACGATCGCGTCGTCCACCACGATACCGATGGCCAGCACCAGGCCGAACAGTGACAGCGCATTGAGCGAAAAGCCGAACATATGCATCACGGCGAAGGTGCCGATCAGCGACACCGGCACGGCGGCCAGCGGGATGATCGAGGCGCGCCAGGTCTGCAGGAACAGGATCACCACCAGCACCACCAGCACGATGGCTTCGAGCAGGGTATGCACCACCGCCTCGATGGAGCCACGGACGAAGATGGTCGGGTCATAGACGATCTCGTAGTCCATGCCCTGCGGGAAACTCTGCTTGAGCTCGGCCATGCGCGCACGCACCGAGTCGGAGATCTCGATGGCATTCGAACCAGGGCGCTGGAACACCGGGATGGCCACGGCCGGCTGGTTGTTCAGCAACGAGCGCAGCGCGTACTGGCTGGAGCCAAGTTCGATACGTGCGATGTCCTTGAGGCGGGTGATCTCACCGTTGTCGCCGACGCGGACGATGATGTTTTCGAACTCCTCCTCGGTGACCAGGCGCCCCTGGGTGTTGATCGACAGCTGGAAGCTGTTGCCGGCATCGGACGGCGGCGCGCCGAGGGCGCCGGCGGCGACCTGGCGGTTCTGCTCGCGAATGGCCTCGACCACGTCGCTGGCGGTCAGGTTGCGCGAGGCCACCTGCTGGGGATCGAGCCAGACCCGCAGCGAATAGTTGCCCATGCCGAACAGTTGCACGTCGCCAATACCGTCCAGCCGCGCCAGCTCGTCCTTGACGTTGAGCGCGGCGTAGTTGGACAGGTAGAGCATGTCGTAGCGATTGTCCGGCGAGGTCAGGTGCACCACCATGGTCAGGTCCGGCGAGGCCTTGTCCACGGTCACGCCGAGCCGCTGCACCTCGGTGGGCAGGGTCGGCTGGGTGCGGGTCACGCGGTTCTGCACCTGCACCTGGGCGTTGTCCAGGTCAGTGCCGAGGGCGAAGGTAACGGTCAGGGTCAGCTTGCCGTCGTTGGTCGATTGCGACGACATGTAGAGCATGCCTTCCACGCCGACGATGGCCTGTTCCAGCGGCGAGGCAACGGTCTCGCCGATGACCTTGGGGTTGGCGCCGGGGAAGGTGGCACGCACCACCACGGTGGGCGGTACCACTTCCGGGTATTCGCTGATCGGCAACTGGAACAGCGAGATAGACCCGCCGATCAGGATCAGCAGCGACAGCACCGCAGCGAAGATCGGCCGCTGGATAAAGAATTGCGAGAAATTCATGGAGAGTCCTCAGGCTCTGGCACGCATGGCGCACCCTACGGTCGGGGTAGGGCGTGTCGTGCGCACCAGGCGTCTTGTCAGCCGCGTGGAGAGCGGGCGTTGCTTTCGATGGCCAGGCGTGCGGCCTGGCTACTGTCGGCGCCCTGTTGCAGGCGCGTCAGCTGGGCCAGAGTGTTTTCATCGGCCATGGGCACCGCGAGCGGGTCGACGATGGCACCGGGCATGGCGCGTTGCAGGCCGTTGACGACGATCTTTTCGCCCTTGCTCAGGCCCTGGCGCACGATGCGCAGGCCTTCCAGCTTCGGCCCCAGTTCGATGGCGCGGTAGGCCACGCTGTTGTCTTCGCCCAGCACCAGCACGAATTTCTTGCCCAGGTCGGTGCCGACTGCTTCGTCCTTGATCAGGGTCGCCGTATAAGGGCGGCTGCCGACCAGCTTGAGCCGGGCGTAGAGGCCGGGTGTGAAGCGATTGTCGGCATTGTCGAAGACGGCGCGGCCACGAATGGTGCCGGTGCGCGGATTGACCTGGTTATCGAGAAAGTCCAGTTGCCCCAGATGCGGGTGACCTTCCTCGTTCGACAACCCCAGATAGACCGGCCCAGGGCCGCGGGCATCGGTGCCGCCCTGCTGCGCCAGTTCCTGATACTTGAGGAAGGCCCGTTCGTCCGCGTCGAAGTAGGCGTAGACCTTGTCGGTGCTGACCACGGACGTGAGCAGGCTTTCGCCGGCGCTGACCAGGTTGCCTTCGGTGATTTCCGCACGGCTGGCGCGGCCGTCGATGGGAGAGGTGATACGGGTGAAGCCAAGGTTCAGGCGTGCATTTTCCAGTTCGGCCTGGATCGCCGCGACCTGGGCCTGGGCTTCGGCCGCGGCACTGCTGCGGGCTTCGGCCAGTTCGGCGGAGATGGCGTTGTTCTGCCGCAGGCGCTCGCCACGGCGGGCTTCGCTACTGGCACGGGAAAGGCTGGCGCGGGCTTGTTGCAACTGGGCTTCGAAGCGTCGGACTTCAGCCTGGAAGGGGCGCGGGTCGATCTGGAACAGCAGGTCGCCTTTCTTCACCAGGCTGCCTTCGGCGAAGGCAACGCGGTCGATATAGCCAGAGACGCGTGGGCGTACCTCGACCGATTGCGGCGCCTCCAGGCGCCCGGTGAACTCGTCCCACTCGCTGATGGGTTGTTCGATGACCGTTGCCACGCTGACCTTCGGCGCGGGCATCTGTGCCTGATTATTCTCGGCCTGGCCGCAGGCGCTGAGCACCAGTGCGGCGGCCAGTGCCAGGGGGAACATCCGGGTATTTTTCAGGGGCTGTTGCATAGACGACTCCGCCAGTCGGATTTGTGGATGGGCGGAGTCTGCGGCGTGCATGGAAGGTCGACGAATCGAATGCCGCGAAGATAACTATCATTCGGAATGATTATTTGCAGGCTTATATCGATTTGGAACGAGGGTGAAAGTGGTCCCGCGAGGTAGGGTGCGCCATGTGTTCACCTGAGCAACAAACGGGTATCCCTATTCTTGGTGCGCACGGCGCACCCTACAGATCAAAGGGTGTCCGGGTCGCCGCAGAACATCTGGATGCGCGAGCGCAGCCAGCGTTCCGCCGGGTCGTTGTCCTGAGCGCCGCGCCAGGCCATGTGCAATTCGCACCAGGGGGTTTCCAGGGGCAGCGCCTCGGCGCGCAGGCCGCCGGCGGCTGTCAGGGCCGCGGCCGTGTAGTCAGGCACATTGGCGACGATATCGGTCCCCGCGAGCAGGCTGGCCAGACCGTTGAACTGGGGCACCGCCAGCACGACCTGGCGGCTGCGACCCATACGTTGCAGTTCACCTTCGATACAGTCGGTCAGGTCACCGGCATAGGAGACGATGGCGTGCGGGCGCGTGCAGAAGTCGTCCAGGCTCAACGCGCCAGGGACGGCGTCGGCGCGCAGCAGACGGGCCTTGCTGCGCCGCAGCAGCTTGCGCTTGGCGTTGGCGGGCAGTTCTTCTGTGTAGGAAATCCCGACGGAAATTTCCCCGGAGGCCAGCAGGCCGGGCATCAGCAGGTAATTGGTCCGGCGCACCACCAGGACCACACCCGGAGCCTCGGCGCGCAGGCGGCGAAGCAGGGCAGGCAGCAGGGCGAACTCCACATCGTCGGACATGCCGACACGGAACACCGCGTTGCTGGTGGCCGGATCGAAGTCGGCGGCACGACTGACCGCCGTGGAGATCGAATCCAGCGCGGGCGAGAGCAGGGCGAATATTTCCTGAGCGCGGGGCGTCGGTTCCATGCTGCGGCCGTTGCGCACGAACAGCGGATCGTCGAACAGGCCGCGCAGCCGTGCCAACGCCGCGCTGATGGCCGGCTGGCCGAGGAACAGTTTCTCCGCCGAACGGGTCACACTGCGTTCGTGCATCAGGGTCTCGAAGACGATCAGCAGGTTCAGGTCCAGGCGGCGCAGGTCGTTGCGATTCATCCGGTCACCGTTCGAGGAAAGCAGCCTTGTCAGCACCGACTGGCAAATGAGCGCGTGGCTGCCATGCGCCCTTTGGTGCGCACCGCGCACCCTGCGGGCATGTGCAGGTCCAGCCGGGGCCGGGAATAGTACGGGCACTGAGCACAGGATTGGAAGGTGGCCTATCACTGCCAGGCATGACGACTATCGACACTGCCGGGTGGCGCCGGCCATGAACAGCGGATAGAGTCCGCACCATTCGCGATCGGAGCTCGAGGTAAGCGATGTCCCGCATGATGCGTTTTCACAGATTCGGCGACGCCGAGGTGCTGCAGTACGAGGAAGTCCCGACGCCCGTACCCGGCCCTGGCGAGGTGCTGGTGCGTGTTCAGGCCGTCGGCCTGAGCTGGAAGGACGTGCTCTGGCGACAGAATCTGGCGTCTGAAGAGGCTCGTCTTCCCGCCGGCATGGGTTTCGAGCTGGCCGGTGTCGTGGAGCGTGTGGGCGAGGGCGTCGAAGGCTTCGAGGTGGGTGCGCCGGTGGCGGGATTTCCTGCCAGCACGCCGAATCGCTACCCGACCTGGGGCGACCTGATGGTGATGCCCGTGCACGCCTTGACGCGCTATCCGCAGTCCCTCAGCCCCGAGGCCGCCAGCGTGCACTACACGGCGCTGCTGTTCGGCTATCTCGCTCTGGTCGAACTGGCGCACTTACAGCCGGGGCAGCATGTCCTGATCACCGAAGCCAGCCACTGTATCGCGCCACAGACCGTGCAACTCGCCAAGGTGCTGGGCGCCAGGGTCATCGCCTCCACCCGCTCCCCGGATGACCGCGAGTTCCTGCGCAGCCTGGGGGCTGAGAAGGTGGTGGTGACCGAGGAGCAGGACCTGGTGCTGGAAGTCGAGCGCCACACCGGCGGCAAGGGTGTGGAGATCATTCTCGACCAATGCGCCGGCCCGCAGATGAAGCTGCTGGGCGATATTGCCGCGCCGCGCGGCAAGTTGATCCTGTATGGCGTCAACGGCGGCAACGACACGGCATTTCCCGCCTGCGAGGCGTTCAAGAAGCACTTGCAGTTCTACCGCCACTGCATACTGGATTTCACCGGGCATCCGGAACTGGGCATCGAGCCCAACAGCGAGGCGGTGCAGCGCGCCTTGCACCATATCAATCAGTTGACCGCCGAGGGGCTGCTCACCCCGGTGATCGACCGGGTGTTCGCCTTCGAAGACTTCCTCGAAGCAAACCACTACATGGAAACCTGCCCGAACCGGGGGCGCGTGGCACTGGTGATGCCAGAAGGCTCATGAACCACGGATGCTGATCGGCAGGCTTTGGTAGAGCGCTTCCATCTCCTCGAATACCCGTGCGACGTCCGGCAGGTCTGGGCGTTGCAGCATCAACACCGGTATCCCCAGCTCCCGGGCAACCTGCAGCTTGGCCTCGGTGGCCTGGCCGCCGCTGTTCTTGCTCACCAGTACATCGAAGCGCCGGGCCTTGAACAGCTCGCGCTCCTGCTCCAGTTCGAACGGGCCACGGCTGGCGATGATATGGGCACGAGGATGCGGCGCCTGCGGCGTCAACTGGCGGATGGTCCAGAACTGTCCAGCGGGAATCGTCTGCAGATACTCCAGCGGTTCGCGGCCCAGGGTGAAGAACGGCCGATGGAACGGTGCCAGGGCCGAGCAAAGCGACGACCAATTCGTGACATCCCGCCAATCGTCGCCTGGCCCAGGCCGCCAGCCAGGGCGCCGCAACGCCCAGCACGGAATGCCGCACTGGCGTGCGGCGAGGGCAGCGTTATGACTGATGCGGGCGGCATAGGGGTGGGTGACGTCGAGCAGCAGCTCGATGGCCTTATCGTGAAGAAAGCGCGCCAGCCCCTCGGCACCGCCGAAACCGCCAACCCGTACCCGGCAAGCCAGGTCTCCTGGCACCTTGCCCAGGCCAGCGAGGCTGTAGATCGCCGTGGCAGGCAAGCGTCGAGCCAGGCGCAGGGCATCACCGACACCACCGAGCAGCAGGATGTTCATGGCTTGAACAGGTGCAACAGGGTGATGGGCAACGCCTGGCGCCAGGTGTCGAAATTGCCCAGCGGACGCGCCTGGGCAATCTCCATGCGCAGCAACTCGCCGCCGTGGCGCTGGCGCCAGTCGATCAGTAGTGCCTCGCTTTGCAGAGTCACGGCATTGGCCACCAAGCGTCCGCCAGGCTTGAGTGCCTGCCAGCACTGTTCCAGAGTGCCCGGTGCGGTCAGGCCGCCGCCGATGAAGATGGCATCAGGTGTCTCCAGTCCCTCCAGCGCCGCCGGTGCCTCCCCGGCAACCAGGTGGAGACCCGGCACGCCCAGGGCATCGCGATTATGACGAATAAAGGCCTGACGCCCCTCGTCGGCCTCTACCGCAATGGCACGGCAACTCGGGTGACTGCGCATCCATTCGATACCGATGGAGCCACTGCCGGCACCGATGTCCCAGAGCAGTTCGCCGGGGCAGGGCGCCAGGCGGGCCAGGGTGACGGCACGGATATCGCGCTTGGTCAGTTGCCCGTCGTGGCGGAAGGCCTCGTCGGGCAGGCCGCCGCTGACTGGCAAGCGTGGCGTGTCGTCTTCACAGCGGCACTCCAGGGCGATCAGGTTGAGTGCCGCGATTTCGGCGAACGGCCAGTCCTGCGCCAGGCCATCCAGGCGCCGCTCCAGGCTACCGCCCAGATGCTCCAGTACGCTCAGTCGGCTCTGGCCGAAACCGCGCTCGCACAGCAAGCGGGCGACCTGGGCCGGGCTGTGGCCATCCTGGCTGAGGATCAGCAGCCGGCGACCTGGATGCAGGTACAGATTGAGGGCCGCCAGTGGCCGGGCGACCAGCGACAGGATCGGGGTTTCCTGCAACGGCCAGCCCAGCCGGGCGGCGGCCAGGGACACTGAGGACGGCGCGGGCAGGATATGCATTTCCTCTTGCGGCAACTGGCGGGAGAGGGTGGCACCGATGCCGTACAGCATCGGGTCGCCACTGGCCAGCAGGCATACCGGCTCGCCCCGGCGGCGCAGCAAGGGTTGCAGGTCGAAGGGCGTCGGCCAGGGCTCGCGCGGGGCCTGGATGCAGGCGGGCAGCAGTTCGAGCTGGCGTGGCGCGCCGACGATCCTTTTCGCCTGCAACAGGGCATGGCGAGCCGCCTTGCCCAGGCCGGCGTAGCCGTCCTCGCCAATTCCCACTACCGTCAGCCACCTGCCCATGCGTGCTCCGTTCATCTGCTGGATTACCCGTGTTGCGGCCTCGGGTAAAGCCGTCATAATACCGCTTTTCGCCGGTGCCCCAGGGCCGGGAGTGCGATGCGCTCCCCAGGGAACACGGATAGAACCGTGGCTGCCCCCGCAACTGTAAGCAGCGAGTCGAACCACATGAGCCACTGGGCAACCGGGAAGGCGTGGTGCGGCCTTGACCTGCCAGCCAGGAAACCTGCCGACGAAATCATGCGCGTGTGCCGACATCGGGCGGGGTGTACCGATGCCAATGGACGTCCTTCGACGCCTCGGTCCGGTCACCGCGATTGCCCATTGCGAGTGCCCGTTGAGTTTTTCTCCTTCCGCTTCCAATCCTCGTCGCTCCGCCTGCCCTGGGCTGGAACGTATCGTGCCAGCGCTGGATGGCGGTATCTGCCGGATCAAGCTGGCCTGCGGGCGGATGTCGAGCGAGCAGGCCCGCCAGGTTGCGGCAGCGGCAGAAGCCTGCGGGGAAGGCGTGCTGGAGCTGACCAATCGCAGCAACCTGCAACTGCGCAGCATACGCCCCGAGCATGAACCTGAACTGATCCGCCGCCTGCTGGAGGCTGGCCTCGGGCCACGCCAGGCCGGTGCCGACGATGTGCGCAACCTGCTGGTCAGCCCTGCCGCCGGGCTCGATCCGCAGGCCATCCTCGATGTGCGGCCCCAGGCCGAACGCCTGCTGACGCTGTTGCAGGACACACCGGCATTCCATGCCCTTTCGCCGAAGTTCGCCCTGCAACTCGATGGCGGCGAAGCGCTGGCCGCCATCGACCACCCGCACGATATCTGGCTCGCAGCCTTGCCCGGTGGCGAGCGTCTCGCGCTGGGGCTGGCCGGTTGCCCGTGGCAGGCGCCCGTGCTGGAGGTCAGTGTGGCGTCGGCAACGGAACTGGTGGCGTGCCTGTTGGAGGCTTTTCTGCGACTGGCCCAGCCCGGCGAAAGCCGTATGCGGCACCTGCTGGCGCGCCTGCCTGTGGCCGCGTTTCTCGCGGCGCTGGATCAACCTCCGGCATTTTCCCTGGGATCGTCGGCCAGGCGCTCGATTCGGCCCGTCGCGCCACGTCCGGGCAGTTATCCGCAACGTCAGGCCGGGCTGGCCATGTGCCTGGCTGGCGCACCACTGGGGCGCCTGCACGCGACGCAATGGCGTGCATTGGCCGAGATCGCCGAAGACGAGGGAACCGGCTGGCTGCACCTCACCCCCTGGCAGGGCGTGTTGCTGCCGGGCGTGAAGCTGGAGCGCGTCGAATTGGTCCAGGCACGCCTGCACGCTATCGGCCTGCTGACCGAGGACTCGGACCCTTTGCTGCGGCTGACGGCCTGTAGCGGCTCGGCGGGATGTGGTAGGGGGTTGGCCGACACCAAGTCCGATGCGCTACGTCTGGCTGGCCTGCTGCCCACCACTGGAGGCACCTCGGGCATTCATCTGAGCGGCTGCCCACGCAGTTGTGCGGCGGCCCATGTCGCCCCCTATACCTTACTGGCGCAAACGCCAGGGCATTACTCACTCTACCGGCGGACGCAGGATGCGGCCGGTTTCGGCCAGTTGCTGGCCACTTCGATAGGCATAGACGAGGCTGCCGCATGGCTGGCCGCATCCGACGATCAGGACTCCCTGCATGATTGACTATATTCGCGACGGCCAGGCCATTTACCGCCAGTCGTTCGCCACCATTCGCGCCGAAGCCGACCTGTCCGGCATCCCCGTAGATCTGGAAAAACTCGCGGTCCGGGTCATCCATGCCTGCGGCATGGTCGACGTGGTGCACGACCTGCGCTTTTCCCCCGGTGCGGGGGCCATCGGCCGCGCCGCCCTGGCGGAGGGGGCCTCGATCCTCTGCGATGCTCGAATGGTGGCCGAAGGCATTACCCGTGCCCGGCTACCGGCGCACAACGAAGTGATCTGCACCCTGAACCAGGCCGATGTGCCGCAACTGGCCGAACGCCATGGCAATACCCGCTCGGCGGTGGCCCTGGAGCACTGGCGTCCACACCTCGAGGGTAGCGTGGTGGTGATCGGCAACGCGCCGACGGCGCTGTTCTACCTGCTGGAAATGCTCGATGCCGGTGCGCCGCGCCCGGCCCTGGTCATCGGCATGCCGGTGGGCTTCGTCGGCGCCGCCGAATCCAAGGCGCTGTTGGCGCTGGACAGCCGAGGCGTGCCTTTCGTCACCGTGCTCGGCCGCCGTGGCGGCAGTGCCATGGCCGCCGCCGCCGTCAACGCACTGGCCACGGAGCGCGAATGATGACGGGCAAAGGGCGGCTGCTGGGTATCGGCGTCGGGCCGGGCGACCCTGAACTGATTACGCTCAAGGCACTGCGCCTCCTGCGCACGGCGCCGGTGATCGGCCATTTCGTCGCCCGCGCCAAGGCGGAGAAGGGGCAGGGTGGCAACGCCTTCGGCATCATCGAGGCGCACCTGCAGCCCGAGCAGGTACGCCTGCCGCTGGTCTACCCGGTGACCACCGAAAAGCTCGATCCTCCGCAGACCTACGAAGGGATCATCAGCGACTTCTACGACGGTTGCGCCGTGCATATCGCCGGACACCTGGACGCAGGGCGCGACGTGGCGGTGATCTGCGAAGGCGACCCGTTCTTCTTCGGCTCCTATATGTACCTGCACGACCGACTGGCCGGACGTTACGAGGCGGAAGTGGTGCCCGGTGTCTGCTCCATGCTTGGCTGCGCCTCGGTGCTCGGGACGCCGCTGGTCTATCGCAACCAGAGCCTCTCGGTACTCTCCGGGGTGCTGCCCGAGGAGGAGCTGGAGCAGCGCCTGGCACTGGCCGAGGCGGCGGTGGTGATGAAGCTTGGGCGTAACTTCGACAAGGTACGCCGGGTGCTGCGCCGCCTGGGACTGGCGGAGCGTGCGCACTATGTCGAGCGGGCAACCATGGCGGCGCAGCGCATCCTGCCACTGGACGAGGTGGACCCAATGTCGTCGCCGTATTTTTCGATGATCGTCGTCCCTGGCCTGAAGTGGAGCGCCTGAGCATGCCATCGACTATCGCTCCCGCCCTGATTGTCCTGGGCGCCAGCGCCGTGCCCACCGCGCGGCGTATCCAGGCGCGCTATCCCGAGGCACGGCTGTTCGGCTTGCGCGGCCGTGTCGACGAGGCCGAGTACGGCTACGACAATTTTGGCGAGACATTGCGCGAGCTGTACCGGGCCGGTACACCGATCATCGCCCTGTGCGCGGCGGGTATCGTTGTCCGCAGCCTGGCGTCGGTGCTGGAAGAGAAGGGCGAAGAGCCGCCGGTACTGGCCCTGGCCGAGGACGGTAGCGCAGTGGTGCCGTTGCTCGGAGGCCTGGCGGGTGTCAATGAGATGGCCAAGGCGCTGGCCGCGCACCTGGGCGTCACACCAGCGATCACCACCAGTGGCGAGCTGCGCTTCGGCACCTGCCTGCTGAACCCGCCGCGGGGTTATGTGCTGGCCGATCTGCAGCAAGGCAAGCAGCTGGTCAGCGATTTGCTCGCCGGAGCGCGCCTGCGTGTCGAAGGCGAAGCGCCCTGGCTCGACGGCAAGCGCTTGCCATTGGCCAAGGATGGCGAACGCCTGTTGCGTGTCGCGCCGCAGTTGCCTGGTGTGGAGGAGGGCTTGGCGATTTATCCGCAGGTGACTTTGCTGCTGTGCCGTACAGCGTCGCTCAACCAGGCCGATGTCCAGCAGGCGCTGCAGGATGCTGGCCTGGCCCCTCAGTCCCTGGCGGCGCTGCTGTGGGAAGGGATTGCGGGCAGTCATCCAGCACTGGAAGAGCTGGCGAAGTCGCTGGGCGTGCCGTTGCGCTTCCTCGACTCTACGGCCTCCTTACCCATGCCCGCCTGGCAGAGTGAGCAGCTGAGCCTGCACTTGGTTGCAGCTCCTGCACTGGCCACGGTCCATGGCCAGCCCAGAGGCCGCCTGCACGTGGTCGGTCTCGGCCCGGGAGCCGCAGGGCTGTTGGCACCGGATGTCCGGCAGGCGCTGGACGAAGCCGAGGACGTGCTTGGTTATGAAACCTACGTGAAGATGGCCGGACCATTCCGCGCAGGGCAATGCCTGCATGCCAGCGATAACCGCGAAGAGTTGCAACGCGCTGCCCATGCCTTCGAGCTGGCGGCCAGCGGCCGGCGCGTGGTGATGGTGTCGTCCGGCGACCCCGGTGTCTTCGCCATGGCGGCGGCGGTGCTGGAGGCACTGGAAGCCTCGGATGATCCTCGCTGGCAGGGCGTCGAGCTGCGCATCCTGCCGGGAATCAGCGCCGCCATGGCCGCCGCGGCGCTGGCAGGCGCCCCGCTGGGGCATGACTTCTGCCTGATTTCGCTGTCGGACAACCTCAAACCCTGGGCCATCATCGCAAAGCGTCTGCGACATGCGGCAGAGGCAGACCTGGCCATGGCCTTCTACAACCCGATTTCGCGTGCACGCCCCTGGCAGTTGGGGAGGGCGCTGGAGCTGCTGCGCGAGCATCGGGAGGACTCAACCGAGGTGGTACTCGCCCGTGACGTGGGCCGCCCGGCTGAACGCCTGACACTGACCACCCTGGGCGAGCTGCGGATCGAGCAGGTGGACATGCGCACCCTGGTGATCATCGGCTCCAGCCAGACCCGGCGTTTTGCCCGCACCGATGGCGGCGCCTGGGTCTATACCCCGCGCAGCTACCCGAACACGTAGGGTGCGCCATGCGCACCGGCACCCTGACGCTCGGATTATGGACGCTTGCGTAACAGATAGCTGTCCATGATCCAGCCATGGCGTTCGCGCAGTTCGGCACGGGTCTCGCGGATACGCTCCGCCACCTCATCCAGCGGGCCGGCGATCAGCGTTTCATCGGCGCTGCCGACGTAGGCACCCCAGTAGATTGTCAGGTTCTGGCCGGTGAAGTGGCGATAAGTGTCCTGGGCATCCAGCATCACCAGGACACTGTCCATGCCCTCTGGCCAGCCCTGTTCGGCCAGGCGCCGGGCCGGGGTCACCTGGAAGGCCCGCCCGATGCCGTTGAAGCAGACCCGATGCCGCGCGGCGAGGGCTTGCAGGCTGCTGATACCCGGAATCACCTGGTAGTCGATGGCATGCCGTCCCTCTGCGGCGATGGCTTCGATGATGCGGATCGTACTGTCGTACAGCGCCGGATCGCCCCAGACCAGAAATGCGCCGCATTCACCGTCTTGCAGCTGTTCGCCGATCATCCACTCGAAGACTCCGCGCTTGTCGCGGTTGAGGTCTTCGACCGCGCCCCGGTAGTCAGGCACGTCGCGCACGCGCTCAGGGCAATCCGCTTCGATAAAGCGGTAGTCACGGCCTTCGATGACCTGTTCGCACAGGTAGCGACGATGATCGATCAGAGAACCCTTGGCGGTGCCTTTGTCCATCAGGAAGAAGGCATCGGCACGGTTCATGGCCTTGATCGCCTGCACCGTCAGGTGGTCCGGGTCACCGGCTCCGATGCCGATGATCAGTATCTGCTTCACGCTGCCTCCACTGCTGTATGAGGGTGCGCCACGCGCACCGGCAAATAACGCACTATCACCCACGGCCCGGGCGGATAGCCGCGGCGGAAGGGTACGTAGGCGGGAGGGCGAGGGCAAGCCTGTGATGGTTGACTTGCTGGCAGGTGCGTGGTGTCCTGCCGCGCCCGTTTTATGGCCGAGGAATGCATGGGAGTTGAACGTATCGTAGCCGGCTTCGGCTGCCGACGCGGCTGTACTGCCGACGAGCTGTCGACGTTACTGAATGCCGCATTGCTGGAGCAGGGCTTGGCTGGCAAACGTCTCGACGGCCTGGCGTCCAGCGAGCGCAAGCGTGACGAGCCTGGCCTGGCCCAGTTGGCACAAGGGTTGGGTTTGGATGTGGTGTTCATCAACGACGAGTGTCTGCAAGCCCAGGCTGCCGGGTTGAGCGAGGTTTCGCCGGTCGCACGCCGGGAGTTTGCCCTCGATGGCGTTGCCGAAGCGGCGGCGCTGGTCCTGGCCGGACGGCTCGGCCGACACCCGGCAAGACTCTTGATGCGCAAGCGCCGCAGTGCCAATGCGACGCTGGCGCTGGCCATTTCCCAGGAGGAAGCATGACGGTCTATTTTATCGGCGCAGGTCCCGGCGACCCTGAGCTGATCACGGTCAAGGGCCAGCGGCTGATCCGCCAATGCCCGGTGATTCTCTATGCCGGTTCACTGGTGCCAGAGGCCGTGCTGCGAGGCAACAGTGCCGAACGGGTGGTGAACACCGCAGAACTGACGCTGGAAGCGATCATCGACCTGCTGCAAGAAGCCCATGGGCAGGGAAGGGATGTCGCGCGCGTGCACTCTGGCGATCCATCCCTGTACGGCGCCATTGGCGAGCAGATCCATCATTTGCGAGCACTGGGGATTCCCTTCGAGATCATTCCGGGCGTGACCGCCACCTCAGCCTGTGCGGCGTTACTGGAAGCCGAACTGACCCTGCCAGGTATTTCCCAGACATTGATCCTGACACGCTACGGCGCACGCTCACCGATGCCGGATGGCGAATCCCTCGGCGAGTTGGCCAGGCACCGGGCGACCCTGGCGATCCACCTGGGCGTCAGGCATATAGAGCGGATCGTCGCCGAGTTGCTGCCGCACTATGGCGCTGATTGCCCAGTGGCAGTCGTCTATCGCGCCAGTTGGCCGGACCAGCAAGTGTTGAGCGGGACACTGGAAGACATTGCCAGGCAGGTTCGCTCGCAGGAACTCGAACGGACAGCGCTGATCCTCGTCGGCCGTGTGCTGTGCGCTGAAGATATTCAGCCATCGACACTCTACAGCGCATCCCATGGGCATCTGTTCAGACGTTAGCGTGTTGTGGACGGAGGGTTCAGGTATGTGCCATATCCTTCATACATAAGTTCGCATAATAAATATTATGTTAAATCAGGTGCTATGTCAGATATGTTCATGAGCAGATTAAGGCACTGATTAGACAAAGACGCTTCTGGCGTCCACTCTCTCAACAGGCCATGTCCTTCGTGTTCATGGTGAACCGTTGAATGAGGTGGCTGCCGATGAAGCTGATCCAGTGCCGTTTCTCTTCAGGTCAGCGTGTACCGCTACTCGTGCAAGCTGGTAACGCAGCGCCGTTGCCCAAACTCATTCCATTCATCTACGTCCAACTCAAACTCAGACACCGCGCTTACAACACGGCTGCGGCGCATCTACGCGCGATTCAGGCTTTTTATAGCTATGCCGAAGGTCGAAACCTAGATATCGATGAAGCCATCTTGGCCTGCCACTTTGAAGCGATTCTGGCGTTACTGGACGGTTACGCCATCTGGCTCCAAAGCGGCCGTCAGGCGGATAATCTTGTCGCCCGAATTGGAATAGCTAAAACGGCATCTTTTCCGCAGATCGATCCACGCACCCGTGACCAGTACCTGCGGCTGTTGAAGCAGTACCTGTCCTGGTGTGTCACCCGATACATCCCGCGCGCCCGTCAGAGCTCAACCACCCAGGCTAACATCGATGTGGTATTTGCAGATGTTGCCGAAGTCATTGAACGACGCTTTGAGAGCCATATCATCAATGTTCGTCCCGACCACGCTCGTTACCGCAGTCTGACAGATACCCAACTCGAGATCATTCGCACACTGATTCGCCCAGGCGCTGCGGAGAATCCGTTTCCGGAACGATTGCAGTTGCGCAATTGGCTAATGATCGAATTGCTGCTGGAAACCGGTATCCGTCGCGGAGAGCTTCTGAAGCTCTACACCACAGATATCAACCAGGGTTCTCAGCATGCCTATGTCAGTATCAATGACCGCGAACATGATCCAGGTGATCCGCGCGCTGAAGAGCCTGCGCTGAAAACACACGGAAGGACAGTAGGTATCTCCGCACAGTTACGGGCCTTCCCCGTGCTCCCCAGAGCGAACTGAGATATCGGCCCATTTACGAGTTGGGGCAGATGCCACGACACGGCGCGCAGACCAGTGGACGTAAAGTCTTTTAACACCGTCTTTGAAGGTCACGTACTCAGCGAAAGCACCAAGCTCAGCGGTGCTCAGCCCCTCCAGAGTGCATGTAAGGGTGATGGTCTCTGCTTGGCTACCGTCTCTGGCGATGTGGAAGTCCTCGATCTGTAGTCGAAGGTACTCAGCATCTCGGGTTTGCAGGACGTAGCGGATCGCATCGATGACGGCAGTTTTACCCGCGTCGTTTTCACCAACGAGAGCGGTGACACCCTCGTTGAAGTGGATATTCAGCGCATGACCACCATGGCCGAACTGACGGAAATTTTCGATTTTCAAAGCTGAAAGGAACAAAGCGATACCCTCACCTGATTCAGAGGGTTGCCAGCCTGGCCGACACTTTCCCTCCCTGGATGTGCTGGCTATATGCCATGAAAAACCTGTGTGAGCTACTCGATTCATCGACGAGTTGCTTCAAGTCTCCGTCAGGTAGCCTGAGCACTGCGTCCAACAGCGGGCGAATTGCGTGCGTGGGTGCCGACATAGTGCGGCCGAAAAAATTTGGGTACCGCACGCCCCGCCAACATGAATGCCTCAGGCGGCTCTCCGTGGATATGCACTGAGAGTGCGGTATCTCAATGTGGCGCCGCTTTGCTATTACCGGGCATGGGATTTGCCAGTCGCGATTCAAACTGCAGGCTGTGTTCCATTTTGCGCCAGCCCATCGTTAATTCGGACGAGGCTTCAGTCTCTTCGACAAAATAGGGGTCGTCCTCAGCATCAAGAAGCGTCTGATTGGCACCCAGCATGCGCTCCAGCACGTCGTACAGACTTTCGCCGACTGGAGGATAACCGTGATGAATTACTGAGCCCGGCTGCTGGATAGGTCGGAACGAGGCTTGGATTGCCGTATCGCACAGCTCTACCAACTCTTCCATGTCCATGACAGGAAGCTCTCGGTCACAGTAATCGCATTCGCCGATATCATTGTCTGAGGCCTGATCCCGCAGATAGGCCTCGGTGAGGCAATCGGTACACACCAGCTGACTCATCACGTGTGTTCCTTGACTGTTTCACACGATATATCCCTGCAGCCAGGCAAAAGCCACTCTCTATCCTCAGCTTATGCCGAGCGGATCGTGCCCATGCAAGTTGTTATATGCGTCCATCTCGACTGGGGCTCAGCTTTTCAAAGGCCCAAGGTCAATCGCCAGGCAGCGAAGGTCGGTGACCTCTGCAATCATGGTGTCGCTGGCCTCGTGATAGGCGAAAGTGCCGAGGAAGTAAAACGTGAAGTACCTTACCACTCGGGCCTGATCGAGAAGTTCATTCACATAGCGCCTCGATCGGTGCTGAGTCATGACCTCATCGGAGACCTGGAGAAAGGCTTCCTTATCCGCGACCTTGTCGAAGAACCTGAATACGAAGCCAGACCCTTCTCTTCGTTCGATCCTCCCGCCACCGCTGTAGACGTATCCTGCGGTATCAGGTTTGGCCCAAGCCACCTTCTTGAAGTACGAACGCAGCGGTATCTCGCCTCGCCCTGTCACGTTGATGGTTACTTCAGGAAACAGATCTTTGAGGGCCTCGCGTGTGTCGTGGTAATAATCCACCAGCTCTCGAAGATCACCGCTCCGGTGCTTCCGGTCGGTTCGGGTACCTTCTGCGTCACCGTCGCCACGTTGACGATTGGGCCCTGCCTCGTCCTCGTTACCTGGGACGGCTTGAGGTGGACGGACTACCGGTTGTTCTGGCTGCGTCGGGGGAACAAATATATCGATGACCGAGGTGAGTTGGCGTTTAGCTAGGCGGGTGCGTGTCTGTAACTCTGTTTCTCCTGGCAGCGGTGCATCGCTACTCTCGTCCTCATCGGGCAGCACCCACTCGCACTCTGCATGATGGGCATAGTGCTCGTTGTCTTTGTAGTGGGGAGATTTGACGCGCGCTGTGTCGGTTGGGTGGATGTCGTAATTGACGGCTGTGATCTTAGGCACCACCTTGAGCATCCTGCATTCCGGTGATGAGCACTGGAACAGAAAACGGCTGCGTGGTTGGTTTTGATTGAAGTAGGCCTGGCGTGCACCGCCAATGGTTAATTCCTCTCCCAGTTCTACACAATACGCCCGGGTGATCCTTCTCTTCGTTCGCATCTACAGCCTCAACGCAAAATCTGGAGACTAACGCGCCGGGTGTGGAGCGCCAAGCCCTGGGATAGAGCTATTAGCTAAGACCTTTGTCGAACTATGCTCCATTGTGAATGACGGTCGTAGACCAAGGGTTTGGCCAGATGCAGGCCTGTGATGACGCTGGGGATGGTGTCGCGGTGAAACCCAAGCGCCGTCTCGCATAAGGCTTGAGCCTGCGCGCTCGGCAACCTCTCAGCATCCCTGATCTCGGGAGTTCCTCACCGAGAGATTTGTTAGACTCTTCCAATCATCAGCTTTTCACGAATCAAGTTGAACAACTCTGCCTGATAAACGGCGTCGTCAAGGGCGTCGTGGTTGCCCGAACTTTTCGGGTTAACAACCTTCTCAATCTCGCTGGATCGCGTCGACTTCCAAGTGCAGTCGGCAGCACCGAAGTACATCGACTTGATGTCGAGTGCTGCGATGCCGAAGGGATTTTCTCCCAAAAACAGATGGAAGTAGTAATTCACGAAGCTCCAGTCGAAGGAAGCGTTGAACCCTACGAACACCACTGTTTGGTCGGCATGAGCTACTGACTCCACCCATGCCTTGAACTGCGCCATCGCCTCGCTAGGCTCCAGGCCCTCTTCACGAAGCTTCTCCAGTGACAAACCTGTGACCTCAAGGGCTGCAGGCACAAACTCTTGAGATATAGGCTTCAGCAAGCAAGAGAACTGCTCCGCCGGATTCGCCGCCAGGCACGCGCCGATCGACAGCATGCTGTACTTGCCAGGGATCGGGCCCGATGCCTCAATGTCGACAGAGACGTAAATTTCTTTTTCGGCTTTCATAACTACTCCGTTTGAGCTGTTGTCTGGATGGCAACCGCGACTACCACTACCAGACACCAAGCCCTTGGAAAGATCACTCCGTCAGTCGGTGAAGAGTGTTAGCAGAGCCCCTCCTCCGACCCAATCAAACGATCTGCCGCTTACTTGTCTTCCATGACCGGGGATGGCTTCATCGCCAGAATCGAGTCGGTCAGATCCTTGAAGCTCAGCGGACGATCAGGGAAGGCTTTGGCCATCGCCGTAGGGTACAAGCGAGTCCGAATATCGGAGTAAGTCCATGCTGGCTGCCCATTGCGCTCACCAGTAACAGAGGCCAAATCTGTCAGTTGCTTGTCCGTGAGCCCCATACCTGCCAGATCCATGCTGAACAGCTCTTTCCGCTCAGCAACATCGGGACGGGTGAACTCTTCAACGATGGCTGCACGGCGACGAAGTGCTGCGTCCAGGACGGAAAGACGGTTGGTGCACAGGATCACCACGATGCGGCCACCGTACTTACGGAGCTCATCCACGCCCTGAATCAAAGTGTTCACAGCCACCTTATCTTCGTGGTGGCTTTGGCTCTGCGAGCGAGAAGCTGCGATCGAATCGCCCTCATCAATGATGAGAATCGCCCGGCGCTTTTTGCCAGCAGCTTCGACAACTTCTGCGAATGCCTGGGTCAGCAGCGTGCCCATCTCGCCGACCTTACCGGAGCCACGAACGCGGTTGCTCAGCTTGAACAACACCGAATCTTCAGCGCGAGAATCACGGACGATGCGGTTAGCGATGCACTCCGCTGTCGCCGTTTTCCCGGTGCCGACGTCCCCGTGGAAGATCACAAGAGGATACTGGTCGGCAACTAGATTGCAGATCGGTAGCACGCTTTTATGGTGCACCTTGCTCCACTCGGACAACTGGCCCTGGTTCAACAGCAGTTGGAGTTGGTTTTGCACGCGCTCGTAGCGGCCGCTGAAGCCGAGCAACACCTTCTCGCGCTCAGTCAGCTGGGCTTCCGGCAATTCAATTGCAGAGTCAAATACGCTGTTGTTGCTCATCGGGTGTAGTCCTTCCGTTCCATGCCGTAGCCGTTGCTGGAGTATTCGCGACCACCGCTCTGAGTGAGCTGGGAGTGGCTGATGTCGTCGTAAGAGGTCGTCCAGTTGATTTTCAACTTGCCAGCCATTTTGTCCCGAGCTTGCTGGGTATAACTGTCGTTGTAGGACAGAACGATCCGCAGGTGCGGGTTCGACACTTTGGGCCAGCGCGCATCACCAGGACGCTGGTTGGCCAGGGAGCCGGACTCGTTCACGTAGTACCGTGTCGCCTTCTGTTCGACCCCATTGCTCAGCAGGGTAAGATCTGCGAACTTCAGATACCCGTTTTTGGCCAGCAGCTCGATGTCATAGGCCCATTCCTTGGCCTTGACTTCAGTCACTGCTTCGCTACTGGAGGCGATCATCAAGAGGTCGGCAGTGATCCGGCGCACGACTGCTTCAATGTCAGTGGTGGTGTACGTTGTCGTTTGCGTGGCGCTGTAGGTCATGCTGCATCCTCGACTTTAAAGCCCTTGCCGAACAGTTCTTTCCAGATCTCGAAGTCGTCTTCCACCGATGCGAAATGAGCGGTTTCCCAGGACTCTTCTGCGAGCTGGACGATCTCTTTGCACTCGTCCGCGGTGATGCGGCTGGCGACGTTGTTGGTGTCACAGACCGGATCAATGATCACGACCGTATCGGAGAATTCGGGCACATTGCCGTTCTCGGGGAACTTGATGACTTCCTTGAGCCCCGACTCAGCGATGTAGAGGAGGAAGTCACGGAAACGCTTCTCTAGCGATCCTTCCTTTCCGTTCACTTCAAGCACATGAGCCATGATGAGCTCGATGTGGAAGGACTTGAGAGGCACCTCTTTCCAGGTACGCCACCGCTTGGCCATCCGCACCAAGGTACGGAAGTCCGGATCTTCATCTTTGCGATCCTTCACGAACTTCACTTGGCACGGCGCGCAGGTTTCAGTCTTCGAGCCATCGATACGGTCGAACTGCCAGCCGTAGCCTTCCTTGTTCGGGTTCTCGATGACCGGAACGATGTCGACCTCCAGCCCGGTACCTACGAAGGTGACCTTGGCTGCCTTGCGCTGGATTTCGAAGTCTTCGACAGACTTGTTCGGGTACAGTTTGACCAGCGCGTCGTAGATTTTCTGGCTAAGGGTCGCGAAGGTCTCTTCATCCACCTTCTGGCCGCTGATGTAGAAAACCACGTCCACGTCGGCTGGGTTCTGAGCATTGGGGCGCAAGATGGTGTGCTTGGCAAAAGAGCCGGCCTTTACCACCTTCTTGATGGTGATTTTGTCCTGCTTCTTCAGGCTGTCCTTCAGCGCTGCAATCAGTCGGTCGACCTGGGCGTTGTAGGTCTCCCGTTTGTCCTTCGGTAGGCGCAGCACGTTACTGTCGTAATACCTGATCTGAGTGTTGGTGAGTGGCATGGGCCATCCCCTCCTAAAAGTGTTGTGTTAGTCGCAAAGCATCCCTACCAGCAGCTACACCACATGCCGACGGATGAGATGGCGCGGCGGCTCGAGCACCAGGCCCGAATCGCCTTTACGGCTCGCTGCACTTCAACCCTCTCCGAACCATCTAAAGAATCCGTCCGGGAAATTGCGAACTGCAGCCCGCTAGCGTAGTATTACTATACGCATAGTTTTTATATTCAGTCTAGTTTTTATACGCTATCGAGGTTTGATCATGACAAACGAGTCCAAACCCACAGACGACCAACCCACCAGCAAGGGACGGCAAGGTGCACGTTGGGGCCAGGAACGTCGGTTGGAATTCATCGACTATCGACTGCGGTGGGATGGTCAGATCAACCGAAGCAGCCTCACTGACTTCTTCGGGATCTCTGTACCCCAGGCGTCCCTGGATATCACCGAGTACGCAAAACTCGCCGAAAGCAACCTTGAATACGACACCCGGGCCAGGGTCTACCGGGCGACCGATTCGTTTAAGGCTGTCTTCCCCTCCAGCGCAGTTGAGCGGTACCTGGAAGATCTGCTTCGCGTCGCCGTGCAGTCAGAGGTTCCCTATGGCAGCTTCCTGAACTGGCAATCCCCTGTCGCTGCTGTACCCAAGCTGGGTCGTCGCCTGAACGCGGACATCGTTGGGGAAATCCTCCGCGCGATTCGCGAGAAGGAATATGTCGAGGTCTTCTACCAGTCCATGAACGACCCTATAGGTGGGGAGCGGCGGCTGTCTCCCCACGCGTTGGTGCATGACGGGAACCGCTGGCACGTCCGGGCCTACTGCTACAAACGTAAGGACTTCCGGGACTTTTCTCTGACCCGTATCAAGCACTGCAAATATGGTGGTCAAGATCGCGACCGGGCTGATGAGGACTACGCCTGGCACGCGATAGTGGACGTGGTTCTCATCCCTCACCCAGGCCTCACACCCGCCCAGCGCAATTTGATCGAGGCCGACTTCCTGATGGAGAACGGTGAGATGCACGTCAAATGCCGGCAAGCCCTCCTCCTGTACCTCCTGTTCCAGCTCAACCTGAATGACGATCAGGCTGACCAGAGGCCCGAAGTCATCCAGCTCGCCCTCAAGAACAAGAATGAGATCAAGGCGCTGTTCCAGTATTGACCCCTAGAGAAATCAGCCAACACTCAACACCTCAGCTACCGGAATTGTCACGATGGCAAAGCTTGAAAATGAATTCATTCTGATTGCGGGCAGCATCTCCAAGAAGACAGAGAAGGCCTCGATCGATCTCGCGCACGACTTCACTCGCGCGTTAACCAAGAGCGTCTTGGCGGCTCAGGGCGGACTCGTTGTCTACCTAGCAGGTCAGCCAGTCAATGAAAGCGGCGATGCATTGACCTTCGATTGGACGGTGGCCTACGAGGCTGAGAAGCTGTTGGCTGAGTACGCCCCAGCTCATCAGTTGAAGATCGTCACCTCGCAGCTGGCCATGCAGGAAAAAATGACCCTTGAACAACGGACATTGATCCGCCGTCTTGCCGCCGAGGACTATGCACAAATCGTCTACATCGAAGACGACCTGGTCACCGGCGGGAACATTGGTGATGAGCAAGTTGAGGTGGCCACGGCAATGATTGCCCTAGGCGGTGGCAAGGGCGTATCCGACCGAGCTCGCAAACTTCGCAAACGTAAGCTTCCAGTTCTGCCGTTTGACCTGCAGCTTGGGGGTTTCAGCGAAGATGGCGAGGGGGCGCTCGGCCTTCGCGCCAATTTCTTCAAGGATCCTTCCGCGATGTTCTTCTTCACCGGCGAGCAGGTGAAAGGACGTCTGGACAGCATGTCCCTACAGGAGCCTCTGTACAGCCTGGACAAGCTGGCAGACCTTTCGGTTGGACTTTTCCAGGCAGAAATCGAGGCCAAGGAGGCGGCACACTCTCCAGATCTCCTAGTCATCACGGCTATCGCCATTGAGCTCGCCGCCGCGAAAAAAGTGTTCGGTATTGGCGAGGATGTACCTGCACGCTACTCCAAAAATGGCATTCATTTCTGGCCCGTAACCATCCAGCGAGCGGACGGCCCTCTCTCATGTGTCGTTGCCTCTCTTGGCAACGCTGGCAACGTCAACGCAAGCGCCGTCACTACCCTTCTGTTGTCAGAGCTGAACCCCAAGAAAGTGCTGATGATGGGGATCGCGGGCGGACGTCGTAAAAAGCTCAGCCTCGGCGAAGTCATTCTATCCGAACGCGTCGTGTACTACGAAGGTGGGGCAGCACACGCTGGGGGCCAGATTGCGCTTCGGCCAGAAATGCAACGTCCAGGACTTTCCACCCAGCAAGATCTCAATGCTTATTTTGCAACCGCGTCGTTGCCTGACCGCCTGCAAGAGCGCGCCGAGAAGCTGGGCTTCGCGATCCCGGTAGAGTCCCAGGCTGGGGAAGTTGCAGCGAAGCTCATGGTGTCGCCGGCAACAATCGCCTCAGGCGAATTGCTCATTCGTGATCCAGAAGTTTTCGAAGGCTTCCAAAGCATTCACGAAAAAGCACTGGTAGCTGAGATGGAGGCCTATGGCGTATTCGACGCCTGCGAAAAGCAGAACGTGCCCATCTTGGTTGTCCGCGGAATCAGCGATTACGGCGACACTACCAAGGACAACACCTTTCACAAAGTGGCGTCTGAGGCTGCAGCCATCGTGACCCTCGATTACGCCACGCACGGATGGACTCGCAAACCGGCTCTCTGAATCATCGTCTCTCGTTGAGGTAAGCGCCCCGAGGTCATGGCGCTGTCTCCATAAAGGGCTAACTGCTCCACCGGAATTGTCGGAGTAAATACGGAGGCATGAACGTGACTGAAGAGCATCCCTCATCCCCTGAATTGGAACCGTCAGCGGTTGGGGCAGCGAGGCTAAGAACTGGTTCGATGAACATAAATCGATGAACAATCGATTTATGTTCTAGAGTCCCTGAGTGAGCAGTTTCGAGGCCCGTGAGCTTCTTATGAACATCTGACATCGCCCACTTGTTAAATATTGTATTTGCAAGCCTATCCCCAACCAGCAGTCACTCTGCTTGAACACCGCCGTCCCTCGCTTTACCGCGCCGGGTTACAGACGGTGACACCGGCTGCACAAATATGGTGCGTACTACTCGACTCGTTCTGTCTGGTGGCTAAACATCTGTGGTTTTCCCTCTACGAAGTGCTTGTTTTTCTATCTGTTTTTTCCAAAGTGGCGATAGACTTGGCCGTCAAACCGCACAATGGCAGGTCAATTCACTCCATTTCGACGAATTGGCGAGTCTTCGGGCCGCAGATCGTGCCAAAAAACGTTTAAACATCCACGTAATAGACTGATTTCAAAGGACTTAAAGGATAGTTGACGGTGTCTTGGCGTCATTGCACCGCAGTCGCCACGGTTGGCATGCATGCTGCCAGTGAATCGACGTTTCCTATCCAAGACCGGAACTCACAAGGACTCATCAATGGAACAACTGCTCGCGATACTTTCGGCGATAAACTCGTTTATCTGGGGGCCTTTCCTCCTCATTCCCCTCCTCCTCCTGACCGGCCTCTACCTGACGATTCGTCTGCGTGGGCTGCAGTTCCGCGTGCTCGGGCATGCATTCTGGCTGGCGTTCGTCAAGCGCTCGGAGAAAGGTGACGTTCCCGGAGACGTCTCCCACTACCAGGCACTCGCGACCGCTCTCGCCGCTACGGTCGGTGTCGGCAATATCGCAGGGGTTGCCACGGCGATTGGAATCGGTGGCCCGGGGGCATTGTTCTGGATGTGGATGACCGGGCTGGTCGGCATGGCCACCAAGTACTCTGAAGCACTACTTGGGGTGAAATACAGGGTCACCGACGCCAAGGGCGAGCAAAGTGGCGGTCCGATGTACTACCTGACCCATGGTGTAGGCGGTACCTTCGGCAAGTCACTGGGCATTGCCTTTGCCATATTCGGCGTACTGGCGTCTTTTGGGATCGGCAACATGGTGCAAGCCAATACGGCCGCGCACCAGTTGTATGAGACCTGGAACATTTCCCCTACGGTCAGCGGCCTGTTCATATCGATCTGTACGGCAGTCGTGATCGTCGGAGGTATCAAGAGCATCGGGCGTTTCGCCGCAGGTGTCGTGCCGCTGATGATCGTGCTCTATATCATCAGCAATATTGCAGTGCTGGTTGTTTTCGCGGATCGACTGCCAGACGCCATCACCCTGGTTTTCACTGATGCATTCAGCGGTAGTGCGGCGGCTGGCGGCTTCCTCGGATCGAGCATCATCCTGGCCGTGCAGATGGGCGTCGCACGAGGCATTTTCTCCAACGAGTCGGGCCTTGGAACCGGCGCCATCGCGGCGGCAGCAGCCAAAACGGACAAACCTGTGCGCCAGGCCATGGTCTCCATGACGCAGACCTTCCTCGATACGCTGGTCATGGTCACGCTGACGGCCTTCGCCATCATCGTCACAGGTGCCTGGACCCAGGAAGGCCTCAAAGGCGCACCCATGACGGCATGGGCTCTGGAGCAAGGGCTTGGTGGCGGCTGGGGCGTCTATACGGTGACCATCGGTGTACTGGTCTATGCCTACACCACCATCCTCGGTTGGTCCTACTACGGCGAGCGTTGCATGGAGCGGCTCTGGGGCCGTGTGGCGGTGATGCCTTACCGACTGATCTTCTCGGTGGTGGTGTTCATCGGTGCGGTCACTTCCCTGGAAGTGGTGTGGACCTTCTCCGATATCGCCAACGGCCTGATGGCCCTGCCCAACCTGATCGGCCTGTTGCTGCTGTCGGGCGTGGTGGTCAAGGAGACACGCGACTACATGAGCCGCAAGAACTGGAAAACCGAAGACTGATGTAAGACACCATCGCCTCGGCCTGCGCCGGGGCGATGGTTGCCTGGATCACTCGGCGAGTGGCGTGCGCAGGGTGACGAACTCTTCCGCCGCAGTCGGATGGATCCCCAGGGTTTCATCCAGCATCCGTTTGGTCACGCCGGCTTTCAAGGCCACCGCCAATCCCTGGATGATCTCCCCCGCCTCCGCACCCGCCATATGGCAGCCGAGCACCCGGTCGGTCTTGCTATCGACCACCAGTTTCATCAGCGTACGCTCCTGGTCGTCGGTCAGGCTCAGCTTCATCGCCCGGAAACGGCTCTGGAAAACCTGTACCTCATGCCCCTGCTTGCGCGCCTGTTCTTCGGTCAGGCCGACAGTCGCCATATTGGGCAGGCTGAAGATGGCGGTCGGAATACCGTCATAGTCGACCTTGCGGTATTCCTCCGGTTTGAATAGCCGCCGCGCCACCGCCATGCCTTCCGCCAGGGCGACGGGCGTCAGTTGCACGCGCCCGATGACATCGCCGATCGCCAGGATCGAGGGCACCGATGTACGGTAATCCTCATCCACCGCGATATAGCCGCGCTCGTCCAGCTCGACCTGGCAGTCCGCCAGCCCCAGCCCTTCCAGCATCGGCTTGCGCCCGGTCGCATAGAAAATGCAGTCCGCCTCCAGCGTGCCGCCGTTCTTGAGGGTCGCCAGCAGGCTGCCATCGGCTTGTTTATCGATACGAACGATATCGCTATTGAAGCTCAGCTCGACGCCCTTGCGCGTCAGCTCTTCCTGCAGGTGGTTGCGCAACGCCTGGTCAAAGCCGCGAAGGAATTGCTCGCCGCGGTACAGCAGGCGTGTTCGCGCGCCGCAGCCATGGAAGATCGAGGCGAACTCGACCGCGATATAACCACCACCGACCACCAGAACCCTTTGCGGCAGCTTGTCCAGGGCGAAGGCCTCGTTGGAGCTGATCGCATGCTCCTTGCCCGGAATGTCCGGCAGGCTCGGCCAGCCACCAGTGGCGATAAGGATATGCGCTGCGCTGTAGCGCACCCCGTCGACTTCCACCGTGTGCGCATCGACGATGCGCGCATGCGCCTCCAGCAAGGTAACGCCGCTGTCCAGCAGCAGCTTGCGGTAGATGCCGTTGAGGCGCTGGATTTCACGGTCCTTGTTGGCGATCAGGGTCTGCCAGTCGAAACCGGCGCCCTCGATATTCCAGCCGTACCCGGAAGCCTGTTCGATCTCTTCGGCGTAGTGCGCCGCGTAGACCAGCAGTTTCTTCGGCACGCAGCCGACGTTGACACAGGTGCCGCCCAGGTAGCGGCTTTCGGCAACCGCCACCCGTGCGCCGAACCCCGCGGCAAAACGCGCGGCACGTACGCCACCGGAACCGGCGCCGATGACGAATAGATCGAAGTCGTAGCTCATGAACGCCTGTCTCCTGTTCTGTCAGCTCGTAGCCTGGGCCTCAATAGGCCTTGCCCTTCTGGTAGAAATGCTCGTAGCAGAAGTTGGTCGCCTGGATATAACCCTCGGCGCTGCCGCAGTCGAAACGCTGTCCCTTGAATTTATAGGCCAGCACGCACCCACTCTGGGCCTGCTTCATCAGGGCATCGGTGATCTGGATCTCGCCCCCCTTCCCTGGTTCGGTCTGCTCGATCAGGTCGAAGATGTCCGGGGTCAGGATATAGCGCCCGATGATCGCCAGGTTAGAGGGGGCATCTTCCGGCTTGGGCTTCTCGACCATGTGGTTGACCCGGAAAATATCGTCCCGAATCATTTCACCCGCAATCACACCATAGCGGCTGATCTCTTCAGTCGGCACTTCCTGGATGGCCACGATCGAGCAACGAAACTGGTTGTACAGCTTGGTCATCTGCGCGAGGACAGGGTCGCCATCGAGGTTGATACAGAGGTCATCGGCCAGTACCACGGCGAACGGCTCGTCGCCGATCAGTGGCCTGCCGCTGAGAATCGCATGACCCAGTCCTTTCATCTCGATCTGGCGGGTATAGGAAAAACTGCACTCCTCGATCAACCGGCGGATCCCCACCAGGTACTTTTCCTTGTCTGTGTTGCGGATCTGCTGTTCGAGCTCGTAGCTGATATCGAAGTGATCCTCCAGCGCTCGCTTGCCGCGCCCGGTCACCATGGCGATCTGGTTCAGGCCGGCGGCCAGGGCTTCTTCGACGCCATACTGGATAAGCGGCTTATTGACGACCGGCAGCATTTCCTTGGGCATGGCCTTGGTGGCAGGCAGAAAGCGGGTGCCGTATCCGGCTGCCGGGAAGAGACATTTCTTGATCATGGGGTTCCTTGGAAATTAGTCCACTGACGCTCGATGGACGAGTGGCGCGGGAGATAACACAGGCAAACCGAGGGGGCTCTGCTGGAAGCTACGACCATAGTTGGAAAGGTAAGGTTCGTCCGCCTCCGAGGCCCCGCCAGCCGCGCAGTAGCCTGCACTTTCGCATGCCGGCAGTCCACTGGCTTTTTCTAAATATCCTTATGAAAAGTAGCTTTTTGGCCGATATCCTGTAAAAGATTCGCCATGGCATCTGGCCATGGGTGTCGTGCACATGGAACGGCAATACAGGTCTGCCATTCTGGTCATTTGGTGGTTGCTGGGGGAGAAGAATGAACAAGGCACCAAACTCGCGGCAGATGTCCGTGCAAACCAAGATCAATCTTGCACTTGTACTGGTGTTCGCACTGGTGATGTCCGCTTCACTCTTCTTTGCGGCCAGTACGGAAAAGAAACTGGTGCGTAATGTCGTCGAGCAGCAGACCAAGGATGCGGCCGACTCCTATTTCGACAGCATCAACACCATGATGCTGACCGGCACCATGGCCCAGCGCGATGTGCTGCGCACGAAGATCCTCGCCCGACCAGGCGTCACCGAGGCGCGCATCATCCGTGGCGACGAGATCACCAAATACTTCGGCCCGGGCCATGAGCACCAGGCACCCGCCGACGAGCTGGACAAGCGAGCCCTGGCCGGCGAGTCGATCGTACAGGTCGACGACAATGGGGGCAGCCGTGTGCTGACCGTGATCAATCCGATCCATGCCGAGAAGGACTACCGGGGCACCAACTGCCTGACTTGCCATGCCGTGGCGGAGAATGCCGTGGTCGGCGCCGTCCGTATCAGTTATGACCTGAAAGAGCTCGACGAAGAGGTCAACCGCAATATCCTGATTTCCGCTGGCATCCAATTACTGCTTTTACTGGCGGGTGTGCTGGTCATGGGCTACACCGTGCGCCGCGTCGTCATCAGCCGGATCACGGCCATGCGCCACACCATGGAGTACATGACGGCCAATGAAGACCTCGGACGCAGCGTCCAGACCGACGTGCAGGACGAGGTTGGCGCCATGGGTCTGGCCTTCAATCGGATGATCGAGAAATTCCGTGGCAGCCTGGTGGCGGTGGCCGGTGTTACCCGGCAACTGGGGGAGGTTTCCACCCGGGTTTCCTCCGTGGCGGAAGAAACCCTCACTGCGGTCATGGAGCAGCGTAGCGAGACGGACATGGTTGCCTCGGCCATGAACGAGATGAGTGCGACCGTCCAGGAAGTGGCGCGCAACGCTTCGCAGACGGCTACCGCTTCCGCTGACGCGGATGTGGAGTCCCGCTCCGGGGTGAATGTCGCGACACAGGCGCTGGAAGGCATCGAGGCACTGATCCAGGAGATCGAGAAAGCGGCGGGCGTCATCCACCAGGTCGAAAGCGATAGCGCCAATATCGGTATGATCCTGGGCGTCATCAAGGAAATCGCCGAGCAGACCAACCTCCTCGCCCTGAACGCGGCGATCGAGGCAGCCCGAGCCGGTGAACAAGGACGCGGCTTTGCCGTGGTCGCAGATGAAGTACGCACCCTCGCCTCGCGCACGCAGAAATCCACCGAAGAAATACAGGCGATGATCGAACAGTTGCAGACCGGATCGCGCAATGCCGTGCAGGCCATGGATTCAGCCCAGAAGCGTGCGCAGAGCGGCTCTGAGTGCGTGGGCAAGGCGGCCCAGAGCCTGAGCGTGATCGCGACCGAAGTGGCGACGATCAATGACATGAACACCCAGATCGCCACGGCCGCCGAGGAGCAGAGCGCGGTGGCCGAAGAGATCAACCGCAACATCAACACGATCAGCCACATTGCCGACAGCACCTCCAGCGGTGCGACGCAGACCTCGCAGATCAGCGAAGAGCTGGTGCAACTGGCCGCCGAACTCAATCGCCTGGTGGGCCAATTCAAGCTTTGAGATACCGACCCTCCGTGCAGAACGCACCCTTTCGCGATGAGCGAACCGGCTCATCTGCGCGGTTTCTTGATCTGGAACAGTCGGTGCACATGCCGCGATAGCCGATAATCAGCCCGCCCGACTTGCCTCGGGCGGGGAATTTTCTATCGAATCGATCTGCAAGGTGTGCCGCACATGGGCCAAACGCTGAGTTTCAACCGCGCACTGGTCAAGAAATACGACCGTCCGGGTCCTCGCTATACGTCCTACCCGACTGCGCCGCAGTTTCACCAGGCCTTCGCTCTGGACGACTACCGGACCTGTGCCCGCGAAAGCAACCAGGCACAAACGGCGAAGCCCTTGTCGGTCTATATCCATATCCCCTTCTGCAGAAGCCTTTGCTACTACTGCGCCTGCAACAAGATCATCACTCACAAGACCGAGCGCGCCGCCCAGTACCTGACCTATCTCAAACGCGAGATAGAAATGCAGGCAGCGCTTTTCGACCCGAGCCGCAAGCTGACCCAGCTTCACCTGGGTGGCGGTACACCGACGTACTTCAGCGATGCGCAACTGACCGAGCTGATGCAATCCCTGCGCAATGCCTTCAACCTGGACGACAGCGATACGCACGAGTTTTCCCTCGAAGTCGACCCACGCACCGTGACCCCGGAGCAGATACACCGGCTACGGGCCCTGGGTTTCAATCGGCTGAGCTTTGGCGTGCAGGATTTCGATGAGAAAGTGCAGCAGGCAGTCAATCGCATTCAGAGTGAGGAGCAGACTGTCGAGCTGGTGCACGCCGCACGTGATGCTCGCTTCAAATCCGTCAGCGTCGACCTGATTTATGGCCTTCCCTTGCAGACCGAGGCCAGTTTCAGCATCACGCTCGACAAGATCATCGCCCTGCGCCCGGACCGCATCGCGGCCTACAGCTATGCCCACCTACCCCATCTGGTTCGCGCCCAGCGGCTGATCCGTCCGGAAGACATGCCTCCACCCGAGCGCAAGCTGGAGTTGCTGGAACTGACCATCAAGCGGCTGACGGCGGCCGGTTATGTCTACATCGGCATGGACCACTTCGCCCTGCCTGATGACGAACTGGCCCTGGCCCGCGCCAACGGTACGCTGCAACGCAACTTCCAGGGTTACTCGACCCATGCCGACTGCGACCTGATCGGCCTTGGCGTGTCCTCGATCGGCAAGGTCGGTGATGGCTACAGCCAGAATGTGAAGGAACTGTCCCAGTACTATGCACGCATCGATGAAGGGCTTCTGCCGATCCAGCGGGGCTACCGGCTGAATGCGGACGATCGCCTGCGTCGGGACGTCATCGTCTCGCTGATGTGCCACGGTTATGTCAGCTTCGCCGAAATGGAGCGACGCCACGGCATCGATTTCAGGGACTATTTTGCCAGCGCATTGGCAAAGCTGACGGAAGCCTGCCGTGACGGGCTGGTGGAGATTCGCGACGATGCGGTCGTACTGCTGCCACAAGGGCATCTGATGATGCGCAACGTGGCGATGGCATTCGATGCCTACCTGGAAGGCGAGACCCAGCAGCGGTTTTCCCGAACGGTGTGAACCTCAGGAACTGCGCCGGCTGAAGCGGCGCAACGGAGCATCGTCATCCGCCCTGGAGTACTCCATCTCCCGGACCCGGATACGGCAATGCTTCATGGCATTGACGATGTGCTTCTCCACCATGGCCTTGGAAATGTTCATCTGCAGGGCGATCTGGTCATGGTTCAGCCCTTCCAGCTTGCGCAGCAGGAAAGCGCGACGGCAGTTGTCCTGCAGCTCTCCCAGCGCCCGCTCGACCATCATGGCGCGCTCCTGCTCGTACAGGTGCTTGGCGGGCGTGCGGAAGGTGGACTGCTCCACCGCAATACTGTCGTCATCGAGTGATTTCGTCGGGCGCTTGGCGTTCTCGCGATAGAGATCGGTGACGAGGTTGAGGGCGGTACGGAACAGGTAGGCCTGGGGGTACTCAAGCACGACCTTGCCCTTCGTGTTTTCCAGCACCTTCGCATAGGCCTCATGCGCAATGTCTTTAGCCTGTTCCTGATCCCTCAGTTTGAGTACCAGATAGCCTATCAACCGTTCGTAGTATTGTTCCATAGCCACGCCGCTGCGCCCTCACCCTGGCATTGATGATCACAGGCCATGGGAGCCTGTCGTCTCAAAACGCGGCGAGTATAATTATTCTCATCTTAGATAAGAAGCCCCTTTCGAATGAAAGCGACGAATGTATGAGTCCCCTGTATACGCCTCATTGAGGCAACTCGATACTTTCCAGCTTTAATTCTGATGATATTTGTTGTTCAGTAAATGGCAGTGGCTTCCAGAGGCCCGAGACGAACGGGCGAGTCTGATCGTGGCGATGTGCCGAGCCGGCTTCAGTCGCCTGGGAGAATGCCAGCAGCCCTCTGGCAACAGGGCCTTGCTCGGTGAAGCTGACCAGTTGGATGTAGCTGGTTCCACCCACCACCTCACCCGTCTCGTCCGTCTGGATGGCGTTGTAGATGCCCAGCTCTCCCGGTCCTCCGGGAATCGCTATGGGCTCGCCATCCACAGTGCTTGCGATCTGCCGTTTGGCGGCTACAGGCTGATGGCTCAGTTCGAACAGGATCGCCTCGAGCTGTGAGGTGATCTCTTCTCGTGCCAGATCGATCCCGCGCGGTGTATTGATCGGGTCCTCGGCATCAAAAGGCTGTTCCCAAGGGTTCTCCAGTCGAGCGAATCGCTCCATGAACGCCTGGAAATACGCCCAGCCAGAACCCGCACTGCCATCGGCGCGTCGGTTCCAACGTGCCAACTCACCGCAGGCCTTGGCCAGATCCGCCTTGCCACGACAGGACGCGAGCACATCGTCCAGCAGAACATCGGCCATATAGACACGGTTATCGATCACCAGGTGCTGCAGGAATGCTTCATCGATGGTGCCGCCCTTCAGTCGTTGCAGCGCCTCCAGAGCGAAACGTGTCCTTGGCTTGAGTGGCAGACCGGTACGGCTGACCAGAGGCGAAAAACCCGTCAACGGGGCGGCGGGGTTGGTCATCCAGGCGCTGTCGTTGGAGTTCTGTACGAAGTCCCGGCGCTCCAGCACCGGCTGCGAGCTGGCCGGCAGTATCCCCGCCTGTGCCGCGCCCGCAGCACGCTGCCAATCACATTCACGACGACTGCCGTCCAGGCCGGGCAAGCCCGTCTGCAGAAGCCGCGTGTCGGCGCATGAATGCAGCAATTGCTCGGGGACATTGGGAACCACCGAGGCATTCATGAACAGGGCATTGCCCTGCTCGTCTGCCGCCAGGGTATTCACCCAAGGAATACCCTGCATCTCTTCTATGGAACGGCGCAGTGACGCAACACCATCCGTCTGGTTGATGGCATACCACTGGGCGGGCGCCCGAGGGTTGTCCAGGTTGGCATCCTTCAATGCATAAGCATGCTTTTCGTCCCATTCCGCGACACCTGGCCAATTCAGCAGTGGCCCGAAATGCGAGCTGTAGATGATTCGTTCATGCCGTTCCAGATCGCCATTCTCGCCTTTCACGTCTATCTGCACGGTACGGCGCTCGAATGGCTGACTCTGCCCGTCCAGCAGATAGTGCCCCTCGCGCTGCGGGTCCAGTTCGAGCCGGAACAGGGTGAAATGGCTGGAGGTATCGACGGTATGCGTCCAGGCCACATGCCGGTTGAAACCGATATTGACGACGGGCAACCCAGGCAGCGATGCCCCCATTACATCGAGCTTTCCGGGTATTTGCAGGTGCATCTGGTAGAAGCGCAGGGCCCCCTGCCAGGGGAAGTGCGGGTTTGCCAGCAGGCGTCCCTTGCCATTTCCACTGCGCTCCCCACCTACGGCAATGGCATTGCTGCCACGCTCCAGGGCGAAGCGATCGAGCTTGGGCGCTCGGTGTGCAACTTTGTCAGTGGCGGTTTTACGCGGCGGTTCGGCGGCGACGATGGCGCTGAGAAATTGTCCTGCGCCCCCTTCGACCATCAGTCTGCGAATCAACCGGACCAGATCCTTCTCGTCCAGCGGACTGAGCCATGGCTCTGCATGGCAGGACGACTCGCTCCCGGCCTTGGCCAGGTAACGATTGAAGCCCTCGGCGTAGCCAGACAGTAACTGGCGTATTTCTTCGGGCTGGGCCTCCCAGTAGGCGGCGACGGAGCGCTCGTCATTCAGCCAGCGAAAGAAGAAATCCGACTCCATGTTCGCATGCCGTGCGGAAGATACGCCCTGCTGGCCAAAATACTTCGAACGCTCTCCCCGAGCCGTCACCACTTCATCGGCCATCAGGCAGAGATTGTCCCTGGCATACGCATACCCGACACCAAGCCCCAGGCCTTTCTCATCACTCGCCGTGATATGAGGAACCCCGAAGGATGTCCAGCGGATCAGGGTATTGGAGCGCTCCACTGCCTCCTTGTGGCTACAGCCTGCCAGCAAGCAGGCAGCAACCAGTAATGTTGTAGATATCTTCCGGGTATTCATGGGATTGCTCTCGCGCCAGGGAACCCCACAGGGACGAGAGACGCGCGTGTGAAATTAGCGGCTCATGGTTTAAATCATCCCACTGGATACCCACATGAATAGAGGGTGTAGCCATCAGTCGCCTCGCACCTTGAGCGTAAAACCAAGCGGGTTCTATACTAGGCCCGTTTCGAAAGCTCCGGTGCTTGCCCATTTCGTCTTGCAAATCGTTTGACCTGGCTTGTACTCGGCAACTTTCTTGAATAATCCAATGAGCGCTGTAACCTGCAACTCATTATAAAAAACATGTGTATCCGTGCAGAATCGTCCAAGTTTCTACCATTCGGGCCTAATGAGTAACTTCGTTCATGCATAGCAATAGCTCATCCGACGAGATCAGCGAACGCATCACCCATGAGGCCGCTCATTGGTGCATACGCGTGCATGAGGCCGATTTCACTCCGAAAGAGCGGGCGCGCTTCGAGCAGTGGCTGGAGAGCGATCCGGCCCATCGCCTGGAGTTCGAAGCGATGCAGGATATCTGGACGACCAGCGAAGCCATTGCGGTTTCACCTGTCGGCACAACCGGGAACACTTGCGCAAGGCCGATACGGCAGAGGCGCCAGGGTGCTTTTCGTCATTACGCCAAGGCTGCTGCCTTTGTCTTGCTGGCATTGCCCATCGCAGCATTGGTCGGCTGGAAACAGGGTTGGGTACCGAACGATTTTCAACGCTACTCGACCACGACTGCCAGCAGCGAAGTGACCCTGGGTGACGGCTCGACGGTCATCATGAACACGAATACCCGTCTGACCTACCTGAACTACATCGATCATCGCAGTGTTGTCCTCTCTGAAGGCGAGGCGTTCTTCAAGGTCAGCCACGATGCCACACATCCCTTTGTCGTCAGTGCTGGCAATGGTGATGTGACTGTCACCGGCACTCAATTCAACGTCTGGAAATATAGCGAGCAGGTTGTTGTCACCCTGACGGAAGGATCGGTCATTGTTAACAGCGACAGCCGCTCCAAAGCCCGGGCAGTTCGTCTGGTGCCAGGCATGCAGGCCAGCTATTCAGCCTCGACACGGCGCCCCGAGACACGAACTGTCGATACCCGCCAGGTCATCGCCTGGCAAGAAGGCAAACTGATCATCGATGACCTGACACTGGATCAGGCTCTCCCCATGATCAACCGCTACCTGGACAGCCCCGTCGTCCTGGGTGACAAGTATGTAGGCGATCTGCGCCTCGGCGGCATCTACAACACCAGTGATATAGCCGGCCTGGTCCAGGCATTGCCAAGAGTCCTGCCAGTGCAGCTGGCGCGGAACAAGGAAGGCAATACGGTCGTTCGCTATAAACGCAGCTATTCGCCGCTCGAGATTCGCTGAACATTGCTGCGACCATTGGGCAACTGCCCTGCCTCTGGTATGGATGCTAGAGTCCCCCCATGCAGATATCCCACCAAAATAAAACACTGACAGCCTGGGCGCTTTATAGCTGCGTGCTCTTCAGTCTTTTGCTGTGTGGTATTCATCATGGGCAAACCGCCGCTCTGCAACTGAGCGGCCTGGATGGCCTGTACTGCATGAGCTTGGACAGTGGCAGTAGCCTTGGCGAAGGCCAATCTGCAGGGCACGCTATCGATAGCGGTCTCACCAGCACCTCCGCATGTCCATTCTGCTCGGTCATCACCCTTGCCATCGCCGTTGTCCTGGGCGCGATCTGGTTGCGCACGCTAAAACAGGACCACCCTCGTTCGCTGGATAGAACGAGCCCTCGCCATCGATGGCCGCCCTCCAGTCCACGCGCCTCCCCCTCCCTGATCTGAACGTACGCGTATGCCCCTGCCCTTTTGAAAAGCGGCTTTGGCACAGAATCTGTTTTGATCACGAGGCGTCGCCCATGAGTACCGCACACATCGCTTTATCGATGCACAAGCATCCGTTTGCCGTGACCGTACGCTCAGATTGAGCCGGCCAAGGTGAGCGAATCGATGGTTATCGCACGGTGTAAAGGCCTGGCCTGGCTAGGCCTGTTCGCCATGCTGCTGATCTATGCCGGTCCACTGTTGTCGCAAATGCAGCAGATGGGACATGCCGAGCATCATGAGGCCAGCGGGCATCAGCATGGGAACCATGCCCACCATGGCTCGGACCATCACAGCCTGGGCAACGCTCTGGAGGCTTGCGGGTACTGCACGCTGCTTTTGAGCAACCCTGCGCTCTCCGCCTGCCGGATAGACGTCAACCATTCACCTGCCAACCGCCTGCGGTTAGCCCGCGCGCCATATAGCACGCCTGCGCTATTCATCCACTTCCCCAAGGCCAGGCCTCGGGCCCCGCCAGTCATTGCCTGAAAGTCGCGCTGCACGAACTCAACTCTCGACTTATGGAATGACCATGAAATCCACTCTATTGCCACATTCACGTGGCGTGATGCTCTTCGCTCGGACTACCGTCTCCACGCACTGGCAACAAGCATTCGCTCTTTCGTTCGGGCTACTGGCCGCCACCCAGGCATTCGCCCATGAACACCCGAGAACATCTACGGAGCTCGGCAGCACGGTGATAACAGCGGTGCAACAGGACTCGCCCCTGACGGTAGTCACCAACCCCAAGGAACCCCGGCAGCCAGTGCCGGCAACCGATGGTACGGACTACCTGAAAACCATCCCGGGCTTTTCCTCGATACGTAATGGCGGTAGCAACGGCGACCCGGTACTGCGTGGAATGTTCGGCTCGCGCTTGAACATCCTCAGCAATGGCACACTGATGATCGGCGCCTGCCCCTCGCGGATGGATGCGCCGACCTCCTATATCGTCCCTTCCACATTTGACCGACTGACCGTGATCAAGGGCCCCCAGACCGTCATCTGGGGGGCCGGCTCCTCTGCCGGCACGGTACTGTTCGAGCGCGATCCAGAGCGCTTCACCGAACTGGGCGGACGGGTCGATGCCAGCGTTCTGGTCGGTTCGAATGGCCGCTTCGACCAGGTGTTCGACGGCTCGCTAGGCTCTGAGGACGGTTACCTCCGAGCCATCGCCACCCATGCCGAAGCCGACGACTACAAGAACGGCGATGGCGACCGTATGCCTTCGCGCTGGGAAAAGTGGAGTGGCGATGTCGCTCTGGGCTGGACACCCGACAGCGACACCCTGATCGAATTGAGCGCAGGGAAAGGCGATGGCGAGTCGCGCTATGCCGGACGCGGCATGGATGCAGCCAAGTTGCTGCGTGAAAGCCTGGGATTGCGAGTAGTTCGCGAGAACATCACGGATGTTCTGAGCAAGGTCGAAGCACAGGTCTACTACAACTATGCCGACCACGTCATGGACAACTACAGCCTGCGCAACCCAAATCCGAACGATGCCATGATGATGATGCGTTACCCGATGGCATCCAATGTCGACCGGCGTACCGTTGGTGGCCGCGTGGCCGCGACATTCGATTGGGAAAGCCTGCAAGTGATCGCGGGGATGGACGCCATGCGCAGCGAACACCGTGGCCGGCGCTCCAACTACGCCATGATGAGTGGCCAGTTCACCAGCGCGGGGCAATTCCAGCGCGTCAGGGACGCACTGTTCCATAATTACGGCGTATTCACCGAGGCGACCTGGCGTGCCGACGAGCAGCAGCGCCTTATCGCCGGGGCTCGTCTGGATATAGCGTCGGCCAAGGATTACCGCCAGACGCTGGGCAGCATGATGCCAACGGCAAACCCTACGCTTGGCGACAGCCGCAACGAGACCTTGCCCAGCGGCTTTCTGCGTTATGAGTTCGACCTGCGCGATACGCCCGCCACGCTCTACGCTGGGCTGGGGCATAGCCAGCGCATGCCGGATTACTGGGAGCTGTTCTCTCCCGGAAGTGGCCCCACAGGCTCGCTCAACGCCTTCGACGCCATTCGCCCTGAAAAAACCACACAACTCGACGTTGGCATCCAGTATGCCAGTGACGACCTGGAGGCCTGGGTGTCGGGCTATGTCGGGCAGATACGCGACTACATCCTCTTCACCTATACCCCGGGCATGATGGGCACCACCAGCGCGGCCGAGAATATCGACGCTCGCATCATGGGGGCGGAACTGGGCGCGAGTTATCGCCTCGACTCCAACTGGAAGAGCGACATGACCCTGGCGTATGCCTGGGGCAAGAACAGTTCGGATGGCGAAGCCCTGCCACAGATGCCGCCTCTCGAAGCCCGCTTCGGCCTGACCTATGAGCAGTCCGACTGGAGCGCGGGCGCGCTCTGGCGCGTCGTGGCAGCACAGAATCGCATTGCCGAAGGTCGCGGCAACGTGGTTGGCAAGGACTTCGAGAAAAGCTCGGGCTTTACCGTTTTCTCGCTGAATACGGCCTATCGCATCAGCCGCCAGGTGAAACTCAGTGCCGGTGTCGACAACCTGTTCGATCGCGAATACACGGAGCACCTGAACCTGGCCGGCAATGCCGGTTTCGGCTTCGTTACCGACAACCCGGAGCCTATCAGCGAACCAGGCCGGACCTTGTGGACCAAGGTCGACGTCAGCTTCTAGCCATACACAGAGGGCTGCGCGCGTGCGCCAGCCCTCGACTCACACAAGATATTTGACAAAATTCGAAAATCAACTACCAAAATCTGATGATTCGTAGTAGGGTGCCCTCCTTCGCAAGGTGATAGGCATGAACGATCACGTTCCCATGCCTCAAAGCGAAAGCAGCATCAGTCGTAAAACATGGATCACACCACGCTCCATGGTGGCAGGCTCTCATGAGATCGAGAGTCGCCAGGAAGCCAACATTGCCTTCCTTCTCCAGCGCACAAATTGTGCACATGCAGACCGTCAGGTCACTGTCCTGCTAGATCTCACGTCCTCACTGGCATCACCTCCCGTCGAGACAACTCCCTTCCGGCATCAAGGCCTCGGCTTTGCGTCGGAATTCATAATGCCGTGCCTTGAACATTCCCGGCACGCTCGACATGAGTATTCAAACATGACTGTACCCATTATCTGCCGCACCTACCGAAAACCTGCCAATCAATGCAACTGCTTCCGCTGCCGCCCCGTAGAAAGGAACGCGCTACTGGAAGACCCGGTCGCACGCCATCAAGTGAAACTGGTATCCAGCGCGAGATAGAACGTGGATGGCTCTCTGCCTGGCATAGAGGGAAATCCCTCGCGAAGCTCGTATGCCAAGCCCTCTTCTCGTACTCTTGGCGTCTGATATTCCTGCCGAACGAGCCACACCATGAAACTGCTGGTCGCCGAAGACGAACCCAAGACCGGAGCCTACCTGCAACAGGGTCTGAGCGAGGCCGGCTTCACGGTCGAGCGGGTCATGGACGGTAGCGAAGCACTGCGGCGAGTGCTGGATGAACCCTACGACCTGCTGATTCTCGACGTGATGATGCCGGGAATCGACGGCTGGGCCGTATTGCAAGCATTAAGGGGGGCTGGCCGGGAAATGCCGGTGCTGTTCCTGACTGCTCGCGACGGCATCGAGGATCGGGTCAGGGGACTGGAACTGGGGGCAGACGATTACCTGGTCAAGCCTTTCGCTTTCGCCGAACTGCTGGCACGTGTTCGCACCTTGCTGCGTCGCGGCAGTACTGCAACGAGTGCACAGCCCACTACCTTGCAGATCGCCGACCTCGAGCTGGACCTGCTCAAACGCCGTGCCTCGCGCACGGGCAAGCGCATCGACCTGACGGCCAAGGAGTTCTCCCTGCTCGAACTGCTGATGCGCCGTCGTGGCGAGGTGCTGCCCAAATCCCTGATCGCCTCTCAGGTCTGGGACATGAATTTCGACAGCGACACCAACGTCATCGAAGTCGCCATCCGCCGGCTGCGGGCAAAGATCGATGACGACTTCGAACCGAAGCTCATCCACACCGCCCGAGGCATGGGCTATACGCTGGATACCCGGGACTGACATGCCCCATCTTTCGCTGACCACGCGCATGAGCCTGATGTTCATGCTGGCGGTGACCATCGTGCTGGCCGTGGCCGGCCTGAGTTTCAACGCACTCAGCCAGCACCACTTCCGCGCGCTCGACCAGCAGGTACTCGAGGAAAAACTCGCCTCCGTCGAGAACCTTCTCAAACTGTCATACGCCACCACGGCGCCACGACAAATGCAGTCGCAGCTACTGGCCCTGCTGCAATCCCACCAGGACCTGGCCACTCTGGTGCTGGATACCAACGGCACACTGTTCTTCGAGAATCCGCGCGATACCCAGGCACCTCGTGCCCTGCAACAGCACCCAGCGCGAAAGATGCAGGAATGGCAGGCCGGAGAGCACCTGTATCGGGGCATGCGCGCCGAGATCATGCTGCCCGGCCAGCGTGCACCGGTCGAAGTCCTGCTGGCCATGGACATCACCAACCACACGCACTTCTTCAAGATCCTGCAACGCTGGTTCTGGATCGGCCTGATCGTATGCGCGGGCTTCAGCGCCCTCCTCGGCTGGATCGTCGCGCGCCGTGGGCTTGCGCCGCTGCGCCAGGTCACCGAGGTCACTGCCTCGATATCGGCGAAATCCCTGCAGGAACGTATTCCCTTGGAGGCTGTGCCGGCAGAGTTGAAACAACTGGTGGAGTCTTTCAACGCCATGCTGGCCCGACTGGAGGATGCCTTTTCAAGATTATCCAACTTCTCCGCAGACATCGCCCACGAACTGCGCACGCCGCTGAGCAACCTGATGACTCACACCGAGGTGGTCCTCTCCAGGGGCAGGGGGCTCGATGACTACCGGGAGAACCTCTATTCGAACCTGGAGGAGCTGACGCGCATGTCGCGCATCATCGACGACATGCTGTTCCTGGCCAAGGCGGACAACGGTCTGATCACTCCGGTACAGGAACACATCGAGCTGGCCGAGGTGGTCGACAAACTGTTCGAGTACTACCAACTGCTGGCGGATGAACGAGGCATACAGTTACACCGCGAAGGGTGCGCGGCGGTGCGCGGCGACCGCCTGATGCTGGAGCGTGCCCTGTCGAATCTACTGGGCAATGCGCTGCGCTATACACCGGAGAACCTGGCGATCCAGGTTGGAATCCGGCAGACCGCCCGTCATGTCGTCCTGAGCGTGACCAATCCTGGCGTACCGATCAGCATGGAACACCAGGACAAGCTGTTCGATCGCTTCTACCGTGTCGACCCTGCGCGCCGCGAAGGCAACCCCGGCAATGCCGGACTGGGCCTGGCGATCACCCGCTCGATCATCGAAGCCCATGGCGGCCATATCCGTTGCGACTCAGCGGAGCAAGCCACGACGTTCCATATCGAATTGCCGCTGACCACAGGGCTTGGCGAGCGCTGAAGCGACTGTGGGTCATGAGTGGGGAACCCTGGTCCAGCGCAACGTAAAGGCTTCCCACCTAACCAGTTCTCGTCATTCCCGCGCAGGCGGGAATCCATCTGGTCGTCGCAACAGCACCCGCCCTGAATCAACCGGCTTTCAGCGACTTTCCGGCTCGAAGCGCACGACGAAGCCATCCAGCTTGTGCTGACGCTGCAACTGATCACGCAGGCGATTGGCTTCGCCACGCTCCACCAGCGGCCCGACGAAGACGCGGTTCATCCCACCCGAGGTACGGATATAAGCGTTGTAGCCTTGCGAGCGCAACGTCTTCTGCAGGTTCTCGGCACTGGCACGGTTCGACAGACTGGCCAGTTGCACTGACCAACTGACGGGCAGGTTACTGGCGTCCAGACGCGGCTCTACGGGCTTGCTCGGTGCCGGTGTAGCCTTCGGTTGCTCCTTCGGTACGACCACCGGCTCTGGCGTTGCCACGGGCGTTTCCACTACTGGCGGAACAGGAGCAGCTTGCGGCGACTCTTCGATGATCTCGTAGCTTTCGACGACAGGCTCGGGCACCTCGACGTCCTGCATCTCGATCTCGGGGGCGACAGGCGTGGCGGGCATCGGCGGTGCTTCGACCGGTATGTGCCGCAGCTCATCCTCGCGATTGAACAGCATCGGCACGAAAATCACCGCCAGGGCCACCAGCACCAGAGCGCCAATGATGCGTTGCATCAGTCCTCTATCCAGCAATGCCATAACCCTCTCCTTCTTGGATGGATCAGTTCAACCACTCCAGTGCCTCGGATACGCAGTAGAAGGACCCGAACAACACGATCTCGTCACCTGGCTGCAAGCCCTCGCGGGTCGCATCCAGCGCCTGGGCAATACTGTCATGGACACTGACGTCTACGCCCCGTTCCTGCAACGCATCGCGCAACTGGCTGGCAGACCGCGAACGTGGCGTCGGCAGCGGCGCCACCGCCCAAGTGTCGAACGACGACAGCAACGGCGCGATCACGCCCTGCAGGTCTTTGTCGGCGAGCAGGCCAAACACAGCATACCGATGACCTGTACGCGGACGCTGAGCCAGCCGTTTGGCAAGGTAAGCGGCCGCATGGGGATTGTGCCCGACGTCCATGATCAACGTGGCAGAGCCCTTTTCGAGTGCGATCGCTCGCTGATCGAAACGCCCGATCACCTGCGTCGCTGTCAGTGCGCCAACCAGCGCATCGGCCTGCCAGGGCAAGCCGAGCAAGGCATAGGCCTGCAAGGCCAGTGCAGCGTTTTCCATCGGCAGATTCAGCAGGGGCAAGGCGCCGAGCGACAGGGGTTGGCCCTGGCTGTCGATACCGTGCCATTGCCAGCTATCCGACGAGACAGCCAGCGAATAATCACGATTGCGCAACAGCAACGAACTGCCCAGTTGGCGGGCATGCTCCAGCAAGGGTTGCGGAGGATCGATATCACCACACAGCGCCGGCTTGCCAGCACGGAAGATACCGGCCTTTTCCCGCGCCACGCTTTCACGGCTGTCGCCCAGCCAATCGGCGTGGTCCAGCCCGATGTTGGTCACTACGGCCAGATCGCTGTCCACCAGGTTGACCGCATCCAAGCGTCCGCCCAGGCCGACTTCGAGAACGGTCAGATCAAGCTGGCTACGCTCGAACAGCCAGAACGCTGCCAGGGTGCCGACTTCGAAATAGGTCAGGGAGGTGGCGCCACGTGCCTGATCGACCACGGCAAACGCCTCGCACAGCTCGCGGTCGCTGGCCTCCTGGCCATCCACCTGCACCCGCTCGTTGTAGCGCAACAGATGCGGCGAACTGTAGACACCGACCTTGAGCCCCTGGGCTCGCGCCAGTGAGGCGATGAATGCGCAGGTGGAACCTTTGCCATTGGTGCCGGTGACAGTCACCACTTGCCTGGCCGGACGCGACAGCCCCATGCGTCGTGCGACTTCACGCACTCGCTCGAGCCCGAGGTCGATTGCATTGGGGTGCAAGCCCTCGAGGTAGGCCAGCCAGTCGGCCAGGCTGCGTTCGGTCATGCCGAGATGGCCGGCAAACCTTGCAGTTGGGCCAGCAGACGCGACAGGCGTGGGCGCAGTTCTTCACGTGGGATGATCAGGTCGATGGCGCCGTGGTCCAGCAGGAACTCGCTGCGCTGGAAGCCTTCCGGCAGCTTCTCGCGGACAGTCTGCTCGATCACGCGCGGGCCGGCGAAGCCGATCAGCGCCTTGGGCTCGGCAACGATCACATCGCCCAGGGTCGCCAGGCTCGCGGAAACACCACCATAGACCGGATCGGTCAACACGGAAATGAACGGCAGACCTTCTTCACGCATGCGCGCCAGCACCGCGGAAGTCTTGGCCATCTGCATCAGCGAGATCAGCGCCTCCTGCATGCGCGCACCGCCCGAAGCGGAGAAGCATACCAGCGGGCTGCGCTGCTCCAGTGCCACGTTGGCGGCACGCACGAAGCGCTCACCGACGATGGCGCCCATGGAGCCGCCCATGAAGGAAAACTCGAAGGCACAAGCCACCACCGGCACTTTGTAAAGGGTGCCACGGATAGCGATCAAGGCGTCTTTTTCGCCGGTCTGCTTCTGTGCGGCGGACAGGCGATCCTTGTACTTCTTGCTGTCGCGGAACTTCAGACGGTCGACCGGCTCCAGGTCGGTACCGATTTCCTCACGGCCTTCTGCATCGAGGAAGATATCCAGGCGGGTACGAGCGCCGATACGCATGTGATGCTGGCATTTGGGGCAGACATCCAGGGTCTTTTCCAGCTCAGGCTTGTAAAGGACGGCATCGCATGAGGGACATTTGTGCCACAACCCTTCGGGAACCGTGCTCTTCTGGCTTTCGGAACGCATTATCGAAGGAATCAGCTTGTCGACCAACCAGTTGCTCATGCTCTTGTTCTCCACAACGTGTAATCCCCGGACATGCCCCGTCGGGGATATTCATTATTCATGGCAAGCGCCACTCGGCCCTTGCTCTCCTGAGCGATACGCAATCTGGCGTATCGCGAAATTCCAGCGGTTTATGCCGCGCCAGCCTACTGGACGGCAGGTTTTACGGATACGTCACATGCAGGCGCGCACACGCGCCACGAAGTTCCGTACCTTGTCCGCATCCTTGATGCCCTTCTCCCGCTCCACACCGCCACTGACATCCACCGCATAAGGGCGTACCCGGGCGATGGCCTCCTGTACGTTGGAGGCGTCCAGGCCACCGGCCAGGATCAGTGGGCTGGGCAAGTGGTCGGGGATCATATCCCAGTCGAACACCGCACCGGTCCCGCCCGGAATACCAGGCACATAGGCATCCAACAGAATGGCGCTGGCCTGCCGGTAACGCTGCGTCTCCTCCAGTACCCCTTCGGCGCTGCGCACGCGCAGTGCCTTGTACCAGGGGAGGCGGAAGCCTTCGCAGTACTCGGGCGACTCATCGCCATGAAACTGCAACCGATCTAGGGCGACTGCGTCGAGTATTTCATCGACTTTGCAGCGGCTGGCATCGACGAACAGCCCAACCGTAGTGACGAATGGCGGCAGTGCGGCAACGATGCGCCGGGCCTGCTGCACGTCGACGGCACGCGGACTGGCCGCATAGAACACCAGTCCGATGGCATCGGCTCCGGCTTCGGCGGCGATCAGGGCATCCTCCACACGGGTGATACCGCAGATTTTGCTTCGTACGACTGGCAAGGCAGGCTTCCTGCTTGAAACGACAGGCGATCTTAACAAAAGGCTGCGGGGAATGAGGCGTTTTATTCGCCCGTGGCCCTCGACACACACATCATACGACCGGGAACTCGACGCGCACCCGTAAACCATGCGGGGACACCTGGTGCAGGCTGATCGCCGCCCGGTGCGCACGGCAGATATCGCCAACGATGGCCAGGCCAAGTCCGGCACCGCCCACTTGCGCAGGCCCCTGGTAGAAACGCTCGAACACGCGCTCACACTCGTCCTGTGGAATACCCGGTCCGTCATCCTCGACCTCCAGGATCGCCGGCGCCATCACCCTCAGTACCAGGTTGCCGCTCTTCGGCGTATGCGCCAGGGCATTGTCCAGCAGGTTGCTGAGCAATTCGTTGAGCAACATCGGATCGCCGTCGACCCACACGGGTTGCTCGGCCTCCAGCGCCAGGGCCACACCCCGCGCATGGGCCAGGGGCGCCAGGGCCATGCCCAGTTCTCGCGCGAGCAGGGAAAGGTCGAGGCGCTGTGCACCGCCCTCGGAAATGGCCCGGGTGCCATTCTCGATCCTCGCCAGCGACAGCAACTGATTGGCCAGCAATGTCAGCCTGTCGCTGTGCTGCGCAGTCTGTTCTAGCGTCTCGCGCCAATCCTCAGGGCGCTCGGAACGCAACCCCAGCTCAACCCGGGCCTTGAGCGCCGCCAGCGGTGTGCGCAGTTCATGGGCGGCATCGGCAATGAACTGCGACTGGCGCACGAACAGGCCTCGCAGGCGCTCGTTGAACTGATTCAAAGCCTCCACCAGCGGCAGCACTTCACGCGTCAGGTCGGTATCCGGCAGGGGGCGCAGGTCGTCGCTGGCGCGCCGGGCGACTTCCCTGCGCAGGGTTTCCAGTGGCCGCAGCGCCATGCTCACCGCCAGCCAGACCAATACCAGCGCCACCAGTACCAACAGCACCAGGCGCCAGAGCGTGCCGACCAGCAGGTCACGGGCCATGCGCTCACGGGCACCCTGGGTCTCCGCCACACGAATCTCGGCGATTCCCCGGAACTGCGCTTCGCTGACGGGCTGCAGGAAGCTCACCACCCGCACGCCCTGCCCGCGGTACTGCGCATCGTAGAAGCGTGCCAGTGCCGGATAGTCATCGGTACGCCGAGCCTCCGCCGGTGGCGCGGGCAAGTCGTCATAGCCGGAGATGACTTCGCCTTCCGGGCCCAGCACCTGGTAATAGATGCGCCCGGCGCTGTCGTAGTCGAACGTGTCCAGTGCCACATAAGGGACATGGGCCTCGAGCAAACGCCCCCGGGCGTACAACCCGCCCGCCACGGTACGGGCCGATGCCAGCAAGGTACGGTCGTAGGCAGTGTCGGCGGCATGCCGGGCGCTCCAGTAGGCACTCAGGCCACTGAGCAGCAGGATCAGCGCGAACAGCAGCGCCAGACGCCGCAACAGACGCCCGCGCAGACTCCCGACACGGCTCATGGCCCGACCGCCTCCAGCAGATAACCCAGCCCACGGAAGGTGACGATGCGCACGGCACTACCCTCCAGCTTCTTGCGCAGGCGGTGGATATAGATCTCGATGGCGTCGCTGCTGGCCTCTTCGTCCAGTCCGAACACCTGGGCCGCCAGTTGCTCCTTGCTCATCACCCGACCGCCACGGGCGATCAGCGCCTCCAGCACCGCCTGTTCGCGGGCGGTCAGGCTCAGCGGCTGGTTGTCCAGGCTGAAACGCCGCGCGCCCAGGTCGTAGACCAGCGGACCGCAGCGCTGGAGCTGTTCACCGCCAAGGACGCTGCGGCGTAACAGGGCCTTGACCCTTGCCTCCAGTTCGGAAAGCTCGAACGGTTTGGCCAGGTAGTCGTCGGCCCCTAGATTGAGGCCGTGCACACGGTCCTTCACCTCGCCACGGGCGGTCAGCATCAGTACCGGCAAGGTCTGTCCCCGGTCGCGCAAGCGCGCCAGCAAGGCGAAGCCATCCAGGCGTGGCAGCCCGATATCGAGAATGGCAAGGGCATAGTCCTCGCTGGCCAACGCCAGGTCGGCAGCAACGCCGTCGTGCAACACATCGACCGTCCAGCCCGCGCCTTTCAGTGCCTGGGCCACGCTTTCCGCCAGTTGCAGATGGTCCTCCACCAGCAGAACCCGCATGACCACCTCCTGCAAACCTTCAGAACAGTCGCCCAGTGTAGCCATGTAACAAGGTCTGTGAATTGCCCAAAAGGTGAAGGCAAATCTTTCGAATCTGAAAGGCTGCTGAAAGCTTGCGGACATAGCATCGCCCCACGCACTTGCCGTTGAGCGAATGCATTACAAGAACAAGAATGGAGACGACACGATGTATCCAGCCTCTCGTCGGGCCACTGTGCCTGCACGTCCGCTTTGCCTGGCCCTGGCCGCCTGCCTGGCCTCCCCCATCGCCCAGGCCGCCTTTATCGAAGACAGCAAGGCCAGCCTGACCGCCACCAACCTCTACCTGAACCGCGATTTTCGCGAGGGTCAGGGGCAGAACAAACGCGAAGAATGGGGCCAGGGCCTGCTGCTCGATATCCGTTCCGGCTTTACCGAAGGCACGTTCGGTTTTGGCCTCGACGCCTTGGGCATGCTTGGTCTCAAGCTGGACTCGGGCAAGGGCCGCAGTGGCACTGACCTGTTGCCGGTGCAGGACGATGGCGGCACGCCCGACGAATACAGCCGCCTGGGGCTGACCGCCAAGGTGCGTGTTTCCGCCACCGAACTGCGCTATGGCACGCACATCCCCGTGCTGCCGGTGGTCAAGGCCAGTGAAAGCCGCCTGTTGCCGCAAGTGTTCGAAGGCGCCCTGCTGACCTCGTCCGAACTGGACGGCCTGACCTTCACCGGCGGACGGCTGGACAAGGTTATCGACCGCGCCTCGAGCCACTCGGAAAAACTCGCCCTCAACAGCAAGAACCGACGCTATGCCAGCGATATAAAAGCCGATCACATGGACCTGGCCGGGCTCGACTACAAGTTCAGCCCCGGGCTGACCGGCCGCTACTACTTCGCAAACCTGGACAACGTCTACCGCCAGCACTTCCTTGGATTGTTGACCAGCCACAAACTCGGCGCCGGCACTCTGAGCGGCGATCTGCGCCTGATCGACAGCCGCGACAGCGGCTCGGCCAGGGCCGGCAAGGTCGACAACCGGGTCATCAACGCGATGCTCACCTACGGTCTCGGCAGTCACAAGTTCGGCCTCGGCTTCCAGGACATGAGCGGCGATACCGGCTTCGCCTACCTCGATGGCAGTGACCCGTTCCTGATCAACTTCGTACAGATCAACGACTTCGCCAATGCCGACGAGCGCTCATGGCAGGCGCGCTACGACTATTCGTTCAAGACCCTCGGCCTGCCCGGCCTCAGCTTCATGACCCGCTATATCCGTGGCAGCGATGCCCGTATCGCCGGTAGCGACGAGCGCGGTGGCGAATGGGAGCGCGATATCGAACTCAAATACGTGGTACAGAGCGGCCCGCTCAAGGACCTGTTCGTGCGACTGCGCAACGCCAGCTTCCGTTCGGACTTCGCCCGCGATGCGGACGAAAACCGCATCATCATTGGCTACAGCCTGGCCATCTGGTAATCCAAGACACGCTCGACGAGGACACTCACCATGAAATCAACCTTGACCCGCATCGCACTCGCGGCCACCTGCCTGGGCCTGACCGGCCAGTTGCTGGCCGCAGAACCCAAGCGCCCCGAATGCATCGCGCCGGCCGCCCCCGGCGGCGGTTTCGACCTGACCTGCAAGCTGGCGCAAAGCGCGCTGGTGGACAGCAAGCTGCTGAAGTCCCCTATGCGCGTCACCTACATGCCCGGTGGTGTCGGTGCCGTCGCCTACAATGCCGTGGTGGCACAGCGCCCAGCCGAAGCCGGCACCATCACGGCCTTCTCCAGCGGCTCGCTGCTCAACCTGGCCCAGGGCAAGTTCGGCCGTTTCGACGAGAGCGCGGTGAAGTGGCTGGCCGGTGTCGGCACCAGCTATGGCGCCCTGGCCGTGCGCCAGGACTCGCCCTACAAGACCCTCGACGATCTGGTCGCTGCGATCAAGGCCGAGCCGGGCAAGGTGGTGATCGGTTCCGGCGGCACCGTCGGCAGCCAGGACTGGATGCAGACCGCGCTGATTGCCCGCGCTGCCGGCATCGATCCACGCCAGCTGCGCTATGTGGCGATGGAAGGCGGCGGCGAGCTGGCCACCGCCCTGCTTGGCGGGCATATCCAGGTCGCCAGCAGCGATATCTCCGATGCCGTCCCGCATATCGAGAGTGGCGACATGCGCATCCTCGCGGTGTTCTCCGAAGAGCGTCTGCCGGGGGCGGCGGTGGCGAATATTCCGACCGCCCGTGAACAAGGTTATGACGTCGTCTGGCCGGTGATCCGTGGTTTCTTCGTCGGGCCCAAGGTCAGCGATGAAGCCTATGCCTGGTGGAAGAACGCGTTCGACCAACTGCTGGCCTCCGAGGATTTCGCCAAGCTGCGCGAACAGCGCGAGCTCTACCCCTTCGCCATGACTGGCGACGAGCTGGACGCCTACGTCAAGCAACAGGTCGCCCAGTACAAGCAACTGGCCCAGGAATTCGGCCTGATCCAGTAAACCACCACGACACCTGCCGTTAACGGCGGGTGTCGACCTCCCATAAACCACTCACCGCCTGGAGCCTCGCGCTCATGGGCTGGCGTCGTTCGCGCCAGAAAAACCCGGCAGGCACGACATCACGAGGACAGCCTCATGTATCAACGCATATTCGGCCTGGTGCTGCTGCTCTGCTGCCTGGGCCTGGGCACCGCCGCCTGGGGCTACCACGCGCCCTTCTCCTACGAACCGGTGGGGCCACGCGCCTATCCACTGCTGCTACTGGTACTGATGGGGCTCGGCGCGCTCTACCTGATGTTCAAACCGGCCCACGCCACGACCAGCCATGACGAGCCGCCGCTGGACCGCCACGTACTGAGCAAGGTGGTCACTTGCGTGGTGTTCATGACGGTCTATGCCGCCCTGTTCGAGACCCTCGGTTTCATCCCGGCCAGCGTGCTGTTCGGCATCGCCATGTCGCGCTTGTACGAAGGCACCTGGACCATCAGCGTCATCGCCGGGGTGGTGCTGGGCATCGGCCTCTATCTGCTGTTCGACAAAGCCCTCGACGTACCGCTACCGCTCGGCATCCTCGCCGTGCTGGAGAATTGATCATGGAAACATTCAGCTACCTCAGCCAGGGCTTCGGTGTCGCCCTGAGCCCCTACAACCTGCTCACCGCACTGTGCGGCACCCTGATCGGCACCGTGGTCGGCCTGCTGCCGGGGCTTGGCCCAATCAACGGCGTGGCGCTGCTGATCCCCATTGCCTTCGCCCTCGGTCTGCCGCCGGAGACCGCGCTGATCCTGCTGGCGGCCGTGTACCTGGGCTGCGAGTACGGTGGCCGTATTTCCTCGATTCTGCTGAACATCCCAGGCGAAGCCTCGGCCGTGATGACCACCCTCGACGGCTACCCGCTGGCACGTCAGGGGAAAGCGGGCATTGCCCTGTCGATCTCTGCCTGGAGCTCCTTCATCGGTGGCCTGATCGCCACCTGCGGCGTGGTCATCTTCGCCCCACTGCTGGCGAAATGGGCCGTGGCCTTCGGGCCCGCCGAATATTTCGTGTTGATGGTATTCGCCATCGTCTGCCTGGCCGGCATGGCCGGTAACAAGCCGATGAAGACCGCCATCGCCTGCTGCATCGGTCTATTTCTGTCGTGCGTTGGTATCGACTCGAACAGTGGCGTGTATCGCTTCACCTTCGGCAGCCTGGGCCTGGCTGACGGCATTCAGTTCGTGGTGCTGGTACTCGGTCTGTTCTCGGTCAGCGAGATTCTCGTGCTGCTCGAACGCACTCACCATGGTCAGAAGGCCATCGAGGCCAAAGGCCGCATGTTGTTCAGCCTCAAGGAAGGTCTGTCGGTTCTGGCCACCAACCTGCGCAGCGGCGCGCTGGGCTTCGGCCTGGGCATTCTGCCGGGTGCCGGTGCGACCCTGGCCAGCGCCGTGGCCTACATGAGCGAAAAACGTCTGGCACACAAGGACAACAAGTTCGGTAATGGTGACCTGCGCGGCCTAGCGGCTCCGGAAACCGCCAACAGCGCCTCGGCCTGCGGTTCCATGGTGCCGATGCTGACCCTCGGCGTTCCGGGCTCGGGTACCACTGCGGTGATGCTCGGCGCTCTGACCCTATACAACATCACCCCTGGCCCGCTGCTGTTCCGCGACCAACCGGACATCGTCTGGGGGCTGATCGCCTCGCTGTTCGTCGCCAACATCATGCTGATCGTGATGAATGTGCCGATGATCAAGATCTTCACCAAGATCCTCGCCGTACCCTACTGGGCACTGGTACCAGCCATCGCCATCATCACCTCGATCGGCGTCTACGCGGTGCACGCCACCACGTTCGATCTGTTCCTGATGATCGCCATCGGCATCGCCGGTTATATCCTGCGCAAACTGGACTTCCCGCTGTCGGCGATCCTGCTCGGTTTCATTCTGGGTGGATTGATGGAGCAGAACCTGCGTCGTGCGCTGTCGATCTCCAACGGCGACCTCGGCATCCTGTTCGCCAGCCCGATCACCTGGGGCGTGTGGACACTGATCGTGGGCATGATCGCCCTGCCGGTCTGGCGTACCTGGCGCAAGAAACAACGTCGCGCCAATATCGTGCAGAACGCAGAAGCCTGATCCGTCCAGAGCCGCAGCCAGCGAGCCTGGCTGCGCTTAATGCAATAGGGGTCGTGTACAGGTGCGCATGGCGCACCCTACATGCTCAAACCGTAGGGTGCGCCGTGCGCACCGGCATGCACTAGAGCCGGCAATCCGGCAACCCGGAAAGGAAATGCGGCCCCAGGTAACGCTGGGGCAGCTCGAATTCCTCGGGGTAATCAACCTCCACCAGATACAGCCCATAAGGATGAGCCGTCACCCCTCCGGTGCGGCGCACACGGGCTTCCAGCACTTCCCTGGCCCACTCCACGGGCCGCTCCCCCGCACCGATGGTCATCAGCACCCCGGCGAAGTTGCGCACCATATGGTGCAGGAAGGCATTGGCGCGGATATCGAGGACGATCAGCCGGCCATGCTCGATGATTTCCAGGTGGTGAACGGTCTTGATCGGTGATTTGGCCTGGCACTGACGGGCACGGAAAGCGCTGAAATCGTGCGTCCCAAGGAAATACCGGGAGGCTTCGCGCATCCGTTCGATATCCAGCGGCCGATGGTTCCAGGTCACTTCCTCGGCCATGTGCGCCGGGCGGATCGGATCGTTGTAGATCACATAACGGTAACGGCGAGCCATGGCGCTGAAACGCGCATCGAACTGGCGCGGCATGGCCTTGGCCCAGGCCACACTGATATCCCCGGGCAGGTTCATGTTCGCGCCCATCACCCAGGAATGCATGCTGCGTTCGATCGTCGTATCGAAATGCACCACTTGCCCGCAGGCATGCACCAGGGCATCGGTGCGCCCCGCGCAGCTGAGTGTCACCGGCTGCCCGCCGGCGACCTTGCTCAATGCCTTTTCCAGGCATTCCTGGATCGAGGGCACGCCAGCGCGCTGACGCTGGAAGCCCCGGTAACGGGAGCCCTTGTACTCGATGCCCAGTGCGATTCGTGTAGGTGCCGCCTGTCCCTCTTCAAGCACTGTCGTCATGTTCAGGACAGGCCACCGAGCATGTCACGCGCTTCCTGCTGTTGGGTCGGGTTACCCTCGCCGATCACTTCTTCGAGGATATCCCGGGCGCCATCGGCATCGCCCATGTCGATATAGGCACGGGCCAGGTCGAGTTTGGTGGTGATTTCATCGGTATCGGCCAGGAAGTCGAACTCCTCGGACAGATCGTCGGATGCCGGTTTGGCGGTATCGGCAATGAGCTCCTGCAGATCGGCGTCCACCTCGCCCAGGCTGGCGCTCAGGCTGCTCGGGTCCAGTTCGTTCACGGGCTCATCGGCATCGCTTTCCAGCGACAGGTCGAACGCCTCCGGCAAATCGGCGGCATCCGAGTCGTTCAGGTCAAACGCCTTCAGGTCTGGCTCGGCGTGCTCCTCCGGCTCGGTCGGCAGCGTATCGGTGGAGAAGTCCGCCTCTGGCGCGACGTCAGTCGGCGCGCGCTCGTCATGCGACTCGGCATCCAGATCGAAGCCTGTATCGGCCGACGGCTCGTCGAGCGAAAGGTCATCCTCATCCTCATCCTCATCCGCTGCCTGGGTGTCGGCGGGCTGCTCGGCGTCGAACTCCAGCTCATCCATGCTCAGATCGAAGGCATCGTCGAGGGAATCGATGCCGAAGTCATCCTGCTCGGTGTCCGCCGCCGCTTCGACCGCAGCGTAGGCGGCCGTTGCCGCCGCAGTGGCACCGGCAAAGGACTGCATGGAGGGATAACGCGCCTTCAACCGCTCCACATCCGCACTGGCCGCCGCATCGGCGCTCAATGCGGCCTCTTCACGGGCGAAGCCGTCACGGTCTTCCAGCTCGGCGTGGACCTCCATCAACTTGAGGCGCAGGTCCGTACGTTGTGGCTCGTCCTTGAGTGCGTTGCGCAGCAGGTCGGCAGCCTGATTGAAGCGACCGTAGGCGATGTAGATATCCGCCTGGGCCAGCGTATCGGAGGCCATCACCGCGCCTTTCAGCGGGTCTTCGACAGCGGCGTCCAGCGGCCTGCTGGGCGTAACGTCGACCACATCGGCCGGTTCGAGCCGAATCACGTCCCGGGGCTTGCTACGCCTGGACCAGGCCAACAGGGCCAGCACCAGAAGCAGCAACGCACTGCCACCCAGACCGATCAGCCACCAGATATTGGACAGAAGCTTCCCGAACGGTCCCTCGCCTGCCGCACCAGCGCTTTCGCTCGACTCCAACTGCGCCTGCAGTGCAGCCAGTTGATCGTCCTTCAGTTGCATCAGGCGCTGGAGTTTATCCAGTTGCCCTTGCAAATCGTCCAGGCGCTCGCCCAGCTCGGTATTTTCGCGTTGTGTGGAGTCGAGCCGCTCCTGGGCCGTGGCCAATCGGTCGCGCAAGCCCTGAAGGCTCTCGTCGCCCGACTCGCCAGCCCCACCCGCCTTGCCCGCATCGGATGCGACCAGGCGCAGGTTATCGCCGGTGGCGACGCGGGCCGGGGCATTGCCAGCCTTGTTACGAGCAGTGGCATCCAACTGCCGCGCACCGCTGCGGCCTTGCTTCCAACTGGCATTCTGTTCGGCGACACGGGCAATCGCCTGCCGCTGCGGCAGGCTGGCGACCTGCTCGGCACTGGGCAGGCGCAAGACCGCGCCGGTCTTGAGCAGATTGATATTGCCGTTGATGAAGGCCCCAGGGTTGAGTTCCTGGATAGCCAGCATGGTCTGTTGCACGCTACCGCCACGGCGATTGCGGGCAGCGATTTCCCAGAGGGTATCTCGCGCCACCGTGCGGTACTGGCCCTGGGTGCTGGCCTTGGGCGCTGGCGCAGGCTCGGGGGCTTTTGCAGCCGTTGGCTCGCTGGCCGGCTTGGCCGTCAGCGGGGCACTGGCGAGGGGCAACTGCGGCGCAAGCGCAGCCGCCGCCTGGGGTTTGTAGAGCGGCGGGTCCAGCAACAGCGTGTACTCACGCAGCACACGCCCATTGGGCCACTGCACGTCGACCAGGAAGCTCACATAAGGCTCGCGAACGGGCTTGCTCGACGAGACCCGGATGACGCTCCGGCCATCGGCTTGCAGCACTGGCGTGAAGCTCAGTTCGGACAGGAAGGCCTGGCGGTCGACGCCAGCTTTCCGGAAGTCTTCGATGGAGGCCAGTTTCGATACGACTTCCGTCGCCGACAGCCCCTGCACATCGAGCAACTCGATCTCGGCGGTCAATGGCTGGTTGAGGGCCGACTTCAGCTCGACCTTGCCCAGTTCCAGGGCGAACGCCGTGTGCGAGGTCAATGCTGTCGCCGCGGCAATTGCCAGCACCAGATTGCGAACCCTAGCCATCGTTTGACTCCTTGTTTTTCCCGCCGGAGCCACGGCAGCGCGCATGACGCTGCCGGAACCAGTTGGAACGCTTCTTCGAATAGTCCGCAAGTATCTTTTACAGATAGTGTTTTATCAATAACTCAGCCGATTCCAGGGCATTGGAAACCGTACCTTTCTTCAGGCCATCAGCGACCAGCCACAGGTCGATCGAACAAGGGTCGTGGGCGACCGCACGCAAGCGGCCCACACTGATACGCGCCTGCCCGACGGCGTCCTCGACCACGCCCGGCGTGTTTTCCTCGGTGATCAAGTCGATGTCGTCCGCCCCGGCAAGGCTGTTTTCGATTGCAGCCATGTCCACCGGACGGGAGCCGATCAGCGACAGGCTGATGCCTTCGCCGAAGAACACTGGCGTCTGGATACAGGCAACCGATACCGGCAACCCAGGCTGGCCCAGCAGCGCCAGCAACTCGGCGTGGATACGCTGCTCGAATCCATGCTCATCACTGGCGAAGACGTTGAACGCAACCTGGCGTCCGAACAGGCGCGGCTCCAGCGGTCGTGCGTTCAGCAGCTCGGCGGTCTGCCGGGCCAGTTCCCTGACACCGGCATTGCCATGGGCCGATACCGGCAGGCATACGGACGCCACGATACGTTGCAGGTCGAGCAGGTGCCGTATCGGCGCCAGGGCGCCCAGCAGCGTCACCACACTCGACGCCGGTGTGGCGACCTGGCGGGCCAGCGCCTCGGGCGCACTCCAGCCAGGCACCAGCAAGGGTAGAGACTGCTGCCCGGACAGGTCGACCAGCAATCGCTCCGACGCCTGCACACGCTGGAAAATCGCCTCGCTCCCTTGCACGAAAAAGACCAGCGCCACCTTGGCGAAGTCGAAATCCTCGACCTCACGCACGCGCAGATTGCGTCCACGGAATGTCAACGAATGCCCAAGCGCTTCGGCACTGCCAAGCAGGTGCAACTCTCCGACGGGCAATGCGCACTCGTCCAATTGCTCGACGAGCGCTTCACCGACCAGGCCGGAGGCTCCCACGATGGCGATATCGACAGGCTGGGACATGCTTTTTCCTCGGAACGAAAAATAGAAAAAGCGCCACGACGATGCGGGCGCTTGGAAAGTGTGGCCACGCGCAAGCGCGTACAGCGCCTGCGGTGCGGCAGGTCAGCGTTCGAGCAGGATGCGCAGCATGCGCCGCAGCGGCTCGGCGGCCCCCCACAGCAACTGGTCGCCAACGGTGAACGCACCGAGGAAGTGCGAGCCCATGTTGAGCTTGCGCAGACGGCCCACTGGCACGTTGAGCGTACCGGTGATGGCAGCCGGACTCAGCTCGCGCATGCTGTCGTCGCGGTGGTTCGGCACCAGCCTGACCCAGGGATTGTGCTGACTGATCAGGCCTTCGATATCGGCAATCGGCACATCCTTGTTCAGCTTGATGGTCAGCGCCTGGCTGTGGCAGCGCATGGCACCGACTCGCACGCAGATACCGTCGACCGGGATCGGGCTCTTGAAGCGACCGAGGATCTTGTTGGTCTCGGCCTGAGCCTTCCACTCTTCACGGCTCTGCCCGTTGGGCAGTTCCTTGTCGATGTAGGGGATCAGGCTACCGGCCAGCGGCACGCCGAAGTTGTCCACCGGGAACGACTCGTCGCGCTGGGTCTGGGCGACCTTGCGGTCGATCTCGAGGATGGCGCTGGCCGGGTTGGCCAGGTCATCGGCGACCGACTGGTGGATGGTGCCCATCTGGCGGATCAGCTCACGCATGTTCTGCGCACCGGCGCCCGAAGCGGCCTGGTAGGTCATGGCGCTCATCCACTCCACCAGCCCGGCTTCGAACAGCCCGCCCAGCCCCATCAGCATCAGGCTGACGGTGCAGTTGCCGCCGATGTAATTGCGGGTGCCGGCATCCAGTTGCTGGTCGATGACCTTGCGGTTCACCGGATCCAGCACGATCACCGCGTCGTCCTGCATGCGCAGGCTGGAGGCGGCGTCGATCCAGTAACCGTTCCAGCCAGCCTCGCGCAGCTTGGGGAAGACTTCGTTGGTGTAGTCACCGCCCTGGCAGGTCAGGATCACGTCCAGGCCTTTCAGCTCTTCGATGCTGTAGGCATCCTTCAGTGCAGCCGTTTCCTTGCCAATGTCCGGGCCCTGGCCGCCGACGTTGGAGGTGGTGAAAAACACGGGCTCGATCAGGTCGAAGTCCCGCTCTTCCAGCATCCGCTGCATGAGCACGGAACCGACCATTCCGCGCCAACCGATCAGACCTACACGTTTCATCGCAACTACACCTATATGCAAGTGACCCGCCGAGTGAAATGACGGGCCAAGAGATTACAACTTCGCGAGCGCTTCGACCACCGCGTCGCCCATCTGCGCAGTCCCGACGCGCGTCTGGCCTTCGGACCAGATGTCGCCAGTGCGCAGGCCCTGGTCCAGTACATCGCTGACGGCGCGTTCGATGGCGTCAGCCGCGGCAACCTGGCCGAAGCTGTAGCGCAGCATCATGGACACCGAGAGGATGGTCGCCAGCGGGTTGGCAATACCTTTGCCCGCAATATCCGGAGCCGAACCATGGCAAGGCTCGTACATGCCCTTGTTATCGCTGTCCAGCGAGGCGGACGGCAGCATGCCGATGGAACCGGTGAGCATCGAGGCTTCATCGGAGAGGATGTCGCCGAACATGTTGTCGGTGACGATCACGTCGAACTGCTTCGGCGCACGCACCAGTTGCATGGCCGCGTTGTCGACATACATGTGCGACAGCTCGACGTCCGGGTAATCCTTGCCGACCTCTTCCACCACCGCACGCCACAACTGGCTGGAGGCCAGCACATTGGCCTTGTCCACCGAGCACAGTTTCTTGTCGCGCACGCGCGCCATGTCGAAACCGACCTTGGCGATGCGGCGGATTTCGCTCTCGCTGTACGGTAGCGTGTCGTAAGCCATGCGCTCGCCGTTCTCCAGCAGCTTGCTCTCGCGCGGCTGGCCGAAATAGATGCCGCCGGTCAGCTCACGCACGATGAGGATGTCCAGCCCGGCGACCACTTCCGGCTTGAGGCTGGAGGCACTGGCCAGTTGCGGGTAGAGGATGGCCGGACGCAGGTTGCCGAACAGGCCCAGTTGCGAACGGATCTTCAGCAGGCCGCGCTCGGGGCGGATGGCCGGGTCGATGGTGTCCCACTTCGGCCCGCCGACCGCACCCAGCAGTACGGCATCGGCGGCACGGGCGCGGTCCAGGGTTTCGTCGGCCAGCGGCACGCCGTAGCGGTCGATGGCGGCACCACCGAGGTCATCGAAGCTCAGCTCGAAATCCAGCGCGAACTTGTCGTTGGCCAGTTTCAATACCTTGACCGCTTCGGCAACGATTTCCGGGCCGATACCGTCACCGGAGAGAATCAGAATCTGTTTGGACATGGGAGTTTCCTTCGGAAATAACTGCACGCTTCAAGGAGTGTCGCCGCTACGTGCGGCTTACCGCTTGAAGCGTGTCGCTGTCGTTAGCGGATCGCGCCGAACAGCCAGGGCTGGTTGCTGCGATAGGTTTCTTCGAATGCCTTGATCTGCTCGCTGGCCTGCAGGGTCAGGCCGATATCGTCCAGGCCGTTGAGCAGGCAATGCTTGCGGAATTCATCCACCTCGAAGGCGTATTGCTTGCCGTCCGGGCGGGTGACCGTCTGCGCCTGCAGGTCGACGGTCAACTGGTAGCCTTCCTCGGCCTCGGCCTCGGCCTGCTGGAACAGCTCGTCGACTTCTTCATCCTTGAGGATGATCGGCAACAGCCCGTTCTTGAAGCTGTTGTTGAAGAAGATATCGGCGAAGCTCGGCGCGATCACGGTGCGGAAGCCGTATTCGTCCAGCGCCCAGGGCGCATGCTCGCGACTGGAGCCACAACCGAAGTTCTCGCGGGCCAGCAATACGCTGGCGCCCTTGTAGCGCGGGAAGTTCAGCACGAAGTCGGTGTTGATCGGTCGCTTCGAGTTGTCCTGGTTCGGCTGGCCGACGTCCAGATAGCGCCACTCATCGAACAGGTTGGGGCCGAAGCCGGTGCGCTTGATCGACTTGAGGAATTGCTTGGGGATGATCTGGTCGGTGTCGACATTGGCGCGATCCAGCGGGCAGACCAGGCCGGTGTGTTGGGTAAAGGCTTTCATGCTGTGCTCCTCAGGCCTGGGTCAATTCGCGAACGTCGATGAAGTGGCCGGTCACCGCGGCGGCGGCGGCCATCGCCGGGCTGACCAGGTGGGTACGGCCGCCGGCGCCCTGGCGCCCTTCGAAGTTGCGGTTCGAGGTGGAGGCGCAATGCTCGCCATTGCCCAATTTGTCCGGGTTCATCGCCAGGCACATGGAACAGCCTGGCTCACGCCATTCGAAACCGGCCTCGATGAAAATACGGTCCAGCCCTTCCTGCTCGGCCTGGGCCTTGACCAGGCCGGAGCCTGGCACCACCAGCGCCTGCTTGACCGTCGCGGCAACCTTGCGGCCCTTGGCCACTTCGGCGGCGGCGCGCAGGTCTTCGATGCGCGAGTTGGTGCAGGAACCGATAAAGACGCGGTCGAGGCGGATATCGGTGATCGGCTGGTTGGCCGTCAACCCCATGTATTTCAGCGCACGAACGATGGAGTCACGCTTGACCGGGTCGCTCTCACGCTCTGGATCAGGCACGTTCTGATCGACCGCCAGCACCATTTCCGGCGACGTGCCCCAACTGACCTGGGGCTTGATGTCCTCGGCACGCAGTTCGACCACGGTGTCGAACACCGCGTCCTCGTCGGACACCAGGCCTTCCCAGAGCGCTACTGCCTTGTTCCAGTCGGCGCCCTTAGGCGCATAGGGGCGATCCTTGACGTAGGCGATGGTCTTGTCATCGACGGCAACCAACCCCACGCGCGCACCAGCTTCGATGGACATGTTGCAGATGGTCATGCGCCCTTCCAGCGACAGGTCGCGGATCGCACTGCCAGCGAACTCCAGCGCATGGCCATTGCCACCGGCGGTACCGATCTCGCCGATCACCGCCAGCACGATGTCCTTGGCGGTGACGCCAACGGGCAGCTTGCCCTCGACGCGCACCACCATGTTCTTCATCTTCTTCGCCACCAGGCACTGGGTCGCCAGCACATGCTCCACTTCGGAGGTGCCGATACCGTGGGCCAGCGCACCGAAAGCACCATGGGTGGAGGTGTGCGAATCACCGCAGACCACGGTCATGCCCGGCAGGGTCGCACCCTGCTCCGGGCCGACTACGTGCACGATGCCCTGGCGCACGTCGTTCATCTTGAATTCGAGGATGCCGAAATCGTCACAGTTCTCGTCCAGGGTTCGCACCTGGATACGCGACACTTCGTCGGCGATGGCATCCAGCCCGCCCAGGCGCTCGGCGCGGGTGGTCGGTACGTTGTGATCGGGCGTGGCGATGTTGGCGTCGATGCGCCAGGGCTTGCGCCCGGCCAGGCGCAGGCCTTCGAAAGCCTGGGGCGAAGTCACTTCATGGAGGATATGACGGTCGATGTAGATCAGCGACGAACCGTCGTCGCGACGTGTGACCTCGTGCATTTCCCAGAGCTTGTCATAGAGTGTTTTGCCAGCCATCTATCGGTCCTCATCAGGGCGTTTCTATGCACGGGGCACATGGCCCCTCTGCTTATGAGGACAATGCTAGGGGCTTATATCGAATTACTCAAATTCATATTTTTTATCCAAAAGATTCCCATCAGGAATGCATCAAGTGAACTATTTCATTGTGCTGGCGGCCATTCGTAAATAAAAATAAGAATGAGTCATGATAATCGACCTTTGGAGATCCCGATGACGACGACACGCCGCTCTATCCTGCACTGGCTGGCCACCGGCCTGGCCGCGATCGGCATCGCCAGCAGCAGTCTCCTGGCCAACGCCCAGGAGCCGGAGCAGCCTAAATTCAAGGTCGTCACCACCTTTACCGTGATCGCCGATATCGCGCAGAACGTCGCCGGCGATGCCGCCATCGTCGAGTCGATCACCAAGCCAGGGGCGGAAATCCACAATTACCAGCCGACACCTGGCGACCTGGCCAAGGGCCAGGGTGCGCAATTGATCCTGTGGAACGGCATGGGCCTGGAGCTGTGGTTCGAGAAGTTCTTCCAGCGCATGAAGGACGTACCCAGCGTGGTGGTCAGCGAAGGCATCGAACCGATCGGCATTGCCGAGGGGCCCTACACTGGCAAGCCCAATCCCCACGCCTGGATGTCGCCTGCCTCGGCGCTGGTCTATGTCGATAACATCCGTGATGCACTGGTCCGCCACGACCCGGCCAACGCGGCCATCTACCAGGCCAACGCCGAGACCTACAAGGCACGCATCAACGCCAGCATCGAACCCATCCGCGAACGCCTCGCGCAACTGCCGCCGGAAAAACGCTGGCTGGTCAGCAGTGAAGGCGCCTTCAGCTACCTGGCCCGCGACTTTGGCTTGAAGGAGCTGTACCTGTGGCCGATCAATGCCGACCAGCAGGGCACCCCGCAACAGGTGCGCAAGGTCATCGACGTGGTGCGCAGCCAGGGTATCCCGGCCATTTTCAGTGAAAGCACCATTTCCCCCGCCCCGGCCCGCCAGGTCGCCCGTGAGGCGGGCATCCACTATGGCGGCGTGCTCTATGTAGACTCCCTGAGCGAGCCGACCGGCCCGGTGCCCAGCTACCTGGACCTGCTCACCGTCACCTCCCGCACGATCGCCGAGGGCCTGTCCCAGTGAGTGACGACACCCCCGAAACTACCGGGCAGGACGCTGGCGACGGTCTGCTCGTCGAGCATGTCAGCGTCACCTACCGCAACGGCCTGACCGCACTGCATGACGCCAGTTTCAGTATCCCGAGCGGCAGTATCACCGCCCTGGTCGGGGTCAACGGCAGCGGCAAGTCCACCCTGTTCAAGGCCATCATGGGCTTCCTGCGCCTGGCCCAGGGCCGCATCAGCGTACTCGGGCAACCGGTGCGCACGGCCATGCGGCGCAACCTGATCGCCTATGTGCCGCAGAGCGAGGAAGTCGACTGGCACTTCCCGGTACTGGTGCGCGACGTGGTGATGATGGGGCGCTACGGCCACATGGGGTTCATGCGCCGCCCACGCGAGGCCGACCGTGAAGCGGTCGACCTCGCGCTGCAACGGGTCGGCATGCGCGGCTACGAGAAGCGCCAGATCGGCGAACTGTCCGGCGGGCAGAAGAAGCGTGTGTTCCTCGCCCGCGCCCTGGCCCAGGATGCCCGGGTGATCCTGCTCGACGAGCCCTTCACCGGCGTCGACGTGACCACCGAGGACGCGATCATCGCACTGCTCATGGAACTGCGTGCCGAAGGCCGGGTGATGCTGGTGTCCACCCATAACCTGGGCAGTGTGCCGGAGTTCTGCGACCGCACCGTGCTGGTGCGCAATACCGTGCTGGCCCATGGTCCGACCAGCGAGATATTCACCCATGAGAACCTGGCCCAGACCTTCGGCGGCGTCCTGCGCCATTTCGACCTGCCCCGCCAGCCGCGTGACGGCGGCAACTCGGTAGTCGGCATCATGACCGACGACGAACGCCCACTGGTGCTGCTGGACGGCCGCGCCTCGGTGCGCGGGGTCGCCACCGACGACAAGGAAGCGCCTGCACCATGATGCAGACCCTGCTGGCCCCCTTCGCCTACGAGTACATGGTCAATGCCATGTGGGTTTCGGCCCTGATCGGCGGCGTCTGCGCCTTTCTCTCGTGCTTCCTGATGCTCAAGGGCTGGTCGCTGATCGGCGATGCGCTGTCCCACTCCATCGTCCCCGGTGTCGCTGGCGCCTATATGCTCGGGCTGTCGTTCTCCGCCGGGGCGTTCTTCGCCGGGTTGCTCGCGGCTGGCTCCATGGCGCTGCTCAACCAGCACACGCGACTCAAGGAAGACACCATCATCGGGCTGATCTTCACCTCGTTCTTCGGCCTCGGGCTGTTCATGATCTCGCTCTCGCCCAGCAGCGTGAACGTGCAGACCATCATCCTCGGTAATATCCTCTCCATCACGCCCGGCGATACCTTGCAGTTGCTCATCATCGGCCTTGGCAGCCTGCTGGTACTGGCGTTGAAGTGGAAGGACCTGATGCTGGTGTTCTTCGATGAAAACCATGCACGCAGCGTCGGCCTGAACCCGGTCCTGCTGAAAGTCCTGTTCTTCACCCTGCTCTCGGCCTGTGCGGTGGCCGCCATGCAGACGGTCGGCGCCTTTCTGGTGATCGCCCTGATCGTCACCCCCGGTGCCACCGCCTACCTGCTCAGCGACCGCTTCGGCAGGATCATCTGCATCGCCATGGCCATCGGCACCTCGAGCAGCCTGGTCGGCACCTATTGCAGCTTCTTCATCGACGGCGCCACCGGCGCCATCATCGTACTGCTGCAGACCCTGATCTTTCTCTGCGCCTTCCTGTTCGCACCCAGGCATGGCCTGCTCGCGGCACGCCGGCGCAGCCGCATCGCGTTGCAAAGGAGCCTGCCCTGAATACGCTCAATCTGCTGCTGCAACCGCTGCAGTTCGACTTCATGCAGTTCGCCCTGGCGATTGCCGTGATCGTGGCGATACCGACTGCGCTGCTGTCCTGCTTTCTGGTACTCAAGGGCTGGGCCTTGCTCGGTGATGCCATTTCCCATGCGGTGTTCCCCGGGGTGGTGATCGCCTATCTGCTCGGCCTGCCCTTCGCCCTGGGCGCCTTCTTCGCCGGCATGAGCTGCGCGCTGGTCACCGGCTACCTGCACCAGAACAGCCGTATCAAGCAGGACACGGTGATGGGCATCGTGTTCTCGGGCATGTTCGCCCTGGGGTTGCTGCTCTACACCTGGACCCGAAGCGATATCCACCTCGATCACATTCTCTTCGGCGACGCCTTGGGTGCGCATTGGCCGGACCTGCTGGAAAGCGGCGCAATCGCCTTGCTTATCAGCCTGTGGATCCTGCTGAAATGGCGCGACCTGCTGCTGCACGCCTTCGACCCGGTACAGGCCCGCACCGCCGGCCTGCGGGTCCACTTGCTACACTATGGCCTGCTCACCGCCGTCTCGCTGTCGGTGGTCGCCTCGTTGCAGGCCGTCGGCATCGTCCTCTCCATCGCGCTGCTGATCGCACCCGGCGCCATCGCCTTCCTGCTCACCCGCACCTTCGGCAGCATGCTACTGGTGGCCACCGGCATCGCCATCGCCTGTGCCGCCAGCGGTGTCTACCTGAGCTTTTTCCTCGACAGCGCCCCTGCACCGACCATCGTGCTGCTGTTGAGCCTGGTGTTCATTGTCGCGCTGCTTGCCAACGGCACGAGAAGGCGTGAAGGCAGCGAGGCAGTTTGAGTTTGCAGCCTGGCATCACTCCTGTAGCCTGAGGCCTGCAGCCTGGAGCGCTCTATGGACCTGGCCAATCTCAACGCCTTTATCGCCATCGCCGAAACCGGCAGTTTTTCCGAAGCGGCACTGCGCCTGCACCTGACCCAACCGGCGGTGAGCAAGCGTATCGCCGGCCTCGAACAGCAACTCGACGTACGCCTGTTCGACCGCCTGGGCCGCGAAGTCAGCCTGACCGAGGCCGGTCGTGCACTGCTGCCGCGCGCCTACCGCATTCTCAACGTGCTGGACGATACCCGGCGCGCCCTGAGCAACCTGTCCGGCGAAATATCCGGCCGCCTGGCCCTGGCCACCAGCCACCATATCGGCCTGCATCGCCTGCCTCCGCTGCTACGGGCCTTTACCCGCGACCACCCTGGCGTGGCACTGGACATCCAGTTCCTCGATTCGGAAGTGGCTTACGAGCAGGTGCTGCATGGACGGGCCGAACTGGCGGTGATCACCCTTGCCCCGGAAACCCGCGAACCGGTGCGGGCAGTGCCGGTGTGGGACGATCCGCTGGACTTCGTGGTCGCCCCGGAGCATCCGCTGGCGCACAAGCAAGACCTCAGGCTGGCGGATATCGCCGGCTACCCGGCAGTCTTTCCTGGCGGCAATACCTTCACCCACCATATCGCCCGGCAATTGTTCGAGCGTGAGGGGCTGACGCCGAACATCGCCATGAGCACCAACTACATGGAGACCATCAAGATGATGGTCTCCATCGGCATCGCCTGGAGCCTGTTGCCGCGCACCATGGTCGACGAACAGGTGGTGCGACTGGAATTGCCTGGCCTGCAATTGAGCCGGCGCCTGGGCTATATCCTACACACGGAGCGTACCCTGTCGAATGCCGCGCGCACCTTCATGGCACTGCTCGACGCCAGTGCCGATCCCCAGGCATGAACGAAGAGCCAGGGTTTCAAGCCCGCATCAACAGCGCATCTATCCGCTCGCAATCATTCTCACGGCGAAGCGCGTCGAACAGGCGCTTTGCCTCGGGATAGTTGCGCGTCAGCATTGCCAGCCACTGTTTAAGCCGGCCCGGTGCGTAGCGTGGCGCTATCTTGCGCCGCGCCTGCTGCCAGAAATCTTCGAGCAGGGGTTTGAGCTCCGTCCAGCTCATGGGCGATACAGGCCGCCCCTCGCGCCAGGCTGCGATCTGCCGTGCCAGGTCCGGCCGGGACACTAGCCCACGGCCCAACATGACGTTGTCCACGCCACTGACACTGCGGCAGCGCAACCAGTCTTCCAGGGTCCAGACCTCGCCATTGGCGTAGACCGGCACCGCCACCACGTCCTGCACCCGCGCCACCCATTCCCAGTGGGCCGGCGGCTTGTAGCCATCGACCTTGGTGCGGGCATGCACCACCAATTGCTGTGCACCGCCGTCCACCAGCGCCCGCGCGCACTCCAGGGTGCCATCGGTGCTACTGAAACCCAGGCGCATCTTGGCGGTGACCGGAATATTCGCGGGGACGGCGCTGCGCACCTCGCGCAGGATGCGCCAGAGAAGCTCCGGCTCGTTGAGCAGGACCGCTCCGCCCCGGGACTTGTTGACGGTTTTAGCTGGGCAGCCGAAGTTCAGGTCGATGGCTCTCGCACCGAGCTTGCAGGCAAAGGCTGCGTTATCCGCCAGGCAGATCGGATCAGAGCCGAGCAGTTGCAGGCGCAGCGGCACACCCGCGGCGGTCTGCGAGCGCCTCTGCAATTCCGGTGCGAGCTTATGGAAGCTGGCGGCCGGTAGCAGGCGGTCGCAGACCCGGATGAACTCCGTCACGCACCAGTCGACGCCGCCACAGCGCGTCAGCAGGTCGCGCAGGATTTCGTCGACCAACCCCTCCATCGGCGCCAGGGCAATTTGCATCCAGAACTCATCCACGCAAAAGCGCGCATTGTACTCAGCCGCTTGCCGGCGAACAGCCAGGATTTGCCAGGTGAGTACAAGTATCGAAATTTATTGGACTTTTTCCGTGACAAGCCGAGAAAATTCTGTAGAATGCCGCCCACAGACGCGGGATGGAGCAGTCTGGTAGCTCGTCGGGCTCATAACCCGAAGGTCGTCGGTTCAAATCCGGCTCCCGCAACCAAACAAACAAAAACGCCGTATTGCGCACGCAATACGGCGTTTTTGTTTGTGCTGCGAAAATGTCTACTCTGCAGACCAAAAGCCCCGGCAGTTTCCGGCCAGGGCTTCTCGATTACCTCAAGGTCAGAATGCCAGGCCCAGCTTCAGGCCAACCTGTTCCTGCTTGAGCTTGGTGCGCTCGGCGACGAGATTGCCGCTATCCAATTGGTAGCGCGTCTGGGTGTAGTACAGGCCTGCGCTTACCGGCAGATTGTAGGGGCCCTTGTTCCAGAGGAAGCTGAGCTCGCCATAGGGATTGACCTTGTCCTTGAGGTCGACCGACTCACTGTCACCATCGATCTTCAATTTGCTACGGCCATCGATGGAGTAGCGAGCCCCCAGCTCCAGGCGCACGGTGTAGCCGGGCGTCAGATAGTTGTAGCCAACGCCCGCCTTGGCGAACGGCTGCTTGGTGGTCAGCTTGACATCTTCCCGCAGCAGGCCGATGCGAACGTCATCCTGCTCTATACGCCCCCAGTCGTAACCACCACCGACAACGAAGTCCAGGTAGTTATTGGTGCTCAGGGGAGCACGCAGACCAACGTCGAACTCGGCCTTGGCGGCCTTGAACTCGGTGTCGCCCTCCTCGCCGTATTGCCCTTCCGCGCCGATCTGGTAGATGACGCCTTCCTGCCCGGTGAGCTTGTTGCCGAAGTTGTAGTACAGACCACCCTGGTTGACCCTGTCCTTGTCGCTCTCGCCATCCACGGTCAGCTTGTACTGATTGTGCGAACCGATCAGGCCGATGTTGGAAACAGGGCCGGTCACCGAATCCGCATAGACATGCGAGGCTCCGGCCATGCAGACGCCCAGAGCTGTTGTTGCCGCAAGTCCGCTCATGCGCATAGGTGTTCACTCCTTAATCAAGACTTTCAGGTAGTGCCGGATGGCACGGTCCATGATCTTGACTAGGGCTCGATCCACAGGGTTCGCAGGGGCCTGACGAACGGCACGTCATGATCCGGGCAGCCTCAGCCGTCCCGCGGACACTCCACATCGCCCGAGATGCAGGCGACCAACCCTCCCGGCTCGCCCTCCAGCAGCACGAGCGCACGCTGCGTATTGATACACAGCGGCTCGATTTCGACGACCGTACCTTCCCGCGACTCACGCGGAAGACCCGCTGGAATGCGGTGCTCAGGGACACGCACGCGCTGACCGACATGGAGTCTGTTTATTGTCATTGTTCACCCTCCACAGGCTATCGATGGAATAGAGGGTATAGGACAGGACCTGGCGAACGGCCAGATACCCTTGTTGCCAAATGCAACGAACAGAAAGGGATAAGGAAGGAAATCACAGAAACAAAAAAGCGACCCTGAGGTCGCTTTTTTGTCGATGCCCCGCGCATGGAACATGCACAAACATCACTGTATGGCGCAGCGGACGGGACTCGAACCCGCGACCCCCGGCGTGACAGGCCGGTATTCTAACCGACTGAACTACCGCTGCGCGTCGGTTGGACTTTCGTCCATTTCCCAGGATTTTCAAGCACTTCGTAGAGCCGTTCATCCTGCGAGGCGCGCAATTTACTCATCCCGTGCGAGCAAGTCAACACCTGTCCGCTCTTTTTCCATCGCATGCTTCGTCTTTCCCGTCCCTGGCAGCAGAACGCACCTGCCAGGGACGGACAAAGTGATCACAGCGCCGCCAGCCCCCGAGCCAGATCGGCTTGCAGGTCGGCGATGTCTTCCAGACCGACAGCCACGCGGATCAGGTTGTCCTTGATGCCGGCACTGGCCCGTTCTTCGGCGGAAAGGCGGCCATGGGAAGTGGTGGCCGGGTGAGCGATGGTCGTCTTGGTGTCACCAAGGTTGGTGGTGATGGAAATCACCCGGGTGGCATCGATGAAGCGCCACGCCGCCTCCTTGCCCCCAGCGACCTCGAAGCTGACCACGGCACCGAAGCCCTTCTGCTGACGCTTGGCCAGCTCATGCTGCGGATGGCTCGCCAGGCCACTGTAATAGACGTGCTCGACACCCGGCTGCTGCTCCAGCCACTGTGCCAGTTGCAGGGCACTGGCGCAGTGGGCCTGCATACGGATACGCAGGGTTTCCAGGCCCTTGAGGAATATCCAGGCATTGAACGGACTGAGCGTCGGCCCGGCCGTGCGCAGGAAGCCCACGACACTTTCCATCAGCTTGGCGCTGCCAGCCACCACGCCGCCCAGCGCCCTGCCCTGGCCGTCGATGTACTTGGTCGCCGAGTGCATGACAACATCCGCGCCCAACGACAGCGGCTGCTGCAACGCCGGGGTGCAGAAGCAGTTGTCGACCGCAAGCAGCGCGCCATGGGTATGGGCGATATCAGCCAGGGCCGCGATATCCACCAGCTCGGCCAGTGGGTTGGAAGGCGACTCGACGAACAGCAGGCGAGTATTGGGCTTGAAGGCACCTTCCCAGGCCGTCAGGTCGGAGAGCGGCACATAGTCGACCTGAACGCCGAAGCGCTTGAGGTACTTTTCGAACAGGCTGATGGTCGAGCCGAATACGCTGCGCGAAACCAGCACATGGTCGCCAGCACTGCACAGCGCCATGACGATGGACAGGATCGCCGACATGCCGGATGCCGTGGCAACGGCCTGCTCCGCGCCTTCAAGTGCTGCAATGCGCTCCTCGAAGGCACGCACGGTGGGGTTGGTATAACGCGAATAGACATTACCCGGCTGCTCGCCGGCGAAACGTGCCGCGGCATCCGCCGCGCTCCTGAAGACATAACTGGAGGTCGGGAACAGCGCCTCGCTGTGCTCACCTTCCGCGGTGCGGTGCTGCCCGGCGCGAACCGCCAGGGTGTCGAAGGCAGCCTGTTCCAGGTCGCTGTCCAGCCGTCCGGCATTCCACTCTGTGCTCATGACTCATTCCCCTCGTCACGCAGGCCTCAGGCCTGGGTGTTGTGCAGTCCGATGGTTTCATCGCTGATGAGTGCGACACGGGATTTGTTCAGGTCGTTGCGGCTCTGCTCGATACGGTTCAGGTAGTTCTCATCGACATCGCCCGTAACGTACTTGCCATCGAACACCGCACAATCGAAATGTTCGATCTTGATCTTGCCGCCGCCGACCGCTTCGACCAGGTCCGGCAGGTCCTGATAGACCAGCCAGTCGGTACCGATCAGTTCGGCGACTTCCTCGGTGGTACGGCCATGGGCAATCAGCTCATGGGCACTGGGCATGTCGATGCCATAGACATTCGGGTAGCGCACCGCCGGAGCAGCCGAGCAGAAATAGACATTCTTGGCGCCCGCATCACGGGCCATCTGGATGATCTGCTTGCAGGTGGTGCCGCGCACGATGGAGTCGTCCACCAGCATCACGTTCTTGCCACGGAACTCCAGGTCGATGGCATTGAGCTTCTGCCGCACGGATTTCTTGCGTGCCGCCTGGCCGGGCATGATGAAGGTCCGACCGATATAGCGGTTCTTCACGAAGCCTTCGCGGAACCTCACACCCAGGCGGTTCGCCAGCTCCAGTGCGGCACAACGGCTGGTGTCGGGGATCGGGATGATCACGTCGATGTCATGTTCGGGACGCTCGCGCAGGATCTTCTCCGCCAGCTTCTCGCCCATGCGCAGGCGCGCCTTGTAGACCGACACACCGTCCATCATCGAGTCCGGGCGCGCCAGGTAGACGTGCTCGAAGATGCAGGGAGCGTAGCGCGGATCGGTGGCGCATTGGCGTGTGTAGAGATCGCCCTGGTCAGTGATATAGACCGCTTCGCCCGGTGCCAGGTCGCGAATGAGGGTGAAGCCGAGCACATCCAGCGCGACGCTTTCCGAGGCGATCATGTACTCGACGCCTTCATCGGTCTGGCGCTGGCCGAAGACGATCGGGCGGATGGCATTCGGATCGCGGAAACCGACGATGCCATAGCCCGTCACCATGGCGACCGCGGCATAACCGCCGCGGCAGCGCTCATGCACCTTGCTCACCGCCGCGAAGATGTCTTCCTCGGTCGGTTGCAGCTTGCCGCGCTGGGCCAGCTCATGAGCGAAGACGTTGAGCAGCACTTCCGAATCGGAATTGGTGTTCACGTGGCGCAGGTCGGCCTCGTAGATTTCCTTGGTCAGTTGCTCGACGTTGGTCAGGTTGCCGTTGTGCGCCAGGGTGATGCCATACGGCGAGTTGACGTAGAACGGCTGGGCCTCTGCCGAGGTCGAACTGCCGGCCGTCGGATAACGCACATGGGCGATACCGATGTGGCCGACCAGGCGCTGCATATGGCGCTGGTGGAAGACATCACGCACAAGGCCGTTGTCCTTGCGCAGGAACAGACGCTCACCGTCACTGGTCACGATGCCCGCTGCGTCCTGCCCGCGGTGCTGCAGAACGGTAAGCGCGTCATACAGCGCCTGATTGACGTTCGACTTACCGACAATGCCGACAATGCCACACATGCAAGGAACCCCTCAGTTATTTCAGGCTATCCGGGTAGCGGCCAGGGCCGGCCCCGAGGTCAAACAGCTCAACCCGATGCGTTGAGCGAACTCGAAACCCACTGGCCACCCACCCCGAGAATGAGGTTTTTCGACCAGTCGGCAATCAACAGAAAATGCGGTATCAGAGTGGACTCGCGCCACCACAGGTCTTCCTGGACCGGCGCCAGGCTCAGCAGCCCCACCAGGACAACGATCAACAGCCCACCACGGGCGGCGCCGAACACCATGCCGAGGAAACGGTCGGTACCGGACATGCCCGTGACGCGGATCAGTTCGCCCACCAGGAAATTGACCAGGGCGCCCAGCAGCAGCGTCAGCACGAACAGGATGATGCAGGCGCCGATGACCTGGGCCGAAGGCGTACTGACGAATGGCGCAAGGTGGTGGGACAAGGCCCCGCCGAACATCCAGGCCACGACACCCGCCACGATCCAGGTCAGCAGCGACAGGGCTTCCTTGACGAATCCCCGGCTCAAGCTGATCAGACTGGAAACAACGATGATGGCGATGATGGCCCAATCGACCCAGGTAAAAACCACGGCAGTCTCTGGCACAGAAGAAAGGCGGCGCATTTTACCAGAGCCTCAGGCATCGGGTAAGCGAAAAACCGATCGCGCGGCTACCAGGTGCATCAATGCCCTTCGAGCAACCCAATGGCCTGATCCAGCAATGCGAGAGGATCGTCGCTCTTGTGGATATCCACCGACAACAGTTGCCGAAAACGCCGTGCACCCCGGAACGCCTGGGCCAACCCGAGCACGTGGCGCGTGACATGATGCATGGCGCCCCCTTCATCCAGATGGCGTGCTACATAAGGGCGAATCTCGGTGAGCGCCTGCGCACGGCTGATGGTCGGTTGGTCGCATGCAAAGAGCCGCTGATCCACCTCGGCCAGCAGGTAAGGATTGTGATAGGCCTCACGACCGAGCATGACACCGTCGAAATGCTGCAGATGTGCCGCGCACTCATCCAGCGTCTTGATACCACCGTTCAGGATGATCTCCAGCTCAGGGAAATCCTCTTTCAGACGAGCCGCGACGTCATAGCGCAATGGCGGTATCTCGCGGTTCTCCTTGGGTGACAAACCTTCGAGAATGGCAATGCGTGCATGCACGATAAATGTCCGGCAACCCGCATCGCGCACCTGGCCCACGAAGTCGCACAACTCGTCGTAACTCTCGCGGCCATTGATACCGATGCGGTGCTTGACCGTCACATCGACACTGACCGCATCACGCATGGCCTTGACGCAATCGGCCACCAGCCCGGGGTGCCCCATCAGGCAGGCACCGATCATATTGTTCTGCACCCGGTCACTGGGGCAGCCGACATTCAGGTTCACCTCGCGATAACCCGCCCGCTCGGCCATGCCAGCACAGGCCGCCAGCGCCGCTGGGTCACTACCGCCCAACTGCAATGCCAGCGGATGCTCGCTCTCGTCATGGCGCAGGAAACGCTCGGCATCGCCATGCAGCAGGGCCCCGGTGGTCACCATCTCGCTATAGAGCAGCGCATGCCGCGACAAGGTGCGCGCAAAGTAGCGAAAATGCCTGTCGGTCCAGTCCATCATCGGGGCGACGCAGAAGCGGCGAGAGAGGTTGGCGTCCGGAGTTGCGGCGAGGGTCTGTGGCATTGGCTTGGGTCTGGCTCGTTCTATATCTGAAACATTCAGGCGATTCCGGCCAGTGCTGGATAGCCTGGCTGGCCGAAGGGTGCGAATGATGAGGCGTCGCCCACGTGGCGTCAAAACCTCACGCGCCATACAGCGAAGATCATCAATCGCACATCTGCATTGAGCGCCTGCGGGCGCTCGGGTAATGTCATCCCACTCACCGGACAGAGATGCACCATGACCTCCAAGCTGGAACAACTCAAACAGTTCACCACGGTCGTTGCCGACACGGGTGATGTCGACGCCATCGCCAGGCTGCAACCCATCGACGCAACCACCAACCCATCCCTGCTGCTCAAGGCCGCCGCCCTGCCCCGTTACGCCGAGCATCTGTCCCGGGCCAAAGCCGAGAGCAAGGGTGATCGGGCAAGCGCCTGCGACCTCTTTGCCGTGGCGGTCGGCAAGGAGATCCTCGGACTGATCCCCGGCCGCATCTCCACCGAAGTCGATGCACGGCTGTCGTTCGACAGTCACGCCACCTTCGAGCGCGCCTTGAAACTGGTCGAGCTGTACGCCAGGCAAGGTGTCGGCAAAGAGCGCATCCTGATCAAGATCGCCGCGACCTGGGAAGGCATCCAGGCCGCCAGGCGGCTGGAACAGGAAGGTATCCAGACCAACCTCACCCTGCTGTTCTCCTTCACCCAGGCCGTGGCGTGTGCGGAAGCCGGCGTCTTCCTGATATCGCCCTTCGTAGGGCGTATCTACGACTGGTACAAGTTGCACGAAGGCCGGGACTTCGCCGCCGAACAAGACCCTGGCGTGCAGTCGGTCAAGCGCATCTACGAGTATTACAAGGCCCATGACTACGGCACCGTGGTCATGGGTGCCAGCTTCCGTAACCTGGGGCAGATCGAAGCGCTCGCCGGGTGCGACCGGCTCACCATCAGCCCGGAACTGCTGGCCCGACTGGACGCGGAAAGTGGAACACTGGAACGCAATCTGCGCCCTGGCGCCGCCGCTGAAGCACGGATGGAGCTCGATGAAGGCCGTTTCCGCTGGGGTCTGAACGAAGACGCCATGGGCACGGAAAAACTGGCCGAAGGCATTCGTCAATTCGCCAGGGATCAGGAAAAGCTGGAAGCTCTGCTGGGCTGATGAGACTGCCGCCGAGGCGAGTGATCAATACTCGCTTCGGCACTCCTGATCAGGAATGTTCCAGCGCGTTGACCAGGTCCTGAAACGCCTCGCGATTGGACTCATTGAGCCCCATCAGGATGCGGTGCGCTTCCAGCACCGTGGCCCGCACGACCTCTTCGGACTGGTCCTGGCTAGGCAGGTCGGCCAGGCAATCAGGGCATGGCAGCGGACGGTCGACAATATTGAACACCTGGTCGAAGCCCATTGAGTGCAGCAGACGCGTGATGTCCGGGTGCACCGTAACCAGAGTGGGCAGCAGGCCGACCTTCTGCCGTGACAGGATCGAGAGCTTGGCCAGCAGGCCGAGCGTCGTACTGTCGACGCTGCGACTCTCGGTCAGGTCGATGACGATGGAGGAAAAGTTGAGGGAGGAAAATATCCTGTCGATGGTGTCATCCAGCGCCGAGCAGAGCGTCAGGCGGATCTCACCGATGAACTTGAGGATGAATGTGCCGTCCAGTTCGGCGAACTGGATCTTACCTGTACTCATGCAAGGTTCCTGCTCAATACCAGCAAGGCGATGTCATCCGGCATTCCTTCGAGATCTGCCAGGCCCAGCGTCTGGCTCAAGCCATCCAGGGTGCCTTTCGATTGCGCGACCAGCTCGGGCAGCACCTGCTCCTTTTCCTTGAGCGTATCGCCTGGCAGCAGGTCGAGTATCCCGTCTGACAGCAGCGTCAGACTGAAGGAGTCCGGCAATGCCAGCTCGAAGTTCTCGTAGTTGGCATCGACGAAGAGCCCTACAGGCAAGCCGCGACCTTCCAGGTAGCGTGCTTCGCCATCGCTGAACAGGACAGGCATGGGCAAATGGCCACCAATGCTGTAATGAAGCGTGTTGCTGTGCTGGTCGATGACACCACCCAGCATGGTGACGTGCTTGCCGAGCTTGCAATTGATCAAGCCACGGTTGATATGGTCAAGCACCTCGGAGGGCCTGAAATCACGCAGTACTGCATGCCGGCGGTATTCGTAGAGCAGCCGCGTGGTCATGAACTTTAGCAGTACGGTGACGAACGCCGACGAAGCGCCATGGCCGGAAACGTCCGCGAGATAGAACGCGATGCGATGCTCGTCGACACGGAAATAGTCGACAAAATCCCCCGACAGATAGAGCGAGGGAATGATCCGGTGGGAGAAGCTGAAATCATCCACGACCCACGGGCTTTCCGGCAGCATGTTCATCTGCACCTGGCGCCCGGCATCCTGATCTTCCTGCAACAGGTGCAGGCTTGCCTGGAGGTCGCGATTGGCGGTTTCCAGTTGCTCGCGGTAACGCTGGTTCTCCATGCGCAGGCGCGAACGCTCCAGGGCCCGATACACCGAGTGCTCGAGTACGGCCAGGTCTTCCAGAGGCTTGATCAGATAATCGACTGCCCCCAGGCGTAAGGCCTCGACGGCATCCCCCATGACACCGGCACCGGACACCACGATGACTGGCAGTTCGCTCTGGCGCTCGCTCACGCGACGGATGAGTTCAAGACCGTCCATCTGCGGCATGCGCAGATCACAGATGATCAGGTCGGGGGATTCTGACTCGAACAATGACATGCCCTGGGGGCCACTGGCCGCTTGCAGGACATGGAAGCCACTGTCTTCCAGGTAGGCGGCAAGACTGGCTCTCACCACATCGTCATCATCGATGATCAGCAACGTTGCGCTTGGGTTCTGCATGTCTCTACCAGGCGGAGCCCGCCAGGATGATTGGAGAAAACAAAAGGCCGGCGCACAGCGCAGGGCGTGAAGCTTTTCAAGGCGCAGACGGTACTCCCATATGTGCGGCGTTTCAAGCCATGCACCCCTGACATTCGGCGGCTTTACAGAGCGATTTGGCGGGGGTTATAAGGCCTTCTGCCCCATGAAAAAGGAATTCCCCATGTCCAGCAATGACCGTCAGTACACAGAGAAGCGGGACTTCATCAGAATGAACGTGGACTCCCGTGCCACCCTCACGGCCAACGGGCAACAATTCGATGCACATTGCCTGGACCTGTCCAGCACCGGCCTGCAATTGCTGGCGCGGGCGGAACTGCAAATCGGCGAGCAGGTCGAGGTGCTCATCGCATCAGGCCACCCCGAACTCAAGGGGCTGCATGTCACCGCGACCGTCGTCCGGGTTTCGCGCCACGAGGATGGCCGACAGAACATCGGCCTGGAAATAACATCGATGAATTGATGTGGACGCCATGCTGCAGAGGGTTGCAGCGCGGCTCACGAACCGAAGCAGGAGGTTCGTCCCGGAAGGCTATCGTCAGCCCAATGGCGCGGGTGACGACACGAAGTCGCTTGGGCATACTATCGGGCCATTTTTCCAACCCAGGGTGTGCCCATGTTCAAGGTCAACGAGTATTTTGCTGGCTCCGTCAAATCCATCGCCTTCGAAAGCCCGGAAGGCCAGGCGACCATTGGCGTCATGGCCGCAGGCGAGTATGAGTTCGGCACCAGCGCGCTGGAAATCATGCATGTGGTTTCGGGTGAGCTGGTCGTCCTGCTCCCAGGTAGCAGCACCTGGGAAACATTCGCCAGCGGCAGCCAATTCACCGTACCGGCCAACAGCAAGTTCCAATTGAAAGTGGCCGTCGATACCGCCTATCTGTGCGAATACCGCTGACCGACTTTCAGGTGGCATTGCTTACTGGGCAATGCCATCCCAGCCGCTTTTCACTTCGCGCAGCAGGTTGCTGACCTCATCAAGGATCGAGATGTCGTTCCTGACATTCGCCTCGGTCAATCGAGTATTCATGTAAACGTACAAACGGTCCAGGTTGGTAGCCACCTCCCCTCCTGCGGAAAGGTCCAGCCCCTGGCGCAGGCCGTTGACAATGCCTACTGTCTTGCCGATCAGCGTACCCTTGAGCGCGATATCGCCACGTTCCATCGCACCGCGGGCCTGGGCAAGACGGGTCAGGCCACCTTCCATGAGCATCTGGATCAGGCGATGCGGTGTCGCATCGGAAACCTGAGCCTGGATATTCACCGATTGATACTGCTTCATGGCTGCCATTGCGTACATGGAAATTGCGCTCCAGTGAGTCTCGAATACTCCTTCTATCGGCGCTTTTTTCCATAGCTTTAGGCATCTGGCCAGCTTTTGACGAAATCGCCAGGTTCCAAGCGTGGCGCACTGCGAGGCTGCCCCAGTGGCGTTCCCACATAGATGAACCCCAGGACTCGCTCGCCTTCCTGCAAGCCCAGGCCTTCTTCGACCACCCTATCGAAAGCCATCTCCCCCGTTCGCCATATCGCACCCAAGCCCTGGGCATGGGCGCAAAGCAGCAAACCATGGGCAGCACAACCGGCCGCCAGCAGTTGTTCCAGTTCAGGCACCTTGGGGTGTGCTCGCACACAGGCGATGACCACGATCAGCAGCGGTGCCCGAAGCGGCATGTTGCGGGCTTTTTCGAGCGCCTCCAGTGGTGCATCGGGGCTTTTTGCAAAGACCGCCTGCGCATAGAGCTGGCCCAGGTGAAGGCGATCGTCACCTGCGATGGTCAGAAAGCGCCATGGCCGCAATTGGCCGTGATCCGGCGCTCGCAATGCCGCCCTGAACATGGCGTCGAGCTGTACCGCGTTCGGCCCGGGTTCGCCAAGCCGGGCGACGGAAACCCGTTCCAGCAACAGATCATCGGCGTTCATCGACTCATCCTTCATCTATAAAATCAGTTTGGATCGGGCAGGCTCAGGCCACGCGATCGGGAGACAATTGCGGATGCAGGGGTGGCTCCAGCGGAGGCAAGCCATGGGCTGCACGTGCCGCGTCACAGTCAGGGTTGTACTGGCCATCTTCCCAGGACGACTGGAACTCCCGGCATGTGCTCGACCGCTGTTCATAGGCATTGCAACGTACGCCACACCCTACATCGCCCATCAGACTGGTACAACGCGCCGGCTTGCCCTCCGTACCGCGCATTGCAACATGAAAAGGCGAAACCTGGACGGTCAGGTGGTCGGGAACGTGCCCACCCGCGGAAACACACTCCCCCCAGAAAAACGACACACGAAAATACGCGCAGCAGGCGCCGCAGGTAAGGCATGGGTTATTGGTCGACATGGATGCGAACACTCAGATACCGGAAAGGGTCCGGCGCCAGAACGCCTATTTTATTCATCGTGTGAGACTTGAGAAGATGCATCCCAAAGCCATTCGATAGCATCATCGAATGCCGGCACCAGACCTCGGCCAAACCCGCATTCGGTTACCTACAGGAAAGACCATGAACCAGGCGTCACAGATTGTCGTGCTCTATACCGGCGGGACCATCGGCATGCAGCAAGGGCCGGACGGCCTTGAGCCGACCTCCGGCTTCGAGCAGCGTATCCGTCAGGCGCAAGCCACCCTGGGCGACGATGCCTGGCTGCCCGAATGGCGCTTCATCGAACTGTTACCGCCTATCGACAGTGCCAACATGCGACAAACCAATTGGCTTGCCATGCGCGACAGCATTGTCGAGGCGACTGGGGCAACCGACTGTTCGGGCATCCTGCTGCTGCATGGCACGGACACCCTGGCCTATACCGCGGCGGCACTGTCCTTCTTGTTGATGGGGCTGCCCATCCCGGTGCTGCTCAGTGGCTCGATGCTGCCCGCCGACGCGGCAGGTAGCGACGCCTGGGACAATCTGTTCGGCGCCATGAGCCTGCTGCAACAGGGCATTCCTCCGGAGCACTTCGCCGCTCCAGTTGCCCCAGGTGTGCATATCTACTTCGCCGGCCAGTTGCTACCGGGAACTCGCACCAGCAAATTCCACAGTGAATCCTTCGCAGCCTTCCAGGCCTTGCCCCGTACACCCGAGCACTCACTCCCCGCCCCGGCACCGAGTCACCTCGACTATCGCGTACGCCGCAGCCTGAGCCGCATTGCCGTCCAGCCGATCTATCCAGGCCTGGAAAGCACCCAATTGCGCGCCGTACTGGACAGCGGCGTACAAGGGTTGATCCTGGAATGCTACGGCAGTGGCACGGGCCCGGTGGATGACGATGACTGGCTACGCGCCCTGCATGACGCGCATACCAGAGGCGTGGTTCTGCTGGCGATCAGCCAGTGCCCCAGTGGCTGCGTGGTGTTCGAGACTTATGCCGCCGGCAGCCGGCTGCGCAAGGCCGGCCTCGTATGTGGCGGCGGCATGACCCGTGAGGCCGCGCTGGGCAAACTCTTCAGCCTGCTGGGCTGCGGCCTGTCGCAGTCGGACGTGGAGTACTGGTTGCAACGCAACCTCTGCGCAGAGGCTGTCTGGCCTATCGACCAAGGATAGGCCTCACCCTTTCTCGGACTGGCTCTCATCCAGGCCCAAAACCGTTAGAATGTGCGCCCCGTCTCAGCGCCAGGCATCACGACAATGGCTTTGCCGACATTACGCATCATCGGCTTCATCCTTGGCATTTTCCTGATCACCCTGGCCATCAGCATGGTCATTCCCATGCTGACGCTGTGGAGCTTCGACCGTAACGACGACATCCAGGCCTTCATCTGGGGCAGCCTTATCACTCTCGCGTGCGGTGCCGCGCTGGTCGCTCCAGGCCGCCCGGCCAACGCGCAACTGCGACCACGTGACATGTACTTCCTGACCACGGTCAGTTGGCTCACCGTCTGCTGCTTCGCCGCTCTGCCGATGATGCTGATCCACCATATCAGCTACGCCGATGCCTTCTTCGAGACCATGTCCGGGATCACCACCACCGGTGCCACCATTCTGGTCGGCCTGGACCATGCCTCGCCGGGCCTGCTGATGTGGCGTTCACTGCTGCACTGGCTGGGCGGCATCGGCTTCATCGGCATGGCCGTGGCGATCCTGCCGCTGCTGCGCGTGGGGGGCATGCGGCTGTTCCAGACGGAATCGTCGGACTGGTCGGAAAAAGTCATGCCGCGCTCGCACATGGCTGCAAAGTACTTCGTGGTCATCTATGTCGTCTTCACCCTGGCCGCCACCCTGGCCTTCTGGCTGGCGGGCATGAGCCCGTTCGATGCGATCAACCATGCCATGTCATCGGTCGCCACTGGCGGCTTTTCCACGTCGGACGCCTCCCTGGGCAAGTTCAGCCCGGCCTCGCACTGGATCGCCGTCGTCTTCATGATCCTCGGCAGCCTGCCCTTCGCCCTTTACGTTGCCACCTTGCGCGGGCACACCAGCGCCATCGTCAAGGACCAGCAGGTCAGAGGCTTCCTCAGCATACTGCTGCTGACCAGTCTGCTTTTCACCTTGTGGTACTGGCTCAAGCATGACGACAGCCTGCTCGACTCGCTGCGCGTGGTGACCTTCAGCGTGGTTTCGGTGGTGACCACCACCGGATTCGCCGTGGTCGACTACAACCAGTGGGGCGGCTTCGCGGTGATGGTGTTCTTCTACCTGATGTTCCTCGGCGGCTGCTCCGGCTCGACCACTGGCGGCCTGAAGATTTTCCGTTTCCAGGTCGCCTATGCGCTGCTCTGGGGCAGCCTCAAACAGATGGTTCACCCGCGCGCAGTCATCCGCCAGCAGTACAACGGGCATAACCTGGACGAAGAAATCGTACGCTCCATCCTGACGTTCTCCTTCTTCTTCACGACCACCATCGCCCTCCTCGCCCTGTGCCTGGCCATGCTCGGCATCGATTTCATCACGGCCCTGACAGCCGCCGCATCCGCCGTCTGCAACCTGGGTCCGGGCCTTGGGCCGATCATCGGCCCGGTCGGCAACTACGCCTCGCTACCGGAAACAGCCAAGTGGCTGCTGTCCATCGGCATGCTGCTCGGGCGCCTGGAAATCATCACAGTACTGGTTGTATTGACCCCTGCGTTCTGGCGGCACTAGCTGCGGAGTGCCGCCGGAAGGGCTCATCGCAATCGGCCCTTTTCGCGAGCCGTTGAACGCACTCAGGAAGATAAAAACGGAACTGTGTCTCAAAACGGCATATTCATCCGCTCTCGCGTTTGGCGCCCTCCCTTCCCTTGGCTATGATCCGATGGCGATATGCCAGAGGCCACGGCAAACCGTGCCCAACCGGCCGCATTGCAGCACGACCGCCACGGATAGCTTCATGGAGCAGGGAGCTCGATCGATACATGACAACCGCCATCGCCGAATGCCGCCCTGTAACGATCCCGCCGCCCTGCGACTACCACGCGCGCATCCTTGCCTATAGCGGGACAGGCGCGACACTGGCGGCTGGTGTCTATAGCCAGGCCCTGCCGGCAATCACACTATGGGCACTGCCCTACCTGCTCCTTTACCCGCACCTGGCTCGCGCACTGGGGAGACCGACCCGCCGAAACCGACGGTTATCGTTCACCCTGGATGCAATGAACGGCGGGGCCGTTATCGCACTCACCGACTTCAGTCCGATTCCATGCCTGATGCTCATGCTCGTACTGGGCTTCAGTGCCCTCCTCACCAGCAAGCAGGCCTATCTGCCAATGATCCTGGGCGTAACGACTGGAAGCGCTCTGCTGTGCGCCATGCTGATTCCCATACAGCGGGCCACGCCACATTCCGCATGGTTCGACCTGACCAGCATCCTGAGCGCGGCATTGTATATCTGCATCAGCGCCCACCATGTCTGCCAGCGCGGCCGACACCTCGCACGTTCCCATGCCGAAATCGAAGCGAAGCAGGCACGGGCCGTCTGTATCGCCAAATACCTTTCGCCCCAGATCCGGGAGTCGATTTTCAACGGCAGACGTACTACCCGGCTGGAAACCCAGCGCCGCAAGCTGACGGTGTTCTTCTCCGACATCAAAGGCTTCAGCGAGCTTTCCGAGGAAATGGAAGCCGAGGCACTGACCGACATGCTCAATCACTACCTGCGGGAAATGTCGAAGATCACCCATGAATACGGCGGGACCCTCGACAAGTTCGTGGGCGACTGCATCATGGTCTTCTTCGGCGACCCGACGAGCCAGGGGGCGCGACTGGATGCCACCGCAGCAGTCTCCATGGCGCTGGCCATGCGCGAGCGAATGAAAGCCCTGCGCCGGCAATGGCGTGCACGCGGCATCGATTGCTCCCTGGAAATCCGCATGGGCATCCACACTGGTTACTGCAGCGTAGGCAACTTCGGTACCGAAACACGCATGGACTACACCGTCATCGGTCGAGAGGTGAACCTGGCCAGCCGCCTGGAAGCCGCAGCCGAAGCGGGGGAAATCCTCATATCCCACAAGACCTACGCCCTGGTCAGGCGCACCATTCGCTGCCGCAAGCGCGGCCAGGTCAGCGGTAAAGGAATCGCACGCCCGATACAGGCCTACCAGGTCATAGGCCCGCACGGCAGCCTGGATGGCAACGACAGCTTCATCGAGCATGACATGCCAGGCTTTTCCCTGTACCTCGACGCAAACGGCATCCTGCACAGCGACAAAGAGCGCATCATCGATGCCCTGCAGCAGGCCAGTAGAAAGCTACAAGGCGACCTGCTGCATTGAGCCTCGGTTATTGAACCTCAGTTGACGCTATAGCCGCGCCCTGTCAGGCAAGCGACCTGCGCTCGTCGATACAGCGTCGGTGCAGTCTCCGACGCGGCCGCCGCCGACAACGGATCGAAACCACTCTGGCCGACCGCCCAGCTATGGCACTCGTACCGGTCCCGGGCCTGTTGCTCGCTGCTCTGGCCATTGGATGGGTAAGCGATAACCTGATAGTTGGCAGGTTCCGTACTCGCCACGGTTGGCGGCGAGGCAACGACGTAGGTCTTGCGGTCCGCATTCCACAGGTAATAAGTTCCGGCAGCCAGAAAGTACAGCGTACTGCCAATCCAGATTTCCCGTGCGGCACTGGGCAGGCCATGCCCGTGTCGCGGCCCCGGCGCATGGTAACCACCACCCGGACCTTTGCCGGAGTGACCGCCACCTAGCCCAGGCCCGTGGGGCTCGGCCTGAACCGGTAATCCACAGAACAGCACCAGGCAGCCAGCAACGGCAGAACGAAACAGCGAAGAGCGCATGAAAGACTCCATGAAAACGCCCCAATCGGCGCTAATGAATTCTAGGCATGCAAGGCCGAAACATTTAGTCAACGAAATGTAAGGATTGGGTAAAGCCGGCTGTCAGCGGTCGATATGGCCCAGGGCACGCTCAGGGTCGATCAGGTCACGGATGCGCTGCTTGAGCACCTTGGCTTCGGGGAAGCCACCATCATGCTTGCGCTCCCACACCTGCACCCCATCGCAGGTAATCAGGAAGATCCCGCCGCTTCCGGGTACGAGCGCCACCTGCCCAAGATCGTCGGCAAAGGTCGACAGCAACTCCTGCGCCAGCCATGCGGCCCGCAGCAGCCATTGGCACTGGCAGCAATAATGGATAGCGATATTCGGCTTCTCGCCCATGGCACCCTCTAACCGTCAAAGTGGGTGCCTATAATAGCGGCCTTTCATCGACTCGCTCACGGCCACTGCCATGAAACACGCCCTTGCCATCCTGCTCATGCTCCTCAGCCTCCCCTGCCTGGCCCAGGAACAGCCGCAACCCAGGACGGGCCTGGTGCTATCCGGTGGCGCAGCCCGTGGGCTCGCTCATATCGGCGTATTGAAGGCGCTGGAGCAGAAAGGCGTGCGCATCGATGCGATTGCCGGCACCAGCATGGGCGCCGTGATCGGTGGTCTGTACGCCTCCGGCTACAGCGCCGACGAACTGGAAGTGCTGGCCATGGAAATCGACTGGCAACAGGTACTCTCCGATGATCCACCCCGCGCCGACGTACCCTTTCGGCGCAAGCAGGATGACCGCGACTTCCTGGTGAAGCGCCGTCTGAGTTTCCAGGAAGATGGCAGCCTGGGCCTGCCGCTTGGCGTCATCCAGGGGCAGAACCTGGCTCTGCTGCTGGAGCGCCTGCTGGTGCATGCCAGCGATACGCGCGACTTCGACGAGTTGCCTATTCCGTTCAGGGCCGTGGCCACGGATATCGGCAATGACGAGAAAGTCGTATTCAAACGCGGGCACCTTCCCCAGGCGATCAAGGCCAGCATGTCGATCCCGGCGGTCTTCGCCCCGGTGGAGATCGACGGTCGCCTGCTGGTCGACGGCGGCATGGTGGACAACGTGCCTGTGGATGTCGCCCGCTCCATGGGCGTCGACCGCCTGATCGTGGTGGATATCGGCACGCCGCTGAAATCGCGCAAGGAATTGCTGACGGTCGTGGACGTGCTCAACCAGTCGATCACGATGATGACCCGCCGCAACTCCGAGATCCAACTGGCCACCCTGCAACCGGAAGACCTGCTGGTACAACCCGCACTGGCCGGCTTTGGCTCGACCGACTTTGGCCGGGCCGGTGACCTCATCGAGGCAGGCTACCGAGCAGCCAACGCCCTGGACAGCCGTCTCTTGAGCATGAGCAGCACCGGCGGTGAACCGGCACTGATGCAAAAGGGACTTGCCGAGCCGCGAACTCCACGCATCGACGACATACGCATCACCAACACCTCGAAAGTCGATGACCGGGTCATTCGCCGCTACCTGCGCCAGCCACTGGGCGAGCCACTGGACCTGGAACAGTTGCAAAAGGACATGGGCACCCTCTACGGGCTGGATTACTTCGAGCAGATCGAATACCGGGTGGAACATGGCAAGCAGGGCAACACCCTGGTCATCGACTCGCGGGGGAAACGCTCGGGCACCGACTACCTGCGCCTGGGCATCAACCTGTCGGACAATTTCCGAGGCGACAGCGCGTTCAATATCGGCGCCAGCTATCGCAAGAACGGCCTCAATCCGTTAGGCGCGGAATGGCTGACCCGCATACAGCTTGGCGATCACCAGGAACTCTACAGCGAGCTCTATCAACCGCTGGACATTGGCTCGCGCTGGTTCGTCGCCCCGAGCCTGTTCGTCGATGCCCTGAACGTGGAGTCGATACTGGATAACGATCCGATTGCGGAGTATCGGCTGCAACGCTACGGCTACCAGCTGAATCTGGGACGGCAGATCGCCAACAACGGCGAAATCCGCTTCGGCATCAACCAGGCCTGGGGCGAAGCGCGTGTCCGCGTTGGCGAGCAGGAACTGCCGGAATTCAGCTTCGCCGAGGGCTACTACGAACTGAAATACGCCTTCGACACCCTCGACAATGTCGACTTCCCCCATGTAGGCGAAGAGATCGAACTCTCACTGCGCCAGTACGACCAGAGCCTTGGCTCCGACGATCCCTATCGCCAATGGCAGATCGACTTGAACAAGGCATTCAGCCATGGCCCCAACACCTGGGTCATCGGTGGCCGCTATGGCCGAACCCTGGATGACACCGAAGTGGTGACGTCCAGCTTCCAGCTCGGCGGTGCTCGCCAACTGTCCGGGTTCCGTCAGGACGCACTCTCAGGCCAGAACATCAGCCTCGGACGCCTGCTCTATTACCGCCGGGTGAGCGAGCGCTCGTTCCTGCCACTGGACTTCCCGCTCTACCTCGGCGCCTCGCTCGAACGAGGTCGCGCCTGGAACAACGACAATGACTTCGACAGCGGCTATATCAACGCAGCCAGCATCTTCCTCGGCTACGACACGCCGCTTGGCCCCTTGAACTTCAGCTATGGCTTCAATGACGAACGCGAGCGGGCGCTTTACCTGAACCTGGGCCGCAGCTTCTGACCGAGAAGGTTTCAGCGCCGCTCGAGGTTATCCAGAATGCGGGCATGCACACGCTGGCAGTTGCGCAACTCATCCTCGCTGATGCCATTGAACAATTCCTGACGCAACTGGCGCGACAAGGCTTCGATGCGATCGATCAGCGGAAACGCGCTGGGCGTCAGCACGATGCGCTTCGCCCGCCGGTCCTCGGGAACCGCCTGACGTTCCACCAGCCCCTGGGCCTCCAGCGAATCGAGCAGACGGGCCAGGGTCGGTCCTTCTACCGCAACGCTCTTGGCCAACTCGCTCTGGGTCGGCACATGGGCGAAACGCGCCAGGTGCAGCAGCACCAGCCAGCGTGCTTGCGAAAGCCCCAGGTCGGCCAGGCGCCGGTCCAGCTCCGCACGCCAGCCGCGAGAAAGCTGCGCCAGTTGCATGGCGAAACGGTGTTGATCGGGATAAGACATTCGAAAGAAACCTGCTCGAATCGATGGCAGTGCCTGTCCAGAAAAGACACGACGCTGCACTGAAATACGGGAAACACCTGAAATAGAGGCTCCGGACGGCGACGAGCTAAACACAGCCACCCAATAGCGGCAAGCTCACCTGCATCATCACCCGGCCCTGTGACATCCCCGGCAAACCGCCCTGCGGGGATGATAACGATCCTTGTTCACTCATCACTTGTCCATCCTGGGTTACCCGTGGGTGCCGTGCCGCCGTATCCTCAGAGTTCGAACTCGGACTCGAGCGCCGCACGCACGCAGAACAGCACCCCCTCCGGCACTCGCCCGGCGAATTGGGCGGCCACGGTGGAAACGGCTGGCAACTCGCCCTCGCCATCGAGAAAGACATCCTGTATCTGCCCCATCAGGTCTTCGGGAATATCCAGTGCCTGCTCCAGGGTCAACTCCTGGCGAGTCAACGCCTCGGCCAGCAGGCTGTAGACATTGCGCTCGGTGCAGGACAACTGCGACGCGATCTGCTCCGGCGTCATGCCGGCACGCGCCAGCGAAACCAGTTCATGGCGCAAGTCCACCACGGGCTTTTCAACCTGGGCGGCGCCCCCCTTGAGCACGGCCAGGAAGGCTTCGCCATAACGCTCCAACTTGCGCGAGCCGACACCGCTGACGGCCGCCATGTCGCTCAGGCTGTGCGGCTGGCTGCGCAGCATCTCCAACAGGGTCGCATCGGGGAAGATTACGTAAGGTGGCACGCTGTGCTCTTCCGCCAGCTTTCGACGCAGCGCTCGCAGAGCTTCCCACTGCTCGCGTTCATCGTTACGCACCAGTTGGCTGGCCGGGCTGCTGCTGACCTTGGTGTTGGTGGCTTTGCTGGAAATGTCCTGGCGCAGCTCAAGGGTGGTTTCTCCCCGCAGGAGCGGCCGACAATGCTCGCTCAGACGCAGGCCGCCATAGCCCTCGAGGTCGACATCGGCCAGCCCGCGCGCCACCAGTTGGCGGAACAGTGAACGCCATTCGGCTTCGGTTCGCTGCTTGCCGATACCAAACACGGACAGGTGCTGATGCCCCAGTTCACGCATCCGGTCGTTCTCGCGTCCCAGCAGAATATCCACCAGATGCCCGACGCCGAAACGTTGCCCACTGCGATGGATCGCCGACAGTGCCTGACGCGCTGGCTCGGTGGCATCCCAGGTCTTAACCGGGTCGACACAGTTGTCGCAATGCCCGCAGGGCTGCGGCATCTCCTCGTCGAAATAGGCCAGCAGCGTCTGACGACGGCAGCGGGTTTCCTCGCACAAGGCCAGCATGGCATCGAGCTTGTGCTGCTCGATGCGCTTATGCCGTTCGTCGCCCTCGGAATTGTTGAGCATCTGTTTGAGGAAGATCACATCCTGCAGGCCGTAGGCCATCCAGGCATCCGCGGGCAGGCCGTCACGCCCTGCCCGACCGGTCTCCTGGTAGTAGGCTTCCAGCGACTTGGGCAGGTCGAGGTGGGCGACGAAACGGACGTTGGGTTTGTCGATCCCCATGCCGAAGGCGATGGTCGCCACCATGATCAGGCCTTCCTCGTTGAGAAAGCGCTTCTGGTGATAAGCCCGCAGGTCGTTCGGCAGGCCGGCATGGTAAGGCAGTGCCGGAAAACCCTGCTCGCTGAGAAAGGCCGCCAGTTCGTCGACCTTCTTGCGCGACATGCAATAGACGATGCCCGCGTCACCCCGACGTGCCGCCAGGAACGCAAGCAACTGCTTGCGCGGCTGCTCCTTGGGCACAATGCGATAGAAGATATTGGGGCGGTCGAAACTCGATAGAAAACGCTCGGCCTGCTCCAGGTGCAGACGCTGGACGATTTCCTCTCGCGTGCGGCGGTCCGCCGTAGCGGTCAGGGCCACCCGTGGCACCTTGGGGAAAAGCTCTGCCAACTGCCCGAGCTGCAGGTACTCAGGGCGGAAATCATGCCCCCACTGGGAGACGCAGTGAGCCTCGTCGATGGCGAACAGGGCAATATCGAGCTGCTGCAGGAAATCCAGCATGCGCGGCTGCACCAGCCGCTCGGGCGCCAGGTAGAGCATCTTCACTTCACCGCGACGAACGCGGAACGCGATATCACGCTGTTCCTCCGCGCTCAGCATCGAGTTGAGCGCAACGGCACTGACGCCCAGCTCTTCGAGCGTGGCGACCTGGTCATCCATCAGGGCGATCAGGGGGGAAACCACCACGGCCAGGCCTTCGCGCAACAGAGCGGGCACCTGGAAACACAACGACTTGCCACCGCCCGTAGGCATCAGGACCAGCGCATCCCCACCGCCGGCAACCTGCTCGATGATCGCCTTCTGCATGCCCCGGAACGCGTCATAACCGAAGACTTCTTTGAGGATTTGCTGTGCCTTCTCGAGCATGCCGTTCTCCAAAACAAGGCGCGCAGTATACCAGTTGCCTGACGCATCGCTCCAAAGCGAAGAATCCTGGGTCGGGCAATCGTATGAAGACCGTCATACTTGCTCGCATGAACAGACCAGACGGATATTCATTGGCAGAACCCGCTTTACCCCCTCTCCCGCTTGCGGGAGAGGGCTGGGGAGAGGGTGACAGACGCAAGCACCCTCTCCCCCGTCCCCTCTCCCATGAATGGGAGAGGGGAGAAATGCTCCAGGGCTCCGGTCAAGCAATCGCGCGCGGTACGCAGGGGGAATGCATTACAGCTGGATTGGCAATTTTGCCTCGGACCGCTAGAGCATCCCGCGTGCTCTCTGAGGCACGCAGAAGCGACGATCGCAACGCCCCGGACGCGGGAGGCATCGCAAGCGGTAGTTGACCGAAAGAATAAACACGATGAAGGAAGCAAACTGTGATCGAGTCGACAGCGCCGACACAAGATCGCATCCAGGGCCGTGAAAACCAGGCTCAAAATGACATACCTGCCTTCGCACGCCTGCGCGCAACCAGCACCAGCGAGCAAAGGCAGATCGAATGCTCAGCTCAACGCGACTCCATCCCACAGGAGCGATTGCTGCCATCGTTGAAGTATTTGCAGCTCCAACTCAGCCCCGGCTTGCGGCAGGCAACGCTGGTGCCGGTGCCGTCCACGGTCTTGCTGACCTTGCCCTTCTCACAATTGCACTGACGCACTGCGTTATCGATGGAGGTCTTGGGAATATCGCAGGATGCAGTGCCCTGGTTGCTTGCGGCGGCCGCAGTGGCCAGTGCCTGGCTCACTTCCGCCATGTTGCCCGTCGTGCCGGCACCGATGGCGCCATATGCCGCCGCGTTGGCCGGATCACTGGCCGCGGCGATGGAGGCGGCGGCGCCCAGTGCACTCATGACGGCAGCATGGTTCTGGCTGGAAGCCTCGTACTTTGCGGCCCACTCCGCATCTTTACGTGCCTGCTCAGCGAATCGGCGGTCTTTGTCCTGCGCCATTCTCTCTACGATCTGGGCGCGCTTGACGTCCCCCTGCTGGCGCGCTTCGCCAGCATAGGCCCGCAGGTAATAGGCCGCCCTCTGGTTGGTGTCACCCACATAGCCGTGATACTTCAGAGAGTAATCCTGATCGAACGTGAACTCGCCCGAGTTTGCGGCAAGGGCTTTGGCTTCCACCGCGTCCAGGCGATCTTCGAGCCTGTCCAGGTCTTGCTCACGGGCCGTCACAACACGGTATTCCTGCAGGTAAGCGACACTCCAGATACCACGCTCGAGGGCAAGGTCCAGCAGCTTGCGTGCCTGCGCCTTGTTCACCGTTTCAAGGGTGGAAACGTCCTCCATGGATATTCGGGTATAGGCGTAGGGATGCTGCTCCAGGTAGTTGAAATAGACCGTGGCCATGGCTTCGGTCTGCGGATGCCGGGTGCTTGCCAGCCGGTTCAGCGTCTGGAGCAGATGCCCCGTGACCTCGTGAGGATTGCTGCCACAGTAAGGGGCAGTGGCCTTGATCCCGGAAATGGCTTTTGTAAGCTTTTCGCTGCTGACATGGCCGTCACGCTGCTCGTAATAGATCGCCCAGTCATAGTGCTCCAGCTTGTCCGAACAGTCCTTGGCAGACGTCGCACGCGATAACGAAGAAGAGGCGTTGTAAGTCGTACAGCCACCGATGAGGCTCAGGGTGACGGTGGATAGCATGATGTGGAAAAAGCGGCTTCTGAGGGCATGGCAGGTCATGGGACGGCTCTCGATTGTTGGCATTGTGTGGGCGACCGCTACGGGCAACGCGAATAGTAGCGAAGGGTTCAGCCCGCATTCTTCATTCATATGAATGAGAATGCGGGCTGAACCGCGGCTTCGTGGCACCCCAAAGCGGTAGCCTGTACTTCCTCCCTCGTCTAGAATCCCCAACTACTTTCAATGCCCAGGTAGCCTACGATGTCTTTCGCCGAGCAACTCGCACGCCTTCAAGTGTTTCTGGATGCAGACGACCTGCATGAAGAAGCGCTCGATTACATCGCCGCCCATGGCTACCTGACCGCATTGAGCATCTGCCCCGAGCAGGTCCCGGAACGCGAGTGGATCGACGCCCTGTTCGCCGAGACACCCAACTACCGCGATGACACCGAGCGCGAAGCCATCGAGGCGACCCTGCTCCAGCTCCAGGCGCATATCGCCCGCCAGCTGGCCAGCGACGAAGACATGGACCTGCCTTGCGAGCTGGAGCTGGGCGACGAGCCCGACGAATCCGACCTGCGCGGCTGGTGCATCGGCTTCATGGAAGGTGTCTTCATGCGCGAAGAAGTCTGGTTCGAAGACGCCGAGGAAGAAGTCAGCGAGCTGCTGCTGCCGATCATGGTCGGCTCCGGCCTGTTCGACGACCAACCAGAGTTCTCCGATATCGCCAGCGACGCCGACCTTGTCGACGAAATGGTCGGACAGATTCCAGAGCTGCTGACTACGCTCTACCTGATCTGCCACGCCCCCGAAGAAAAACCGGCCCTGCTCAAACCCCGTCGGCACTGATACCCGCTCTGCCATGGCTCACCGCGATACACCGCTGAGCAGCAGCCCGCTGCTGCGCGGCGTCCTGCTGACGGTGGGTTGTCTGAGTGTCGCGCTGGGCGTGCTGGGCATATTCCTGCCCGTCCTGCCGACGACGCCCTTCCTGCTGCTGGCTGCCGCCTGCTTCGTGCGCAGCTCGCGACGTTTCTACGAATGGCTGGTCGGCCATCCCCGCCTTGGCCCCTGGTTCCGCGATTACCTCGAAGGCCGGGGCATTCCGCTGAAAGGCAAGCTCTACGCCATCGGCCTGATGTGGCTGAGCATCGGTTTTTCCTGCTGGATCGTGCCCCTGCCCTGGGCACGCCTGGCAATGCTGACCAGTGCCGTGCTGGTCAGCATCTATATCCTCCGGCAGAAGACACTCGAATAGAGATTCTCCAGCCCCATACGCCGACCAGGCATCAGACCGGCGGTTCCGGCTCCATGGTCCCCAGCCGCCTGGCGACATAAAGCTCGATCAGGTAGCGCGCGATGGAGCGCCGCGAAGGCAACGTCGGCAAACGTTCGACAGGAAACCAGCCAGCGTCTTCGATCTCCTCGGGCTGCGGCACGATCTCACCGCCGGCATATTCGGCATGAAAGCCCAACATCAGCGAATGCGGGAAAGGCCAGCCCTGGCTGCTGATATAACGCGGCGCGTGAATGCTGAGCCCAACCTCCTCCCGCACCTCCCGCGCAACGCATTGCTCGACGGATTCCCCCGGCTCGACGAAGCCTGCCAGCGCGCTGTAGACGCCCGGTACGAAACGTGGCGAGCGGGCCAGCAGGATTTCGTCGCCACGGGTCACCAGCACGATCATGCTCGGCGAGATACGCGGATAGTGATGCGTACCGCAAACCTCGCAGTGCATCGCTCGCTCATCCGAGCGCTGGCGCATGGGCGCGCCGCAACTGCCACAAAAACGGTGCTGGCTGGCCCAGGTGGCGATCTGTGCGGCGAAGGCGAGCATGCGATAACGCTCGCGGTCGTCATCCTCCTGCATCAGTTGACGCAAACCCTGCCAGGTGGCGCCAGGTACTTCGTCCTGGCGCTCCAGCACCAGCAGGAAGACCCGCTCACCATCGAAATGACCGAGCCCTTGCTCGCTGAGTAACGGCAACGCCAGGCGCTTGAGCCATTCGCGCGGGAACAGCACGCCCTGCGCATCGCACAGAAAGTGCTGGCGGCAATGCACCAGCGCCAGCCCGCCCGGCTCGGCAGGATCGAGCAAGGCGCTCTGCCAACGCAAGCCCATCAGATTTCTCTCTGCATCAGGTCAGGTTTCATCAATCCTCGAAATCCGGTTTGCGCTTGGCCATGTGCGCCGCCATCGCGATACGCAGGTCGGCGGACTGCAGCATCGCGGCATTCCAGGTCGCGACATAGTCCAGCCCGTCATCGACACGGTGGTCGCGCATGTAGCGGATCATCTGCTTGGTACCGCGTATCGCCAGCGGCGACTTGGCGGCAATGGTTCTCGCCAGTTCCAGAACGCCTGCCCGCAGTTCCTCCGGGCTTGCATAGCAACGGTTGATGAGGCCGATGGCCTGCGCTTCGTGTCCGTCCAGAGTTCGTCCGGTGTAGGCCAGCTCGCGCATCATACCGTCGCCGATGATGCGCGGCAGCCGCTGCAACGTACCGACATCGGCCGCCATGCCCATGTCGATCTCCTTGATCGCAAAGCGCGCATCCTCGGAGCCATAGCGCATGTCACAGGCGGCGATCAGGTCGATCGCCCCACCCAGGCAATAGCCCTGGATCGCCGCGATGACCGGCTTGCGACAGGCATCCACCGCATTGAAGGATGCCTGCAGTTCCAGGATGCGCCGCCGCAGGCGCTCGGCATTTCGCCCGATGTCAGGGCCCATCTGGCTGGCGGCCTCGGCCAGCAGTTGCAGATCGATACCCGAGGAGAAATGCTCACCGGCACCGGACAGGATCACCACGCGTACCGCGTCGGTATCATCCGCCCAGCGAAATATTTCCACGATTTCCCGCCAGAAGTCGGCGTTCATCGCATTGAGCTTTTCTGGCCGATTGATCGTCACCTGGGCGACCTGCTCACTCAGTTCAACCGTGAAAGCCTTGTATCCGTTCATCGCTCGCACCTCCTATGGATTCGTCTGGCCTCAACCAAAGACCGTCACCGTCTGCCGGCTCAAGGCGATCAATTCACCCGCTGGCCCCCACAGTGCGGCCGCGCAATGGCCGTAGCCGTCACGGGCATGCTCGATCAGGGCGCGGTACTGGCACCAATCATGGGTGTCCAGACGCGGCAGCGGCTGGACGAATTCGATGGTCCAGGTCAGAGAGCTGCCCGGAGCAACACTGCGCAGGTGCGACAAGGGCGCTG